>WJJC01000098.1 GCA_014729945.1 Candidatus Bathyarchaeota archaeon
ATAAAGATGGATCGCCTACGAAAATACGATAAACATAGTAAATATAACGAGACCTGACGAAGAAACCTGAGCATTGCCATAGCGAAAATAGATCGTATGGCTTCAACTTCGCATCTACAAAACAGTGTTAAAGAAGAGTCCGCTATCTAGAAAATCCCTTAAAATGGATATAATTTGAGCTAGGAGCATTGACGATTTCGTGGCTGCCACTATATATATATGCCTAATGCAGAAAAAAAATAGTCTACCGAGGTATCTACAAGAGATTTCTAGATTCTCGACATGAGAACACGGTGAGATATCCAAGACCTATAGGCTTTTGCTGAGAGAGATGAATCTTAAGATACCCATTGATGGTCTATTGAAATTTATAACGGGCATCGCAGGTAAGCTGAACTTTAAACGAGGTACAGAACAGATTGCGGTTAAGATACTTAGGGAAATCAAGAAGAATGCTTTTGTCGGAAAGGATCCTAGAGGTTTTGCTGCATCTGCCTTGTATGTATCGTGTAATAGTAATGATGATAGATGAACTCAGAAGGAGGTTGCGGAAGCAGCAGGAACTAGTGAAGTTACTCTTAGAAACAGGATGAGGGGCTTCAAGCACTCCTTAGATACTTTTGTTCTTCAGATAAATCAGTTCTCTAATGTCTTCTAATTGTCTTAACATTATTATTACGGGAGGTCAAAGAATAATTATCGAGTTGATTTCATGGAAAAAATACCGGGTATAGAGAAAGCTTTCAGGAAAGCCAAAGTGGTCTTCATGACCACCTATAAAGGAGACGAGGAAAGAACTAGGCAGATGACTAACTTTAACGAAGATCTTTATGGTACTCTTTGGTTCCCAACTGAGAAAGATACTAGGAAAGTCAAGGATATCAAGGAGAATAACAAGGTGTTAATAACCTTCCCTGCGGAGGAGCGTGGTAAATATTATGAGATTGAGGGAGAAGCAAGTTTTGCCTCCGAACAGGAGGTACTAAATAAATGGGAGTGGTGGTGGCTGTACTGGCACCCTGCACAAAAAGATCGTTTTTGGTTCCCCAGAGAGGACGATGAACGAAGAGTGATCATTAACATAAAGCCAACCGAGGCAAGAATTGTTAAAAAATAATCTTTTTTTTTACTAACCTTTTTAATTTTTGAACAAGCTTGTATCATTTAAATAAATCCGTCTTTACAGGATAGAAGGCTTTATTGAGAAGCTTGCGAGATAGGAAAAGATCGGTAATGCGGGAGTTTACTGCAGAAATTGATGAAGATCTCTATAACTATTTAGATTTCCTAGAACGCACCAGGTTCATCAAGAATAAGAACGAAGCGATACATAGGGCATTATTATTATTCAAGAAACTCTCGATGCATGATTGGTTGCCAGATCTTTACCGTATTGGGGAACATAGAGTAATAATAATGGACAGGGGCATGCTACTGGATTTATTTGAATCTCTTTCAGAACTTGAAATCTACAGGGCAGGAGGGACCACAGCTTTAAAAAGAAAAGTCTTGAAACCAGAGTTCAGAGATATTAATCTCACTCGTAAGGGTAATTGGCCTCTTGTTTTGAACGAGTTGGAAAACCTTGGATGGGGTAAATTTGAGCGCGTTGAGGACGAGATTAAAGTTGAACAAGCCGCGGTTCCATCCGCCTATTTACGAGGTTATTTGGAGACAATGTTCAAGGTAGGTCTTGAGGAACATCATACCAATATTGATGACTTGATTATTTTCCGTGTAACCAATAAACGGAATGAGGCTTGGCTTTAGAGTCCAGTCCATGGGCATCTCTTATATGGTCCAATAACTATCGTTACAACCGTACCTAATATCCCATCAAGAGCTAACTCGTTTTCTAGGAAGCTGTTGAGGTCTTCCATCTGCTCAAAGATAACTTCTATAAGCAAGTCAACGTCGCCACTTGTCCTGTAGAGTACATGTACATCTGAGTTTTTTTCTATTACACTAACTATTTCGGATAGTTTGGCTGGCTGTACTTTTAATCCGATGAATGCTTTTATGGCTCTGCCGAGTTTATGGTAGTCCATTATTATTGTGAATTTTTTTATTATACCTTCTTCTCGGAGTTTGTCGATTCTGTTTTTAATTGTAGCCTCGCTGACGCCTGCTTCTTCAGCCATGTACTTATAAGTGCATCTTGCGTCTTCTGTTAAACATTTGATGATTTTCATATCAAGGATGTCCATGGACATTTGTAATGTATTTTTATCGGAGATATATATTTTTTATTCAACTTTAATTGGGTTTTCTTTAATCTTATTTGCGTTTTTTTTAATTGGGTTGAAGATATTTTCTGAACAACACAGAGTATACATAAAAGTATAAAATTTATATTCCAAAATAGTCTATATTGCATATTTTATGCAAACCCGAATTTTTTTCTTTAAATTAATTATAGAAAAAATTGATTTTGATTAAAGAAATCATAAGTAAACTCAAAAATTTTTATGTTTTCTTAATGCGAGCTGATATAACCTGTATAAACAGTATATACGACGTGCAAGAAATGAAAGCCATAAACGAAATCCCCGTATCACTATATAAGAACTTATCAGAAAGATTGGTGTCCATAATTCTGGACTCCGAGCAAAGAGATGCGATCTCCACAGAGGAAACAAAGAAGATAATATACCTCTGGCGACAGGATCAACTAGCCTCACCGACAGGAATTGAAACCCTGTTAAAAGCCGGGATGAAAGTTGATGCCGAATCTGTCGATCGGATCTTAAATGATCTTGGACTACAAGAAATAGCTCTCGCAGTAAAAGCTATTTAACCTTTAACCATTTTTCATATTTTAATAGAGAGGATTTAGAAAATGGTTACAAGTTATACCTTAGCAAGAGTCGAGCCTTCAAAGGATCATATAGTTTTCAAGAAAGTGCAGGAACTACCATGCGTTAAGGAAGTAATCACAACCTATGGTGAGTTTGATATGATCATCAAGATAGAGGTTGACACACTCCAAGAGTTGGATGACTTTGTATTCAACAAGTTAAGAGTAATTGAGGGCATGGAATCAACTACCACATTGATCCATGCAGGGTTCCCGAAAAAAGAGTGATCTGAGTTGAAGTTTCCCTCAATTGTTGCCGATGTTATGAACAATATAATCTCAGTGGACAGATCAGTCACTGTAGCAGAGTCGGCCAAGATAATGACTGAGAAGAATATTGGGAGCATAATAGTAACTGAGGAAGAAAAACCTGTTGGCATTATTACAAAGTCTGATATGCTCAACCGGGTGATTGTGGCTTATAAAGATCCAGCCGTTCATAAAGCGAGATCAATAATGTCTAGTTCTCTTATCAGTGTCGAATCAGATACCCCCATTCTTGAAGCCATGAGGTTTATTCACGAGAAAGACATCAACCAGGTTCTTGTAAGTGAGGGGGATGAATTAGTTGGTATTGTTTCAAGGGGAGACCTTGTGGAGGCTGTGACCTTATCCTCTCTAACCCAGTTTAGCTCAATACTTGGGCGAAAATAGTTATCTAATCTTATGAGAACCTTTTTCTTTAATCCTTAACAATACTCCGTTGTGGTCAAGAAAAAATTATCTTTAGCTGAGATCCTTCACAAGAACAGGTATTTTGTGTTAGCTATGCTAGGTGTTCCTGTTATTGGTATGGCAATTGCTTCTTTGTTGATCTTATACAAGAAACCTGAAAATATGGTCGTTGTGCTTGGCGTGATCTTGTTTGTTGCTGTTCAATATATTCTGATGATGTTTTTCTGGCTTAAAAGAGTGGAACATTTAGCAACTAAACAAACAGAAGAAAATATAGTCTCTCTTGAATCTAACGAAGAGGATCAAAAAACCAGCTGTGAAGTGATGCTTCTTCCTGAAGAAGAACGCATTTTTCCCGTCGCGTGAGGTTGTCGTATTACAATAACTTTGATTTTTTTTAAAAAAGGTTGAATTCGGAAAGTTTTTTATCCAATAACTAACCTATAGACTGAATCAACTTGATGAAAAAGGTCACTATTATTACTCCTCCAGAGTATGAGGGGCCGGTCCTTGAAGCCCTCGGACGAGCTCAAGTAACACAGTTAAAACATGTTACAGGCTCAGATTTTGAGGATCTAGAATCTCCCTCAGAGCAAAAGGTGGATTATAAAACATTATATCAAAAAGTCCAGAACCGCTTGCTTGAGCCTCTTGACCTTGATATTAACGAAGTACAGAAGGTAACTCCTCCTAAAGAGGATCTTAAAGAATTTGCATTGGACCCTGAGGGTAAGATTAATTCTTTAATAGAAGATTCCGAGAATCTCCTTCATGAGATAGCGGAAAAAAGAGAGGAAATGCATGTTCAGAACAATAAACTTGTATCTGAAATGAATGAAAAAGTTCAAAGTATTAAAGAAGAACAAGAACAAAAATACGAAGAACGCCTTAAATTAAAGACTAGATTAGATTCTGTAACTGCTCTGGAACCTGATGAATTAAAGAACTGTTTTGCTGTAGGTGTAGTCAAGACCGATTTCATACCCCAGTTAAAAGAGTATCTTAAACGATATCCTGAGGCGTATACTAGGGTATCTGAGCTTTCAAAAGATGAAAGCCTTGTTTTTGTTTTCGGTGATGAGGAAAGCAGAGACTGGATCGAGTCCTTGTTCTTAATTTATGATATTAAAGATATTTTTGATGTACTTGATCCCTCTGATGTCTTACTGGTACTGGATGAGAGTAAGAGAAAAGAAGCGATTAAAAAATACAAACAAAAGCTTGCTGAAGCAGAAAAAACAGGAGAATCTCAGGAAGAATACGAGAAAACTATTTCTAAATTAAAAGATGAATATAATAAAAAAATCAAAGAAAATGAACGAAAATATTCGGAGAAAATAGAGGAGCTTCAAAAGGAGCAGGAGGGTTCTTTTGGAATTCTTGCATATTATGCTAGAATTCTATGGCTGTATTCCCGAAGAAGTACACCGGTACTTAGAAGTAAAGTAATCAGCATATTGCAGGGCTATACTCCTGAGAAGAAGATTGAAGAACTTAGAAACGTTGTTTCTGAAGTTGAATCTCAAATAGGTGAAAGGATATTCGTTGAAGTCTCTGACCTCGATGAAGATGATAAGCACGCTCCAACTCCTGAAAAGGATTTCAAATCAGAAAAGCTTCAGCCTCTATGGATATTAACTAGACTCAGGGGATGGCCTTCAGCTGAGGAGCTAAATCCAGGATACATTTCTGTGCTTGTGTTCTGTTTCCAGTTTGGTTTGATGTTCGGGGATATTGGGCAAGGGCTTGTCTTCCTCGCACTTGGTTTAGCTTTGAACGGTAAATACAAAAGTGGGTTGATGAAATACTTATTCGCACTTTTCATACCTATGGGAATAGCTGCTGTGGTATTTGGTTTTATGTATGACTCTATATTCCTATACGAGCATCTAATTACTCATTGGTTGCATGAAGCACATATAACCTTACCATTTAACTATCCGGTAATGCCGAACCCAATGCACGAGACAGGTAAACTCATGAATCTAATCTTCATGGTTGGAGCCGTGGAACTGGTCTTTGGAGCTATGCTTGGAGCATATAATTCCTATAAAGAAGGAAATTATGCTGGCATGATTGGAGAGCACGGTTTTGGTATGGGGCTTTATGTTACAGGATTATACCTTAGTGCAGCTACAATGTTCACAGAAGGTCTGGATATTATGCAGGTCGTCTCGAGTTGGACATTTAATTTAATGCTTCTGGGCATGGGGCTAAGCTTTGTTGAGCCAATATTACACAGTGTAATGCATGGACACGGTGTAGGTGGGATGGAGACAATCGGAGAAGGTATAGGTGGTTTGCTAATGACCTTCGTTGAAGGCTTGGCAAACATGTTCAGCTTTCTCAGGGTTGCAGCATTCGCGATCGCCCACGTGAGTTTATCAGGTGCAGGTGAAGCTATGGGTCATGCAATAAATAGTCCTCTTGGTGGGATGATATTGATGAACATAATAGCATTGACATTTGAATTCGTTTCAAGCAGTGTTCAAAGCGTAAGACTGCTTTACTATGAGTTCATGGGCAAATTCTTCCATGGAGAGGGACGAAGGTTTAGACCTTTCCGTGTTCCAACTCCCAAACCTGTGCAAGAGTAAATACTCTATATTATTTTTTCTCTTACAGTTTTTGTTAATTGGAAAAGATATATATGTACACAGAATGACTAAGGAGAGAAAAAGGTGAGAAATGACAATGATGTCAACTGATCTCACTTTGATCAAAGCTGGTGATGTCTAAAATGTTGGAATACGCAACACTTGCCGTGGCAATCGCCATTCTAGCCGGAGCTTACGCGATGGCTCAGGGTGGAATGATCAATGCTTCAGCCGATATGGAGGGCAAGAGCACACCTTGGGGTGCTGGTCTTACTTCATTTGGCGGCTTTACGATCATTGTGAGTATACTTTTAATGATAGTCTTAATCTTTGGAGGAGGTGAAGGTGGTATGATTCCTGAATCTGCATGGCCTTTGCTGACCAGTTCACTAACACTCATAGGAGCCGCTTTCGCTTCAGCGCTATGTATCATGGTAGCAGCGAAAGCCGGTGCGGACATGCTTATAGAGAGACCCGAGTTATCAATCTGGTCTCTACTATTCATCGCTCTTGGTGAAGGTCTAGCAATCTACGGTCTAATCATAGCTATCCTGCTAAGTAGCGGCTAGTTAACCTCCTTGGATGGGACGCCCTTCCAATTTTATTCTATTTCTTTTGAACGAGTTTTATGAAAACTGAAACATTAAACCTTCTTGCAAAAATTATTTGAAAAAGCTTAATAGATTAACATATTTATTAAATCCAACTACTGTGGGAAATTCCACACCCCGTGATGAAGATGAAGTTCAAAGCGTTTGTATATGTAACATTGAAAAAAGGATACAGTGATCCTGAAGGAGAAGCTACGGCCAATGCATTACAGGGACTAGGTTACCCTGTTGAGAAGGTTAGATCAAGCAAAGCATATGAGGTTTATTTTGAAGCTGATGATGAATCACATGCAGATGAGCTTGTAGATGAGATGTGTAGAAGGTTGCTTACCAACCCCACTAAAGATGATTACCGTTATGAGATAAGTGAGGAATAATGAACCGGGTAAAGGAAACAGATCTACCCTTCAGTCATCATACTATTGACTTCATGAACGCCTCAGATGAGGAACTTGTTGATATAAGAAAACAACTAGGATTAGGGTTAACCCTTGATGAACTCAGGTATATCCGTGATCATTATATTCTCCGTGAACGCAAGGCGACTGATATCGAGCTTCAGACCTTTGATCAGGCCATGAGCGAACACTGCAGCCACAAAACCTTTGCAGGTGTTATTGAGACTCCTGAAGGTAAAGTGGATGGATTGTTGAAGACCTATTTCAAGAGCCTTATTGATGAACTTGAACCTGAATGGTGTTTCAGTGTATTTGAGGATAATGCTGGTATGGTGGATCTAACCGATGATGTAACTATAGCGATAAAAGTAGAGACCCATAACCATCCCAGCGCCATTGAGCCATTCGGTGGAGCGGCTACAGGATTGGGTGGAGTAATCAGGGACATCATGGGGGTGTGGGCTAATCCGATAGCAAACACCGATGTAATCTGCTTCGGGCCACTGGACTATTCTTATGAGAAACTACCGGATGGTGTAAAGCACCCCAAATTTCTATTCAACGGCGTGGTTGATGGTATAGGAAGCTACGGAAACAGCATTGGGATACCAACTGTAAACGGGGCAACGGTCTTTGATGAAGATTATACGGGCAACGTATTGGTCTACGCTGGCTGCATCGGAGTACTACCCAAAGACCAGTACAAAACAGAGGTTAAATCCGGAGACTACGTGGTCCTAGTGGGTGGTAAGACTGGGCGTGACGGTATACACGGAGTAACCTTCGCATCAGTTGAGCTAACAGAAGAATCCGAGGAGACCAGCAGATCAGCTGTACAGATAGCCAACCCCATTGAAGAGGAGAAAGTAAAACGAGCCATCAAACAGATTAGCGATAAAAAACTAGGCTCAGGCATAACCGACATTGGAGGTGGAGGCATCAGCTGCGGTGTATGTGAGACAGCTGACAGGTATGGATTGGGAGTTGAGGTTTACCTCGACCGTATTCCATTAAAGGCATCTGATATGGCGCCCTGGGAGATATGGATAAGTGAGAGCCAGGAACGAATGTTGCTTGCAGTGCCTCCTGATAACCTTGAAGAGGTTTTACAGATCTTTAGTGATGAACAGGTGGAGGCAACGGTATTAGGAAAATACAATGAAACACGTCACGCCGACTTATTCTATAATGGTGAAAACGTAGGAAGGCTGGTGCTTGAGTCATTATTCAATCCCCCGAGACTCCAACGTAGCATATCATGGAAACCAGAGCACAGAAGCGACCC
>WJJC01000099.1 GCA_014729945.1 Candidatus Bathyarchaeota archaeon
AATCACGGTCCGTGCCGTAAACTCAAAGACAACCCAACTTGTCTGTGACACAAGTCTAGACCCTATGTATATTTCAAGATACGCAGAGGCTAGAAGCAAGATTCATAGATCAGAACTGGATGTTCCGGTAATCGTTTATGATGAAGTAGTTGCGGTGATTAACCTTGAACATGAACGTGAGAACGCGTTTAACATGGCTGATGTTCAACTACTCAGAATATTAGCCCAGCACGTCGCCTCCGCGATTACTCGAATAAGGGCACAGAATAGTCGTATGGAGTATCTTAAGGGCTTGGAGACGTTACATGCCCACGCGTCCCTACTACAGTCAACTGATAACTTGACTCTCGTGGGGGAGATCTCCTTCGATATAATTGAGGATGTATTAGGGTTTAATGTGGGAGACTTTAACATTATAGAGGATGATTGCGTTAAAGCAGTCTATGTACAGGGACTAAGTTTAGATGATTATAGAGATCTCCCCCTCACCGGCTCAGGGATAGTGGTTCGAGCCGCGAGGACAGGTTTAACCCAGTATGTGCCTGATACTAGACTTGATCCAGATTATGTGACCGTTACAGTTGATGGCGTCCAGACCATTTCTGAGCTGGCAGTACCTGTGAAGAACCGAGGAAGAGTTGTTGCTGTTATCAATCTTGAAAGTAAGGTACCTGATAATTTCTCGGAAATAGATCGCACTCTAATGGAGATAATAGCATTACATGTTGCATCCGCAATTTCAAACATAGAACAACTGGATCATCTAGAGAAACGGGTTCGACAGCGAACTAAGGAGCTTGCTGAGAGTAATCGGAAACTGAGAGAGTTAGATGTTCTAAAGTCTCGTTTCATCAATAGAGCTACTCATGAGATTAGAACTCCTCTTACCTCTATACAGGGTTATACCGAGTTGGTTAAATCTGCTCTGGCTTCAGGGGATCTAGATTCCGTTAAGAATTACTTTGATGTTATTTTGAAGAATGTTCAGAGGCTTATTCGGTTGACGGATGACTTACTGGATCTTCAACGTCTTGAGATGAATAAATTCGATCTACATACCGAGCCAGTGAATATCAGAGACTTAATGGATGAGATCCTGACAGAAGTTGAACCGATTCTATCCTCAAAAAATCAGACTTTATCATTTAATCTGAGTTATGAAGGTACAATACATGCAGATAGAGTCAAGCTATTTCAGGTATTTTTTAATCTTTTAAGTAATGCGTCAAAGTTTTCGTCAAAAGGGTCATCGATCTTGGTTGAGTCAAGGCTTGATGATGATTATGTTGTTTTCAGCGTTGTTGATGATGGTAGAGGTGTTTCTCAGGAGGATGTTGATAAGTTATTTAAACCATTCCCAGGTATTGTGAGGGAAAGTGTGCCTGGGACTGGGTTAGGACTCAGTATCTGTAAGGGTATCGTGGAAGCCCATGGTGGAAGAATATGGGTGAAATCCACTGGATTGGAGGAAGGGTCACAGTTTAGCTTCACAGTTCCTATTGAGAGATAATAACAATTAACGACTCGGAGAATAATCGAGTGTATTAAGTAATATCGTGACAGTACTTTGTGTGGTTCTCTGTTGAAGAAAAAAAGAGGTTCAGCCCATAGTGGAGAAAAATTTTCTCTTGGTAGCGGTGTTCCCTGCAGGGTTCATGACTGTGTAGCGTGTTGCATTGAAACAGAAATGCCCCTCACAGATGAGGATATTACGAGGATTATTGAACACGGATATAGTTTCCCTGATTTTGCGGTTAAAAGAGGAGATGAGTTGCATCTAAGAAATCGTAGTGGCAAATGTTTTTTCCTAGAGGCTACAGGATGCGGGATTTACTCATTTAGACCTGAGGGGTGTCGATTGTATCCATTGGTGTATAATGAGCGCCTAGAGGAGGAAGTCATTGATGACTTTTGTCCTTTTGGTGACTGGTTTGAGGTCTGCGCTTCTGATGTGAAGCGTTTACGTGACCTAGTCAATAAGCTCTCCGAGAACTCCTGATAGTTTAGGGATATTTGAGAAAAATGTGGATAGTTCTCGGTAGGTGTGACGAAATAAATGTTTTAAATTAGTGATATTTCAGCTTGGTGTGATGCTCGCTATACGCTAGCGTTATGTTTAATGGTTAGTTAAGTATTATCTACCATAAATATTAGATAAGATTGAATAACACAGAATAAAAGGACCCATTGTTTACGCTGCGGTGCACAGATCGAGTTGATCAGAAAATATACAAGGGAAAAGATCTTTTTAGCGATACCTTACTAAAAAAGATGAGTTACATTCCGATGTCCTCTATACATATGTCCACTTGCTCTGAAAAATGTGACATGATGAAGGGTTTTCAAGAAGAAGCAGATAAGGACAACAAATAGATATTGGATCCAGTACTTTTCTTGTTATTAATACACAGCTAAACAGAGTCGAAATCAGTCACGTGTGTTTTTCATATATAATGGATTAAAGTTTCTGTGATAATATTAACTCGTCTAATGTAGTCACGTTCTTCTCCGTCTGGATGCTAGATCTATGTTCTGATGGTATCGACTCCAGTGCAAAGTTTTTCAATGTCTCAGTCATCCACACCACTCTTTTATATCCTCCATCAGCCTGAAGAAACTTGTGTGAGCGTAGATACTGCGTAGCAATAGTGGCTGCTCCATCAGGATATTGTCTACCTGCCACAAGGTTAGCTAACCGAGACCAAGTCATATCCCCCGGCGCTATACCCTTGTAGCCTCTATCTACTATGGCTATTCCATCAACTTCTGGAATATAATAAGCAACATTCTGGAAACAACTACAGGCTGTATGAGGATATTCGAAAATACTGTGAAGATAAATCCTATCCACTATACCATTCGTCCTGGTATCTGTAGATTCATTTACTCCTTTATACTCGCCCTTAACGGGGTCAACGCATTCACCTTTTTCTATAAGGGTACATGGATTGTATGTGTCACCGGGAGAAAGAATGGCATAAGCCTTCAACATGTACCATGGTTTACTACATTGGGCGGGTCTATCCGGAGTAACAGTACAAGCGTGTCCTAATGAAAAGCTTCTGCATCGGGTACATCCATAAAAAGTATCTATATTATCCTCAGAAGCAGATTCAATTAGTTTTTTCCTCTTATCTCTATAAGCGTCTACCTCTGGACGGAGCCTTTTCTCAGTCTCCTTATCAAGGAAAAAGGATACTTCAACAGGACCGATCTCTGAGAACTCGTTTCGTAGCTCGGTTATTATCATTTTCCCTATATGATTCAGTGTTACACCTGATTCTTGTGCCTCCTTTGTCATCAGGAGCATAACTCCACCCCCGACTCGGCTCTGAATCTTTACACCTTTCGCATATTTAGAGACCCTCTTGATAATAACTTCCACCCAGAGGGTTATCGTGGGATCTGTCATTGGGTTACCTAGCTCTACTAGGAGACTGAATCCTGAAGCTGTGCTTATTTGACCCTTTACATGAACTTCTTCATGAAGTATGTTACCGGGTCTACATACCATGAAGCTATTTTCTGATCCTTCTAAACTGACGGTGATTTCACCTTCGTTTAATGTCTCTCTCCGGTAAATTGGTCCGGAGAGGACAGGTAAATCCGGAGAAGCATGGGTAACGAGTCTAGCCCTAATATTAGGGAGTTTCCAAGCTATATTCATCATCTCGTTTAATGATTTAACACAATAAATGTGGCCCACTAGCCCCAAGTCTCCCACACAGGAAATAACAGATACACCTAACCCCAGTAGCCCTTGTGTGTATCTTATGCTTTCATCGCTAGGTTCGCCGAATAATAGGATTACACCGGGAGCGTATTCCTCTATAGAGTGAGATACCTCATGTGGGTCTCCGCCTAAGTCTCTAGCATATATCAGAGCATACCTAACTAGTAGTTGAGCAAAGTATATGGCACCAGACTCTCTAGGCCCTAAGTCAATGAACGGGACACCCGCCTGTCTAAGTATTGATGCTGTTTCTCCGTAAGCAAATGGTTTGAGTTTCCTAGAGTTCAGTCTTGATGTAATCTCCTCTACCTGGGAGGCATCTAAATTCATTAAGAGGGCCCACCCATTTGATCCCTCGTTTAATCCTACACAGAGGCTTCTAAATGAGTCATCTGTTATGAAGTAGTTATCGCGATCCGGCTGCTTTGCCTCCTCAAGTTCAGTCATCCATAGCTCGTCAATGTGTTGTGTATTTTTGGAGGTACACCTGTCTTCTTCTCTTACTTCACTTGAGCTATTTACTCCTTTTACAGCATATAGGATTGGATATTTGAATTCTGTTCCCTTGAATCCTGTTGAGTTATCATTTTGCTTATTGTTATCATACATCTCTCTGTACGCCTTCTCATGGGGTTCTGATCGCCTAGGTTCTTTACTATTCTAAGATTCAATGGAATCACTGGGTATCATGATCCAGTGGTTGATGTTGAACCAAGCGATGTTTAGGGAAAACAGAGTAGGGAACTCTATTATAGTTTAGGGTAAGAGAAATATACCTTGAGTTTCTTGCCACAGTTACATTTGGAAAACATATTGAGAGAAATACGAGGAAATAACGAGTGAATTCTCGGAAAGATTTTTCAGTCTTCTTCATGGTGTTTGTTTCTTCTTACAATTTCTCCGAGCCTATGTCCAATAATCTCTGCCCTTCTATAGGCATCGGGGTCAATGATTGGTAGATGATAGTCCTTTATTTCATCGAGATATCCGTGTTTAGCAACAACAGAACCTGCGGCGCATGTGTGCCCATAACCACATTGGTAGCATTGTGATATGCCACTAAGTTTCAGGACACCTACGGGTTCTGCCATATAGTTGCTGCGGAAGATTTTTCGAATATACTTCTCAGCTGGATTATTTTCCTGTGATCCTGTAGCCACTATGACATTAAGTTTACCAGCTAGTGGGAATTTTTCTCTGTGTCTTAGGCTGAAAGTGCGTTCAAGAAATGCGTGACCAAGAGCGTTGATTTTGCCATAATAATTAGGCGCGCCGAATACCAGAGCATCTGCCTGAAGTAGCTTGTCTCGGATATTGCCCCAATCATCATCCATTACACAGATATTATCCTTGGCACATCCAAGGCATGCTTGACATCCTTTTATAGTCTTGCCACCTAGACTGATAAACTCATAGGGTTCACCTGTCTTCTCAAGGATATATTTGACCATCTCCTCGTTTACCCCTTTTATGAGCTTACCGCCCTCATCTCTATGGGTTTGTCTTCCACTGGCGCTGATTCCTAGGATCATCTACCACACCATAGGCGTATAGCCTTGTTTGATAAAGTCGCTGATGATACTTCCCACGTATTCTACCTTAATTCCCATCTAATCCATTTTTTCACTAATACCTTCTATATCGCTTATTGCTTTACAGGCATAGGTTTCAGATTTGGCTGCTAGTTCTATTGCAGCGTTAGCTATTTCTTCGTCAGTGGTCATTAATTGCTCGATTGGGCCAAAGTAGATTACTTTAACGTCTTCTAGCCACTCATTTCGGATGGTGGCTCCTGCATACATTAAGGCGGTTAAAGCCTTAGGCTTATTTTCGGTGGCGATTATTACGAGTAGTTTGTCACTCATTGAATTACCTCTATAGCTGGCTTGGTTTTGCCACGATTTCTTTTACTACCATATTGAAGAAGTTGTGGCTGGGGGCGGCACGAAGTATAACCGCTGTGTCCGCTCCTCGACCAGAGCCCGCGACCACAAGGACGTTCTTATCTACGGGTATCGCCCCTGCATCTGCTGCCATAGCAGCTATCTCAAACACAACTTTCATTCCCTGTCCGAACATACGCAGTGTCTGAGCGATTATACCTGCCGGGTACATGGTATCGAATTTTGCCTGAATCGCTCTGTCGATTCCGCTGAAGGTGTGAGCTGCTATAACAATGGCTCCACCTTTTTCTCGTATTTCGTTAGCAGCTTCCTGTGAGAGTTCTTGTTTACCTGGTTCTCTGAACCCTGTTACGTGGGGGACAACGACAACGTTGTAATCTTTGAAATAATTTACTGCATGTTTTCCAGTATCGCCCCTTGTGCTAGCAACTACAAGGTCTTTGATCCCTAATTCGTCGGCTCTTTCTTTTGCGATTTTTAGGGTCTCCTCTCTGTTGGCTTCACCTGTTTGAGTGAAGTATAGTATGTTTTTTCTAGGCATAATTATCAAAATACTATCAAGGAGGGAAGGTTAATATAGATTTAGGTAAGAAAAATATACTTGATTGTGTTGGGGGAAGTAAGTCTAAAGGAACTAAAAAACGAGGTAACCCAGTTACGTGTGGATATAAACAGGATATCCGATGCCATAGTGGAGCAACGCATAGGAAGCGTTGAGAAGGCAATAGCCTCGAAACATATGAAGGTCTACGCAAACCAAGCAACGAGTTATCTCAAGGACTCTATCCAGAAATGCGTTAATATGGAATGCAGCAGAAATCAGGAATGCCTTGAAACGTTTAAAGACGAGGCAAACACGGTCCTAGGTTCCGTTGAGAGTCCGAGTATAGATGAGGTTTTTAAAAGGATTCATGAAAGATTAACGAGTATTCAATCCGTGATAAATGAGGCTGAGTCCAAACCCTGTAGGACATGTTA
>WJJC01000100.1 GCA_014729945.1 Candidatus Bathyarchaeota archaeon
AGTCAATATAGTGTCACTGTCATCGATAAGCCCCTCAACATCCATAGTCAGGGTCTCAGTAAACAAGATAGGGGGAAGAAGCACCGTCAAGAATATCCCGGGACCTATCTCAGGAAGAGATATTCGAGGCATAAAAGTAGCCAGCACCCCAGCGAAAATGAATGCTATAGTAGAGGGAAAATTGATCTGCCGCGCTATAAGTGTGATAACTACCACGAGGATAAGGATGTTATATATAGCATCAAATTGACCTAAGCCCTCCATATCCTCTCTAGTATGTTGAAGGCACCATAAATTTAAGCAATACTCCAGAAAAATCCATGATTAAAATACATTTCACAGGAAAACATGAAAGCCTGTAAAATGAAAAAATGGTTAAGTTGATTATGAGACGAATCCTGAAAGTAGTTTATTTAATGCGACTTATTTGAAGAGATTTAGCCAAAATACGATAATTGGCTAGGAAAAACATTATTTTAGGACCAAAAAGGAAATACGGGTATATTTACTTCGCTTATCGGATGATTTCTCTAGTAATAGTTCTAGTGGTTATCTCCCTGAAAGCAATATGTTCCCTCAGGTACTCTACGACCTTTTTAGCGTTGAAGGCTTTACAGCTGTAAACATCTATGCTAATGGTGTTATCTTCACTGAAGGTGTGGATAGCGATGTGGCTCTTGTCTATTACCTCTATACCGGTGTATCCCGGGTTCTCCTGTACACCTTCAACGAGGTAAGGCCCATCAAGTATATGCATATCTATCCTTGGAGGCAGATCCGTTAGTATATGCTGTATTACCTCTTCATCAACCGTGTTTTCAGTGACTCCGTCTACCATCAGGTGGATTCCGATCATCGTCCAACCACACATATTTCTATAATATAAAGGTGTCAATTTTCGGTGTCCTTATATTAGATAACGCATGGTTGGATGAGGACTATTTATGGCAGCTCCGAGACTCAATAAAGCAGTTCTAATACTGGGAACAGTCCAACTGGTGGAATCCCTTGCCATCGCCCTACCCATCAGCTTCTTCCCCAACTACGTAATCAGCCTCGGCGCCAGTGTAGCCAGCGTTGGGTTATTCACTAGCAGCTTCATGATGGCTTACGCCATACTATCACCCAAGATGGGACGCCTTGTTGATGAGTATGGAAGAAAACAGATTATGATGCTGGGCATATTCGGAGACGTAGTCTTCGGGGTATTAACCGGGCTTGTACCAGATTGGCGCTGGCTACTAGTGATCAGGGTAATCAATGGAGCGGTCTCCAGCGGGGCCATGCTCGCATCCGAGACCTTGTTAATTGATCTCGTTACACCTCAGAAGAGAGGTGAGGCTGCGGGATTCATAATGTCCATGAGCATGATTGGGAGGAACATTGGACCGGTTTTCGGGGGTGCAATCCAGTGGTTCGTATTAAGTAGAGGATACACCGAGTTAATGAGCTACCGTATACCCTACTTTGTTGACTCCGCTCTTGCCGCAGTAGCGTTAGCAGTAATTTATTTCTACATCAAGGAGCCTGAAAGAAGCAGAAGGAATAATACGGGATTAGAAGGCGAAAAGAAAGAGTTACCCAAGATAGAGTGGACTCAACCATTGAAGGTACTATTCTTGAATAGCTTCATAGCCGGCATAGGAGTCGGCTTCATAATACCCATAATGGTCCTATTCTACACAGACAAATTTAACATGGACCCGGTGGGAATAGGCACAATCATCAGCCTCAGCGGCTTCATAGGACTACTGGCAAGCTACATCGCCGGTAGATACAGTGACAAACTGGGTAGAAAACCATTAATCGCCTTTGGCAACTATAGCAGCCGCTTAGCGGGTTTAATCCTACCCTTCACAGCCTCCATCACACAAGCCGGTATCGTGGTTAGCGTCAGAAGCCTAGGCTTCAATATAAGCATGCCAGCCTTCAGAGCATTAAGAGCAGATCTAGTCCAACCAGAGGTACGTGGAAGAATGTTCGGGTTATTCGGCACCGCTTTCACCGCTGGCAGCGTAATAGGGCCAATCATAGGAACCTGGATATATGACACCTACAGGTTCTCTGTCTTTAACGTGCTTGGGTTACAGGTTCCCGGATACGGGATACCCTTCTTCATAAACGGAATCCTGGGAATATTATCAACCACCATGATAATGCTACTAGTAGAAGAACCAAAAGGAGAAGACGTAGCCCCCCAGTTCGCCGAGATCTAACTAAAATACACATCTTATTCTTAACCAATTATCTAAGTTAACACGTAAATGGATGGTTTCTTGTATTACTTTGAGAACCTATAAACGGTTAATATGAGTTATCGGCTTAGCGACAACATCAACATCGAGACCCCCAACCTAGAGGAGGCAGTACAGTTCTACAGCGAAGTTCTGGGATTAAGGATAGCCGAAATGGGTAATAACTGGGCAAAATTTGACACAGGTAAACTAAACCTGTACATCAGCCGTGGCCGTACCCTTGGACCAATCACAGAGTTCCACGTCGAAGACATAGAGAAAGCCAAGAATAGGTTAATGGAAAAAGGATGCACGGTAGTCAGGTGGGAGGGAAAAGGTAAGCCCTGTTATATTCGTGATCCCTTTGGTTTTGTCTTTAATCTATGGGAAGTCTAGTAAGCGCTTAACATTTCCTGAAACATCTTCAAGGGGACTTAATTCTTTTTGACAGGAGCCAATTATTTTCACCAGCTTCATCAAAGCGTATTAGCTCGTAGCGGCCACGAACTCGTTTCCCGGCCAGTATAAACTCTATCTTATCATTCATCCATTTCACTGGTACATAGAAGCCTTTATCCCATATCTCAACAGCGCCAGCCCCGTACTCGCCTCTGGGTATAATTCCCTCAAAGCCACCATACTCCAAAGGATGATCCTCGGTCTGTATCGCCAGTCTCTTTTCCCCGTGTTCCAAAGGTATGCCTTTGGGTACTGCCCAGCTAACTAATACACCGTCTCGTTCCAGTCTCAGATCATAGTGAAGCCGGGATGCATCATGCTTCTGAACAACATAACTGTTACCAGACCTAGCATTAGATCCACCCATGGGCTCGGTGGTCTCAGAGAAGTCTCTTTTAGCATAATATTCCTCCAGTCTCTGGGGTCTTATCTGGTTAATACTGCATAATGAGGCGGGTTTATCCTCTCTAAACCCCTGAAACCTTGGCGCTCTGAGACGTTGATCATTAGTTACTTCCTGGTACCCTATTTTTGCTACTAGCCTGGGTTTAACCCATTTACTCTCCTTGGGTATATCTTCTTCATCAAACCAGCCATCCGTTATCTCTAAGGATTCCAGCCTAGAGGTGATGTTTTCCAGATCTCTGTCACTGAAACCGGTTCCCACTCTTCCAACATATACTGGTTTTTCACCAGCATACAATCCCAAGAGTAATGCACCAAAACTCTTCTCCCTATCACCCACGCCTCTAGTGTACCCGAACACCACGCAGTCACAGGTCTTTACCTGTTTAATCTTCAACCAGTCAGGGCTCCTCGCCCCAGGCTGATATGGGCTATCCCTTCGTTTACCCATAATTCCTTCCAGATTCTTCTGTAAAGCCGCCTCATAGTACTCCACCCCGTATTCTCTTATGGGTTGACTGCGCACAACGTGTCTACCCTGCTCAAGGTGATTCTCAAGAATCTCTAACCGTTCATACAGAGGCCGATCAATAAGACTGACACCGTTTGATTCCAGTATATCAAAAACAATGTAAGTAGCTGGTCTCTGAGCTGCCTGCTTCCGGATATCTCGGGGATTCTGCTGCTGATTTCTTGAGGCTACTGCCTGAAAATCAGGTAAACCATCAGTAAGTACCACGATCTCCCCGTCCAGCACGACACCAGACGCTAAATCAGATAACTCGTTTAACTCCGGGAACTTTGTTATTATCTCGTTATCGTTACGGGTTCTGAGACTAACATCCTCATCAACATAGGCTATGGCCCGTACTCCATCCCATTTAACCTCAAAAACCCAGTCTGGATCATTGAAAGGCTCCTCGGCTGTACGAGCCATCATAGGCCTGTAGATATTCATGATTCCTTCATCTGGGAGAGCGTCTCCTGTAGCGCTGTCATTAGTTCTTTGACTTCCTCGGTCTTGGGCTCAACGGATTTTATTTTCTCTCCCTTCCGCTTCTTCTCAAGAAGCTCCTCGACCCTCTCGGTGTAAGTATCATGATACTCGGTGATATCAAAGTCGCCGCTGAGGTTATCGATTATCTTCTCGGCTAACTCCAGTTCCTCTTCAACAGGCTCCTCCAAGTCCTGAAGCACCTCCATAGCTCTGGGGTCCACCACCTCGTTGCTGTACCTGAGAGTAGTTAGAACCAACGCGTCACGGTATGGATAAACCACCACGGGATACTCTCTCGTCCGCATAGTGAACTTACCGACCCCGGCCATATCTTTATCCTTGAATGATTTCAATAACAGATTATAGCTGTCCTCGCTCTTATCCGGCGCCAGTATGTAGCTCTTATTGTAGAATATCCGGTCCACCTGCCCCAGTGGAACAAATTTATCGATATTGATCTTCTTATTTGACTCTGGTTTGAGGGCGTCCAGTTCCTCCTTAGTGAAAACCACGTACTCGTCTTTTCCCACTTCTATAGCTTTTCCGACATCTGACCATGGCACCACTTCCTCATCATAAGTACAAACCCGTTGATACTTGAGTGGACACGCGTCTTCTTTACGAACATATTTGAAGCTGAATCCCTGATCCTTAATCATTGTGTAGAGTTTTACTGGGACATTCACTAACCCGATGCTGATCCTTCCACTCCATATGCTTCTACTGCTTGGCTCTGCCTGTAATTTACTCAAACTGGGCGCCTCTAATTATAAGGAACATTTGGTGGGGTATAAAGCTGAGTCACGTATATACCTGTGTATGACCGAGCAGAGCCTCCACGAACAGCTAAAAGAAATATACGCTAAGGAGACCGGGGAAATAGAGTCAACCATGGGTGACTACCGGGTTGACGTAGTCAAAGGCGATCTGCTTATAGAAATACAGACCCGAAGCTTTTCCTCCATTAAGGATAAGCTCAGAGACCTATCAAAGGGAAATAAGGTTAGACTAGTACACCCTATCGCGTACCAGAAATGGATAATCAGACTAGACAAGAACGGTGAACGTCTAAAGAGACGCAAGAGCCCCAAACGGGGAAAAGTTGAGGATATCTTCTATGAACTGGTCTACATGCCCAGACTTCTCACTCATCATAACTTTGAACTAGAGGTAGCCATGGTGGATATGGAAGAGTTCTGGATCGATGACGGTAAGGGAAGCTGGAGAAGAAAATACTGGAGCATCCACGACAAAAAGCTGCTAAAGCTCAACGAAAGACACCTCTTCACCAACCCAATGGACTTCAAAACACTGATACCTGAAACCCTGCCCACACAATTCACATCCACCATGCTATCCGATGAAGCAGGCCTAAGAAAAAAACTAGCCCAGAAGATGCTATACTGTTTCAGAAAGATGAACGTAGTGCGCAGAACAGGAAAGAGAGGCAACGCCTATCTCTACATGGTCTATTAGAGGGATAGCTTAAACCTCTCATGAAACAGTTTTTTCCAAGGCTTCTTTTCCCTTTCAGCTACATTGAATATATTCCAGTCAAAAGGCCGTAAATCAGGCAACTCCCTCCAATTTAGAGGAGTGCTAACAGTAGCTTCCCGTACAGCCCTAAGACTATAAGGGGCAATCATAGTGCCTCTCTCACTGTTCTGGGGATAATCCAGTAGAACAGTACCCGGTTCCTTGGTCTGTCTCCTCTCAGAGACTATGAACCTATGTTTCTCAGCCAGAGTGATAGCAACGGCGTGAACAAAGGAGCGGGTATCCTTGAAAGTATAGCCATCAACAACTGGAACCATCACGTGCAACCCTTTCTTTCCAGAGGTCTTCACAAAAGAGGCTAGACCAATTTTCTCCAAGTAATCACGTAAAATCAACGCTGAACGTATAGCTTCACTCAGCCCAGCTGGAGGCTCAGGGTCAATATCAAAGAGCATCAGATCAGGAGACCCAACATTATCAACGATTGATAACGGCATATGTAGCTCAAGGGCAGCCAGGTTCGCCAACCAGACCAAGGTATCAACATCGTTACAAATCACATAATCAGTGTATCTATCAGCTGATTCACTATACTTGGAATAAGTCTGGACCCATTCAGGGGTTCCCCGTGGCGCATCTTTCTCATAAAATCCCTCACTATTCACTCCATCAGGGTACCTTGTTCTAACAAGGGCTCTATCCCTGAGAAAAGGGAGCAAACTGGGAGCCACTTTGATATAATACTCAATTATATCGGACTTGGTTAACTCTAGTTCAGGATATAGGATTTTATCCAAATTACTAAACTTTACACGGGTTAACTCCTTCATCAATATAAGCTACTGAAGGAGAACTGAAAAACGATTGGACATATAACTGAATCCTCACCCTGTACAAAAACCATAAAGCCACTACCAAATATATGAAAAAACGCTAAATAGGCCTCGACTAGACGGAAAAATCCTATATAACCGCCACCCTATTTTCCATATGGTGTACCACAACGTCGGATAATCCCTGGGAAGACCTAAAACACAGCGATTACCGCGCCCTAATAAAAGAGGCGAAGAAACAATTAGAGAGCTTTGACGCCCAGATAGAGGGAATCCACAGGATAAGCAACGTCATACTCATCAAGAAAAGCCAAGACGAACTCTATCAGGTTAAAGAAGACCTCCCACTAGAGATGAGTGTAAGCCTCATGGAGATAGCGGATGGCTTGAAAGACGGTTTGATAAAGATCGAACGCAGCCTCACGAGACTAGAAGCAAGACTAGATATGATGGAAGACAGTGAACTAAAAGAACAGTATAGATAAAAAAAGAGATATATTAGAGCTCGAAGGTTACTACCTTCTTCTTATACTCCGGTGCTTCCACGTTCTCAAGGGGCTCAATCGCCTCATGCATGCATGTCCTGACACAGGCATGACAGTAGATGCACTGGAAGGGACTCCACTCTATCTTCTTCTCATCAGGGTAGACCTTAATCGCCGCTGATGGACATATCCTCTCACAGTCCTGACACTGGTCACACTTCACCATGTTGAAGTTGAGCTCTCCCCTTGTCCCGGGTACGGGCTCAGGTTTCTCAAAGGGATACTTGACAGTGGCGGGTTTACCGAATAGGTTCTCCAGTATGTTTCCTAGAAAGCTGGGCATCTTAGTCTTCCTCCTCGTTGATATATGTTATACGCTCAGTGCAGCTCATACACGGATCTATGCTGTGCACGATGGGAGGAATATCCGCCACCTCGTGACCCACAAGCATACCCAGTAGCGGCGGGATGTTTGGAAGAGTTGGTGTCCTTATCCTTATCCGCTCCAAGTGTATGGTACCGTTTCCTTTAGCGTAGTAGAAGACCTCTCCACGTGGCTGCTCTGTCCTGTAGATGGCTTCTCCATCCGGGAACTTGTCGTTCTTTACAGTTATTGGTCCCTCAGGCAGCTGGTTGATGGCTCTCCTGATTAAGTTGATGCTCTGGTAGCACTCGTCAAGTCTCACCAGCATCCTTCCCTGGACATCGCAGTTATCATAGACCACTGGCTCGAAATCCAGTTCACCGTAGGCCTCGTAGCCATTATTCCTCATATCCTGAGGAATACCTGACGCCCTGATTACTGGCCCGACGGCTCCACTGTGCACCGCCTCGCTCTTGGGCAGTACACCTTTTCCAACGGTCTTGCTCAGGAAGGCTGGGTCTTTTCTGAATACGTGTGCCCAGTCATCAATCTCTTTCTCTAGTTTGTCCATATCAGTGAGGTATCTGTTGATAAGCTTCTCATCCATATCCTTGGTTACTCCACCGATAACCGTGGTCCCCAGATGGATTCTGTGACCGTTAGTAGCCTCAGTCAACTCCAGGACAAGCTCACGGTCTCTCCAAACCTTCATGAAGAGGCTCTCAAATCCAACTGCCTCAGCGAATAACCCTATCCAGAGCAGGTGGCTCTGGAGCCGGGCTATCTCCGCCCAGATGGTTCTAAGGTATTTTGCCCTTATTGGTATCTCTGTATCCGTCATCTTCTCGATTAGACCCGCGTATGTCTGTCCATGTATGATGTTACAGATTCCGCAGATTCGTTCACATAGGTATAGGTTTCTCCGGTAGTCATTGAGCTCAGCGGCGCGCTCTATGCCCCTGTGTATGTACCCGATGTTAGGTAATACGTCAACGATTTTCTCCTCATCCACATAGAACTGGAGCTGTACTGGCTCCGGTAATACGGGGTGCTGAGGACCGAAGGGTATTACGGTTAATTTATTGTCATCACTCATTCCAATCGCACCTCCAGCATCTTCCAGCCTCACAATTCGCTTTACTGGTCTCCAGGCATTGCTCCACTTCAACGAAGCTCTTTACCCGTTCATCTGGATCCAGTTCAGGTATCCTGACCTGCGGAGTCTCTAAGAGCATCTCCTTATCAACAGATCTTGATACGAACTCGCTCATATCAGGCTCAGCGTCTGGTAAACCTTCTCCGCCAAGATACCTGTCGATGCTGCTCGCAGCTATCCTGCCGTCTCTTAAGGCTGCTATGACGCTTGTGGGTCCGTAAACCGCGTCTCCGCCTGCCCAGACCTTATCCCTGCTAGTCTTCAAGTTCTCATCTACTACTATCTGACCTCTCCTGTTCACCTCGACGCCCATGCCCATGGGTACCAGGCCATGGTATCCGATGGCTGAGATAACTGTGTCCGCCTTTACTGTGGAACCTCTTCCATCCAGGGGAACCGGGCGTCTTCTCCCAGACTCATCTGGTTCTCCCGGAACCATAGCCTGGAAGAATATCTCCAAGGGCTCACCGGGGGTTATCACCATCTGTGTGCTCAAGAAGTCAAAGTTGACTCCTTCCTCCATTGCACCTTGTATCTCGTGGAGACTTGCAGGCATCTCTCCCTCTGTTCTTCTATAGTATAGTATTACATCTTCTGCGCCTAGGCGTCTAGCTGTCCTTGCGGCGTCCATGGCGCTGTTACCGCCGCCTATTACTATTACACGGTCTCCTATATCGGGTGTCTCGTCTCGGACGTTTACTGCGGTAAGGAAGTCCATGAAGTTTATGACTCCTTCACTGTCCTCGCCCTCGCATCTTAAGCTATTACACTGATCAGCACCTATTCCCAGGAACACCGCATCATAGCCATCCTCCATTAAGGCGTCTAGATCCTCTATCGGTGTCTCAAGATTGACGTCGGCGCCTACCTCATTGAGGCGTGCCATTAGCTCCTGATTCATCAGATCCTTTGGTAGCCTGTACTTGGGTATTCCCCACGCCATTGCACCTCCCAGGGTACTTGTCTTCTCGTATAGGGTTATACTATGACCCTGTAATCCCAGGTAGTATGCTGCCGCTACACCAGATGGACCTCCACCGATTATGGCCACACTTTTTCCCGTGGCTGGTTTACAGGTTATATCTCGTTGGAGTCCTCCGTTCTGTTCCTGGAATCCGTCTGCCGCGTAACGCTTCAGCAACCTGATCTGTATATGTTTGGCTTCCAGCTGCTGCCTGCATCCATCCTGACATGGAGCGAAACACACTCTTCCTAGAATAGCTGGTAGTGGCGCTCGCTCTGTTATCGTGTTGTATGCTGCCTCTGGCTCATCTCTTTCCACTTCCCTGATGTATTTGGGTATATCCACCATTGCTGGGCATTCCTCGCGGCATGGCCCCAGTTTCCGCATGATTGGTGGCTGTGGGCCTTCCGCTGGTTTCAGCAAAGTAGATGGGCTGATGTCATTCTTGAGCATCTTTCCACCCAAGTCTACCGCTAGATCGCTAAATTTTAATTCAAAGAGGTCCTGTGCCTCGTTTTCCGCAATGAATGCTGCCAGGTAGACTCCGGTTATGCTTTTAATTGTCTCATTTTTCTTGGTTAATAGGTGAATTGTCTCGACGTGGTGATCCACCTCAAAGTGGTATAGGACCTCTACGTCGGTGTCATTGATGTCTTTGGCTGTTATGGTGAGGAACCTTGCACCCTGATCCTTCATTGCCTCAGTGGCTGAGATGAGGTTCTCCATGTTTACCTCTTTATTGTATGTTGCCTCAGGTGTCTTTGTTATTTCGTAGATCATTATGATGTCTCCTCCTCGGTGGCTGCGCCTGATAACTTATCTAGGGCCAGTACGACTGCGTCGATTATCTGCTCTGGTCTTGCCGCGCATCCCGGTACATATACGTCCACCGGTATCACGTTGTCAATTCCACCCAGTACGTTGGGGCAGTTATGGAATACTCCCCCTGTGCATGCACATGTACCGATTGCTATAACCATTTTTGGGTCCGGTATCTGCTCGTAGAGGTTTTTGAGTACCTCCTTGTTTCTGTGGTTGACTGCGCCGGTTACCAGTAGTACGTCTGCTTGTTTTGGATCTCCTATGTTTACGATTCCGAATCTCTCGACGTCGAACTTTGGGGTTAATGCCGCTAGGATCTCTATGTCGCAGCCGTTGCAGCTACCAGCATCATAGTGCATTACCCATAGGCTCTTGAGTCGTGCTTTCTGTATCAGGGACATTAGATTATACCTCCATAGACTAGGACCGCTAGATTCACTAGTATTAGTATGAACCCGACGCTCCATGTGGTTCTGAGCATTTTCTGCCATGTGAGCCGTGGATAGATGTTATCGATTACTAGGGCCACGAAGAACATGGCTAGGCTGATTGCAGCACCTATCAATGGGTTAGGGGCCCAGAATAGACTGAATATCATTAAAGTTGTAGTTAGTTTCGCCCAGTGGCCTAGCTCTATCAGAGCCATAGTGTAGCCGCTGAACTCTGTGAATACGCCTCTAACCAGTTCCTGGTGTGCGTGTCCACTTCCCGATACATCATAGGGGCTCTTCTTCATCTCGATTACTAGGACAAATTGTAGAGCAACCAGCACCAAGGGTAGAACCATCAGTAGTGGTTGGCCATAATTGTAAATGCCTTTGATGGTGAAGCTTCCCGTTACCAAGAAAATGGCTATGTCTGCTAGGAGCATTACCGGCTCATAGCTCAGCATCGCCAAGAATTCTCTTCTACCACCAAGATAGCTGTATGGACTTTTAGCGTTTAACGCTGCAACCGTCAGGCATACATCGGCGACACCCATTATGAAGAGCACCAATAGTAGGTCCTGCTGGAAAGTCACCATACCGGCCGCTACTAGTGCGAAGCCCAGGTAGCTGAATGCCAGTACTGGCTGCAGGTTATTGCTGATCATGGGATTTTTACCCCAAAGTTTTAGCACATCATAGAAAGGCTGTACTAGGGGAGGACCCACTCTTTCCTGCATCCTGGCAGTTAGTTTACGATCCACTCCCGCTAATATACCACCGATTACGGGGGTAGCAAGCGCTAAGATTACTGCTGTTAAAATTGTTAATGTATTCATTTAGATTACCTCCACTAAGAATAGTGCTATGGTCACGAGGACTCCGAGACCCAGTGCTAGTTTCTCGTAGAAGGCTTCGTCTATGTTTCCCTCAAGGAATATTCCTCCGAGGGTAACTTTAACCTCCGAGTCTGCTGTTGTCTTAAAGGTCTCGTTATCTGCCGGGATGTTTGCTCCACTCATATAGGGTGAGCTTAGTACTCCACCTTTGCTGCTGGCGAGCCATGACCCCAACAGGATTACGGCTACGGTTGCGCCCCACAGTGCGAAGACGGGGAAAGTTGTGAACCCGAGGTCGATGCTCAGGTTAGGTGTCGTAATTACCACAGGGTATACGTTATTGATCACCGGTACCACCAAGTTGGTGAAGATTAGTGCAGCTCCTAGGCTGATTATTACATCAAGTGCAAGAAGCCCTATCATGCTGAATTTATAAGGTGTTTCCAGTTCCTCGTCGTTACTCTTCTCTAGGGTGTTGGGTGTTACGGTCATGTATCCTATCCATTTAGCGTAGTAGAAGGTGGTTGCTGCGCTACCCAGTACCACCATTATGATTAGGG
>WJJC01000101.1 GCA_014729945.1 Candidatus Bathyarchaeota archaeon
ACCAAAGTGGAATGAGGCAACAACGTCATTCTCAAACTTTGCTATCCCCTTTGTATTGTATCCGTAGATACCACCATATTGTTCCATCTTTGGGTAGCTGGCCATCCACTCGGAAGTGATGTAATCTGATTCATTAGCCCACCTTAGCATGTCAATACCCCATACAGACAATGTATAGTCAGGGTACCCGCCTGATCGTTCTATATCCCAAGCCCACCCGTCCGCTGGCCATTGTTCAGCAAGATCTTTTGCCGGCAAGAATTCCCGATAGTGCATTGCAACTGGCTTTCCTATCCTGCCTTCTTTTATCAACCCTTTTACTTTCACATATACTGGAGCAAATCTGAAGTTAAGAATAGGCATGACAGTCACTCCTGCTTCCTTTGCTGCTGCATGCATTTCATTTATTTGACTAATCTTTGGAGCGATGGGCATTTCACACATGACGTGTTTTCCTTTATCAATAGCCTTCATGGCTAAATCAAAGTGATATGGAGTAGGAGTGGCTATTATTACAGCATCTACCTCAGAATTGTTTAAGGCTTTATCATAATCAAGGTAATAATTAGTCTCCCATTTTTCTGCTAATGGCTTTACTCTGGTTTCAGTCCTCGCACATAGGCCAACCAAGTTCGATCCATCTATTTTTTTAAAGGACGGAGTGTGAGCCTGACCACCAACGAAGCCTACACCAACCACAAGTGTACCGATACTTTTTGTCATAGTTTCAACTCAGATTATAATTCGTATAATGTATATATAATATTTACAGGTAATTATTATAATTATAATTATGGTATAATTTGACTGAATTTAGCGTAAGGTAATCTTAAAAACAATTAACAAGAGAAAATGGTCCCGCCCGCAGGAGTTGAACCTGCAACCCTCCGGTGTCTGCTCATGGCCTGACTGCCAACGCCCCGCAGGGCAATGACTACAGCCGGATGCTCTGCCATTGAGCTAGGGCGGGCGGGACACCACAACCTCATAGCAAACATTAATTTAAGCGATTTGGTCAAGGAAAGCTACCCACATGAAAAAGAAGGATTATTCCATATCTTAAGTACCTTTTAGTGTTCCGCAAACCATAACATATTTAATAAAATCACTAATCTGGTGGGCTCATTGAGAATAGACGTAAAGAACATTATGGTGAAAGATATCATAACGGTTGGAAAGGACAGAACAGTCGCATCTGCAAAAAGTCTTATGAATTATTTCAACTTCGACGCTTTAATCGTCACTAATGAAGAGGAGCCCATTGGACTCGTCACATCCTCTGATATACAAAAAAGGGTTATTGAAAAAGAACTTGATCCGCATCTAACTACTATTGGAGAAATAACTTCCAAGCCCTTAATCTGGACTCGATATAATACAACTCTGACAGAAGTAGCTGAAATCATGGAAGAAAAAGAAGTTAACAAAATACCAATTTTTGGAAATCTCTCAAACGGCCCAATATTATTGGGGTTATATGTCCATAATAAAAAAGAAGTTTTAATTGAGAACTGATTTTTTTGTTAATAAAATTGGATTAGGGTTTAATTGCTATACAATGCACGTATTCCTTTGTCAAAGGGTTTTCTTAGCAATCCGTGTTCAGTTATAAAACCGGTTACATATTTTGCAGGAGTTATGTCAAACGCCGGGTTACGAATATTGGTTCCCTCAGCGGTAATTTTAACATAGGTTTGATCTCCTGTTTCATTCATACCCCACATTCTATTTACTTCTTCAGGTTCCCTTTCCTCTATTTCAATATCCGAGCCTGAAGGCATATTTTGATCGAAAGTCATCTCTGGTGCAGCAACCCAAAAGGGAATGTTATTTTCGTAAGCCACTACTGCTTTCTCATAAGTACCTATTTTATTGGCTACATCACCGTTAGCAGCGATCCTATCAGCGCCAACTATCACCATATCAACCTCTCCTGATTGCATAAAGTATCCTGCTGCATTATCCACTATCAACGCATATGGAATACCCTCTTGTTTCATCTCCCAAGCAGTTATCCTAGCACCTTGTCCTCTTGGACGAGTCTCATCAACCCAGACAAAAACATCTTTTCCATCCTTAAACGATTGACGTATGGGGGCTAAAGCTGTTCCGTGATCAATATATGCCAATGCACCAGCATTACAGTGAGTTAAAATCTTGTATCCATTTTTAATCAACTCGTTTCCTGATTTAGCAATATTTTCAGTGGCTACAAGATCTTCAGAATATATAGTATCAGCTTCCCTAACTATATTCTCAACTTGTTCTGAGACTGTTTTTCCTTCAGCAGCTTCCAGACATCTATCAACGGCTTTAAACAAATTGGCTGCCGTGGGTCTCGTTCCTTTAATTGTACCAGCTGCATGTGTGATATATTGTTTAAAATCTTCCAGAGGTTTATTTTCTGCCTCCATGGCTGCTTGAGCCATTGCAAACCCTGCCGCGTTACCAATGGACCCAGCACCTCTTGTTACCATTATTTTAATTGCTTTTGCTGTCTCTTTATGATTGTTTAGAGTTAGTACTTCGAAACGGTGAGGTAGTTTTCTCTGATCAACCATTTTTACTATTTTACCCTCTCGCCATAGGGCTTTGATGTCTTCTCTTTTTCCGTCTACAAGAACCCGCATATTGAAGTAAGTGAAGGATTTGAGTTAAAACAATTATTTCAGTACTTTTCCTGTTTTTCTGTACCACATATAAAGATCTAGTTCCCCGGGAAGCATATCAAGCTCATCAGCTAAACTAATGATAATTTCTTCAACCGCCAAATATCTTTTTTTGGATAATCCCTTTTTGGGGTCTAGATCAATAATATCGTATTCACTTAAGTTGTTCATTATATGTCGATCTATTATAGCCAGATCAAAATAACCTACATTTCGCAAGTAATGACTTCCTTCTTTCCAACCAAGACCTTTAATGTTTTTCACAAGCCACACCCTAGCTTTCTTGCTATCCTCAAAACTCTGTATTTTTTCTTTTATCACTGGTGCCAAGTATTGAGTATTAAATATATACTCAGCCCGTTTATTTGGGAATCTGTGACCTGTCTCAACAAGACAAGATCTAATATCCTCTTCTTCACCATCAAGGATTTTATTTTCGGTGAAAAGAGCGTCAACACATCTTTGACCCATCATTGCACTTGCGAAGGCGGTAAGTAGACAGTAAACCATCTCCTCATACCATTTGTAGGTATCCATCTCATGAACAGCACGAAAGTCATCCATTCGACCCTCTACCATTTCTCTTACTCTATTGTTTGATCGCAGCTCCTTGATCTTTTCTACTAATTTCATTAAGCCTTCCTGGTTATTGAACGTAGATTGCATTAGAGAAGATTACAAAGCGCTTAATTTAAAGTTAAAACGTTCTCATCTGTTGCGAGAATAATACTATAAGCATGTCATTAAACATAAAAACGCACAATGAGCCCCCGGTCGCCCAGATTAGAATATGAAAATAATATAGTGAAATGTAAAGCACTGAGAAACATACCAGAAATTGAGATAGTTGGTTTCAAACTTGATTCTGTTGAAGCAGATAGCGAATTCACTACTTTTTACTGGGTGGCAAGAGAACTTGCTAGAAATGGTTTAATCGGGTATGAGGATGAAATATTAAATAATAATGAATGGACTCAAATTCATTTCAAGGAACGTATAAACCCAGCTGGACCACCAAGTCCATTACCTGAGGAGTTTTACGCAAAAGCATATCAGTCTTTTACCTCGGGAGAAGATATGGATACGGTAATTAATCTTAATCGTATAAGAGCACGGTATAGAGATATCCTAGAGTCTAGGATTAACAGGATCACACGTTATGCGGCGGCTGAGGCAAATTCACCCACCCGGGTACTACAATCAGAAGAGATATCTCTTTATGATAACGTCCATCGGATCATCTCAGAGTGGAGAAAAAAAATGAGAAAAATAGGGAATGAATAAGATGGCTCAACTAGAATCTGTAGAACAGGCTTTCATGCAATTTGTTGAGGATTTTGTTGATAAAAATGGTAGATTCAAATACGATCAACAAATCAGCGAAATGGCTGTTAAAGGCGATAAGAGCTTTGTCATAGATTTTATTGATCTATATGGTTTTGATATAGAACTTGCTCAGATGATTCTAGATGATCCGGAAAGTAACACCCCTATTTTTACAACAGTGGTTAGAAGTAAACTCCGTACACGTGACCCTATATACGCTGAGAGCCTAAAACGTATCAATATAAGGTATAGGAATCTCCCAGCGGACACCCCGCTTAGAAAAATCGGGTCCGATCACATTGGACGACTTGTTATGATGCACGGAATCATAGTAAGAGCATCATCAATAACCCCTCTAGTAATCAGGGCAACATTCAGATGTCCAGTATGTGGAGAATTGAATCATATAGAACAAAGTGGTCAAACACTCCAGAAACCTCAGAAATGTCTTGCATGTGACAATAGGAAAAATTTCGAGCTTGTACCAAGGGAGTCAGTATTCATCGACCACCAGTTAGTAACTATACAGGAGAGACCAGAGGACCTTCCCCCTGGGCAATTACCTCGATCCATTACAGTTGAATTAAAAGACGATATAGTTGATGTTGCTCGTCCAGGAGACCGAATTACTATGACGGGGTCAATTAAACTACTTCCTAAATATGGTAGAGGGGGAGAACTCAGAACTTATGATATTCAAATTGATGCAAGTTTCTGTGAAGTAAGTGGTAGAGACCAAGAATTATTAGAATTGACGCCCGAAGATGAAGAAGAGATTCTTGAGATAGCAAGGGATCCCTTTGTTCATCAGAAACTTCTCAACAGTATAGCCCCCAGCATATACGGAAACGAATACATCAAAGAATCAGTACTTTATCTTCTCCTTGGAGGAGTAGAAAAAGAATTAGAAGATGTTAGAATAAGAGGCGACATAAACGTTCTTCTAGTCGGAGATCCGGGTACGGCAAAAAGCCAGATGCTTAACTTCTCAGCTAAGGTTGCACCCAGAGGACTAATGACTACTGGAAGAGGAAGTACAGCAGCGGGATTAACTGCTGCAGTAGTTAAGGAAGGGGGTACAGGTAACTTTGTTCTAGAAGCCGGGGCACTCGTATTAGCGGATAAAGGAATATGTTGTATTGACGAGATCGATAAAATGCGTGATGAGGATCGTGGTGCAATACACCCCGCAATGGAGCAACAGATAGTTCCCATCGCCAAAGGTGGTATAGTCGCCACGTTGAACGCAAGATGTAGTATATTAGCTGCTGCTAACCCTACTCTGGGCAGATATAACCC
>WJJC01000015.1 GCA_014729945.1 Candidatus Bathyarchaeota archaeon
ATCAAAGGGTTTCGATGAAGAGCTGATGAAAACATGTAAATACGACTGGACAATGATACCCAGGATGTACACTCTTGACGCGTTTCATTGGAGATGTGAAAAATGCGGAAGAGAATGGCAGCAAGGTCCTGTTATAATGACCTGTGAAAACTGTGGTGGGAAAGACATAAGAAAGAAAATAATATTCGATAAAAAAGATCATAAGCGAACTGATTATATGTGGATCAATGATGAGCTTAGGATGAAATATTTCGACAGACCTGGTCTTGAGCCATATGGAGATGTTCGAGAATTAAAAAGAAGGTGTAGTCATAAAACAGCATCATGGTCAAAAGGTGATATTACAGACGTAATGACCTGTATTGGTGCTGGATGGTTTATGCACCGGAAAAGGTACTGGGAGCTTGGCGGTATGGATGAGAAGCACGGATCCTGGGGTCAGATGGCTGTTGAGCTATCAATGAAAGCTTGGTTATCCGGCGGTCGAATGGTTGTTAATAAGAGGTGCTGGTTTGCACATCTAGCCAGAACTCAGAAGGGTTTTGGATTCCCATATTCTCATAAAAGAGGGGCTATAGAGAAGGCAAGGAAATATTCAAAAGATCTGTGGCTCGGCAATAAGTGGGAAAAAGCTGTTCATCCTTATGATTGGTTGATTAAGAAATTCTCACCCCTTCCTGGCTGGACGAAAGAACAACAGGGCCAATGGGATGTGGAACCTCCAATGTCACACTATCAAGAAACCGATGCTTCTATACCTGAACATAAAAGAGAGCGGGTGATGAAGAGAAGAGAGTCTAAAAAACAGGTAATACACAGACCTAATCTTACCAAAGGTATTGTTTATTATACTGACAACAGATGTGAAGAGAGAATACTCAGAACAGTAAGACAGCAACTTCTTGAGTGTAAAGGCAATAATCATATGGTATCTGTTTCACAAATGCCTATACATTTTGCTGATGATAATATCATTATAGAGGAACCAAGATCAAAGCTTACCATGTTCAAGCAAATACTTATAGGTCTTGAAGAGTTGGCTACAGATGTTGCTTTTCTTGTTGAACATGATGTCATATACCACCCTTGTCATTTTGATTTTAATCCTCCCAAGGATGATGTTTATTATTTCAATAAAAACGTATGGAAGGTAGATGCAAAATCAGGGAAGTGTCTCTATTACTTAACAGGGAGAGTCTCTCAGTTATGCGCCAATAGAGAGTTTCTCACTGAGCATTATAAAAAGAAAGTCGCCATAGTAGAGAAGAGTGGATGGAATACCAGAATAGGTTATGAGCCTGGAAACAGGAAAGTTAAAAGAGGTGGTATCGATGATTTTGGTAGAGAATACATTTCATCGGAATTCCCCAATGTGGATATAAGACATAGCAATAACTTGTCTGCTAATAGATTCAGCAGAAGCGAGTTCAGAAACAAACCTAAAGATTGGCAAGAGTCAGACTCGATACCATTCTGGGGCAAAATGACCAAAGGTGGTTTCGATAAGATGCTTGAGAATATAGCAAGAGGCAAGATAAAGTATGATTAAGCTATCTATTATATTCACCATTTATAATAGTCACGAGGTCGTCAAGAGGCAGATTAAGCATTTTAAAAGGCTTGATTTGCCTGACGATATTGAGATCATAATAATGGACGATGAGAGTAACCCTCCTCTTGAAACTTTGAACCCTCACTGCTATGGTGTAAAGAATTTCTGTATGTATAGAACTGGGAATAAAGCACCATGGACCCAAGCTCTCGCCAGAAACCAGAGTGTTGAAAAAGCAAGGGGAGATCTCCTGCTTTTTACCGACATAGACCACTTCTTTCCCAGGGAAACTATCATGGCCTGCAGGGACTTTGATGGGGATAAAATGATGTTTAACCGATCCTTCGGTGTTCTTGATCATAACGGAGATATCTGTACTGATAGAAAAACCCTCATAGAGTACGGGATGAAAAAGACCAGGAGATTGAGAAGAAATCGTCATAACAACAGCTTTGTCATAAAGAAGTCTGTATACCAGAGACTTGGTGGTTATAGTAAAAAATACTGGGAGAATCGATTTCATAGGTCTGGAGACTCAAGTTTTTACACGAGATATGAGAATGGAGCAAGAAGAGGTAAATTCAAACCATCGGTAACCGATCATAAAATATATGTGTTCCCGGAAGCAAACCCAGATCCTCTTGGATTATTCCACGATCTAAGTCGACAGGATGGTCCGATACCGGAGGATAAACCATAATGAGAATAATTCCTTTATATGAAAAAGGTTATATCTTCAAAATAAAGGAGATAAGATCAAGGTACGGCAATATATTAACATGCCTTGAGAATATACTACTTCTAGCTAGAAATACTGAGTCCATGGCTGTGATAAAGAAGGTTAAGAATAATTACGATTCTTTTGTCTGCCCTACAGGAACTTTTGATTTCAGAAATCCAAATAATAAAAACTGCGGTCGTGTAATAACTCATAAACAAACATTCCTAACTAAATATCCATACGGAAAGCATTTATTTGTTGATTACGGAAAAGAATGTCTTCTCTTTCTACACGACTTAATAAAGAAAGAATACCCTTTAGATCGTGTTGATGATGATACTCTTGTTATAAATATAAGGGGTGGAAGAGATATCTTTAGAAAGAAGCATATAAATCCAGAATACTTCCAGCCACCGTTATCTTATTATCAGAAAATAATAGAAGATGGTGGATACGAGGATATACTGCTGGTTACAGATAGCACCAAGTACAATCCTGTGATATATCATCTCAGAAAAATGTATAGAGATATGAGGATAGCTAACAGTGATACCACATCTCAGGTAAATGTAATGTTAAGTGCAAGAAACTTGGTTATGGCTAGATCAACCTTTAGTTATATGCTTGGAAGACTTTCTATGAACCTGAAGAAAGTGTGGACATGGAAAGATTATTACTGGAAATGGGATGAGTGGCTTCCGACACATGAAAATTGTTTATCAAGTGATATTAAGATTATATACTGTTCAACTCCTTTTTATTTCCCAATGGGGTCTTGGGACGCATCAAAAGAACAGAGAAAATCAATGATCAGCTACCCAGGTAACGTATTGAACTTTATGGAGCAATAATGAAACTGCATAAATACAAAAATTTTGAAGAATATAAACAAGTTCAGGAGGAAGGTAATATAAAAAAACTTCACTGTGTGTTCGCCAATGAGAAAGTAATCGATGAGATATCGAAATACATAAAATGGAGAATACCCAATGCTTCTTTCGGAATATGCCATGGAACCAGGAGAGGTGTTGAGCAACAACTGTTTATCGAAAAGACCAGCGCCAAGGTAATAGGAACTGAGATATCATCCACGGCAACACAATTCCCCAACACGATACAGTGGGATTTCCATGATATTAAAAAAGAGTGGGAGGGTGCTGTTGATTTCGTTTACAGTAACGCACTTGACCACAGTTACGATCCCGGACACGCATTATCTCAGTGGATAAAGTGTTTGAATAATGATGGTCTGTGCTTCATAGAGTATACCAAGTACAGTAAAATGAGTTCAAAGCTAGATCCTTTCGGAGCCAACCTGGATGAAGTGAAGCACCTTATTGAAAAGATCGGTGACATCGTAGATACTATTGAGGTTAAGGCTAAGACAAACAAAAAAAGAAAGCTGCTTTACACTATCCTGGTGGTTAAAAAAAGAAGACCTCATTACGGACTTGCTCCTATCAGTGCAATGAAAACAAAAAAGTTCGCCGGAGATAATACTCTCTGTCAAACATTAAGAGAAATACATGAAACAACCAATAATGAAGAAATAAAATTAAAATGCAGGCAGACCATGATGATGTCTAAGCGTCTGACTTATGATGCAAAGAGGTACAAGAAGATAGCTAAGAAAAAAGGACTTACTGTAGGAGATTAATTATGGCAATGAGAAGGCATAAACCGGTTTCTATTTCAAAGATCGAAAAGACAAGGTACCAGGGTCATCACACCATATGTCAGTTTATGCGTGACATCTATGCTATGACCGATAATGAAGAAATAAAAATGAAGTGCAGAATTGGCATGTCCATGGCAAAGAGTATGCATGAGCGTCTTAAAAAGTACCGAAAGATCATGGATGGTAGAATAGTTGCGAAGATTGAGGGCGATATCGTAACACTGGAAAAGAAGCACATTCCAGAGTAATAAGTCGACAAGGACTTTAGATATCCTGGTACAGTTATAACCTATTTTTTATTTTCTAAAATCAAGTTTATATTAATACAGATAGCTATTTTCAGAAAATTAAAGTAGGATTATAAAATGGGAGACCTTATTAAATATTTGAAAGAACTTCCTCCTCTATTATCCGTAATTGCCCTAACAATAGCCACGGTGTTTATGGTCGTCTCCAAATGGGATTCCATATCAAAATTAGCAAAATGGATACCGGGAAAATCAGTAAAACAACCAAAAAGAACCTGTGGCGACTGTGTGTTGATCCTGCTCGGGATACGTGAAAAGTATGAGTATAAATCCCGTGAACTTGATACTAGCCTATTAAGAAATCAGATGAAATTTGCTGAACAGAAGATACAGGAAATCATTTTCTTTCTTTCTCAAAGCTTTTCTGATGATATAATGA
>WJJC01000016.1 GCA_014729945.1 Candidatus Bathyarchaeota archaeon
ATGTCGCTGAATGAAGCTTGAGATCCGCCACGCAGCCCTATTAACCTGATTCGTAAACGGCCCCACCTGCACCAGTACGCCTTCATCATCTATCCTATATTTTAGCATAAACCTGTTGGTGAATATGTAGCCAATTACACCTAATAGGAGAACTATGAGCACCCCGTCAGCGATTAGAAAGACCCTGAGGACTCTATAGACACTGACCCCCGTGAGAAACAACACCAGACCAGCTAGCCCCCCGGATAACAATAAGAATACAACTAAAACATCCACAACAACGAAAACATTAGACACCAAAGGGACGCGTATATCCCATTCCAAACCCTCATGCACCGTGATGCCTCAGATAACAATACAATGACTCCAACACAATATAAGCCGCAGTAGTAGCCGTAACCCCCTGATCATAGTGTGGATACACCTCATTAAGATCCAAACCAACAACGGGACCATACATCACAGCCTCAATACTGTCCACCAATAAGTTCGTGGATAATCCCTCTGGGTGAGGATTACCCACAGCCGGCGCGTACGCCGGGTCCAGTACATCCATGTCTATGCTTAGGTAAATGGAATCAACTGAGTCCACTATCTTGGAGATCCTCTTGAACACTATCCGAGGATCATAGATCATCTCTCTTGCCAATACATATGTCACATCATCCACTCTGTCGGCGTAATCAACTTCCTCGCGACTCAGGGCTCTGGCACCCACCACGAGCACCTTACACCCCAGCTCCTCGACTGCGCGTCTCAGATAAGATGCGTGACACACGCGTTCACCGAATAACTCATCCCGTAGATCTAGGTGAGCATCAAAAACAACTACCAGTTCCGGTTTGAGAGCACGTATAGCCCCCAAGGTAATAGTGTGCTCTCCCCCAAGCATCACGGGGAAACCGTCCACATCATTAATGGTCCGCTCTACCTCAGTCAGACACATCTCGACACTACTACACTCCACATCACCTATGTCACTGAGACTAAGATCATCCCATCCCAGCCCGAAACGCGAACTAAAAGTCTCCAAGAAACGGCTCTCACGTCTAATAGCATCCGGACCGAAACGGGTCCCCTTCCGGTTTGAAGTGGTTATGTCTAGGGGAGCGGCAAATAAAATAAAATCAGAGCCTAGACCACTGGGCTTCTCAAGGAAAGCGGTAAGCTTTGAATTTAGTGGCATGCTTACTCTACAATAACCTTGTCTACACTGTGAATCACAGCACCCTGCTTGGCCATGTGTCCTTTCAAGTCCTCGAAGTCGATGGCAGTGCCATCAACTATGACTTTTAAGCTCTCGGTTTTCTCATCCATCTCTACCACGGTGATGTCTACTTTTGTTAATCCTTCTAACTCACCCATGAAGATGGCAAATTCGGGTAGTGGGGGTTGATGTGGTTTCAGAACATCTAGAACCAGATGTATTATCTTTGGTTTTTCCAATGTTTTCACATATCCTCCAGACTTATCCGGTAGATATCAGGGAATATGATAGGGTACTCACATTTATACTGTATGGGTAACCATGTTTGCCTATATATAGAAAATAAACTATTGAGGTTTATTTCTTGTAGACCCATTCACCGTTCACCATAGTAGCCTCTGGGGATAACTTCAGTAAGTGCTCGGGTTCAGCCTCCAACGGGTTCATACCCCAAACCAACAGGTCAGCGTATTTCCCCTGCTCAAGTGACCCGATGGTGTCCTCCCAGAACATGCAATAGGCGCTGTTCCAAGTATATGTTCTGAAGGCCTGGTAAAGAGACACCTGTTCATCCACACCGAAGGGTTGACTTCCATAGACTCCTTTCCTTGGTTTACGTGTAACAGCCGCGTACACCCCGTACAGAGGGTTCAACAGACAGGTATTCCAGTCACATCCATTACCCACAATTATTCCACGATCCATCAGAGTTTGCAGCGGCATCAGTCGTCTACTCCTATGGGGGCCAAAGCTGCCAGCGTAGTTGTCACCTATGAAGTACAGATAGGCGCTAGTAGCCTCCACTACAATGTTATCACCCATGGCGGTCTCCTTACGCAGAGCGTAATCCGTGGGCAGGTTGTTATGGATAACGCTGTGCCTGCAGTTTCTTCTAGGATATTCTATGATGGCTGCTTCTAATGCGTCCAAGTAGCGGTCTATGGTCTGGTCTCCGACACAGTGAGCGCCTATCTGGAAACCTGCCCTGTGGATGATCTTTGCTATCATTTGATATGTGTGGGGTTCGGGTACAATGGGTCCACCTGTGTTATATCCATCAGTTTCCGTATAGTTACGGTTCCAGGGCTCGTATAGCCAAGCGGTTCTGTTACCCCCACTTCCATCAAAGCTACATTTCACAGCACCAAGGTAAAGCATGTCATCGCCGCCGGGTTCATACTTGTCAACGGCTTGTTTCGCTAGTTCTACGGTTGTCTGGCCATTATGTATACCCACCATGAGGTAGCTGCGTATCTTCAGGCGTTCTTCCTCATGGAGTTCCCGGTAAGCCCGGATCATGGTATCCGTTGCGCCTGCTTCCTTCTGGGCTGTGACTCCTACCCTGAATAACGCCTCCTGTGCCTTGAGTATAGCCCGCTTACACTCCTCCACAGTATAGTCCCTGGCTAAGAGTCTGATCTTGTAAGATAGATCAGGATCTTTGAGTAAACCATCAAAGGATTCACTATATTCAGTGTCTACCAAGTCCAGTGCATAAGTGTTAGCAACCTGAACAGGAGTCTGGGCGTCCAGTATAACCGGATGATTTGGCGAAACCGGATCTAGGTCCTGTCGGGTAGGTGGACGTTTTTCC
>WJJC01000017.1 GCA_014729945.1 Candidatus Bathyarchaeota archaeon
ATGTCGCTGAATGAAGCTTGAGATCCGCCACGCAGCCCTATTAACCTGATTCGTAAACGGCCCCACCTGCACCAGTACGCCTTCATCATCTATCCTATATTTTAGCATAAACCTGTTGGTGAATATGTAGCCAATTACACCGAATAGTAGAACTATGAGCACCCCATCAGCGATTAGAAAGACCCTGAAGACTCTATAGACACTGAACCCCGTGAGAAACAACACCAGGCCAGCTAGCCCCCCGGATAACAACAAGAATACAACTAAAACATCCACAACAACGAAGACGTTAGACACCAAAGGGACGCGTATATCCCATTCCAAACCCTCATTCACCGTGATGCCTCAGATAACAATACAATGACTCTAACACAATATAAGCCGCAGTAGTAGACGTAACCCCCTGATCATAGTGGGGGTACACCTCGTTAAGATCCAAACCAACAACGGGACCATGCATCACAGCATCAATACTGTCCATCAATAAGTTCGTGGATAATCCCTCTGGGTGAGGATTACCCACAGCCGGCGCGTACGCCGGGTCCAGTACATCCATGTCTATGCTGAGATAAATGGAATCAACTGAGTCCACTATCCTAGAGATCCTCCTGAACTCTATCCTAGGATCATAGATCATATCTCTGGCCAATACATATGCTACATCATCCACTCTGTCAGCGTAATCAACTTCCTCGCGGCTCAGGGCTCTGGCACCCACCACGAGCACCTTACAACCCAGCTCCTCGACTGCTCGTCTCAGATAAGATGCGTGACACACTCGTTCACCGAACAACTCATCCCGTAGATCCAGGTGAGCATCAAAAACAACCACCAGTTCCGGTTTGAGAGCACGTAAAGCACCCAAAGTAATAGTATGCTCTCCCCCTAGCATCACGGGAAAACCTGCCATTTCATTAATGGTCCGCTCTACCTCAGTCAAACACTTCTCGACGCTACTACACTCCACATCACCGATGTCACTGAGACTAAGATCATCCCATCCCAGCCCGAAACGCGAACTAAAAGACTCCAAGAAATGGCTCTCACGTCTAATAGCATCCGGACCGAAACGGGTTCCCTTCCGGTTTGAAGTGGTGACATCTAGGGGGGCGGCAAATAAAATAAAATCAGAACCTAGACCACTGGGCTTTTCAAGAAAAGAGATAAGCTTTGAATTGGGTGACATCCTTACTCTACAATAACCTTGTCTACGCTGTGAATCACAGCACCCTGCTTGGCCATGTGTCCTTTCAAGTCCTCAAAGTCGATGGCGCTGCCATCAACGATGATTTTTAGGCTCTCGGTTTTCTCATCCATCTCTACCACGGTGATGTCTACTTTTGTTAATCCTTCTAGCTCACCCATGAAGATGGCGAATTCGGGTAGTGGGGGTTGATGTGGTTTCAGAACATCTAGAAGCAGATGTATTATCTTTGGTTTTTCCAATGTTTTCACATATCCTCCAGACGTATCCGGTAGATATCAAGGAATATGATAGGATACTCACATTTATACTGTATGGGTAGCTACGTTTGTCTATATATAGAAAATAAACTATTGAGGCTTATTTCTTGTAAACCCAGTCACCGTTCACCATAGTAGCCTCGGGGGATAAATTCAATAAATGCTCGGTTTCAGCCTCCAACGGGTTCACATCCCAGACCAACAGGTCAGCGTATTTCCCCTGCTCTAGTGAGCCTATGTTGTCCTCCCAGAACATGCAATAGGCGCTGTTCCAAGTATATGACCTGAAGGCATCATATGGAGATACCTGCTCATCTACGCCGAAGGGTTGACTGCCGTACACACCTTTCCTTGGTTTACGTGTAACAGCCGCGTAAACTCCGTATAGGGGGTTCAATAGACAGGTATTCCAGTCGCATCCATTACCCACAACTATTCCACGTTCCATCATGGTTTGAAGGGGTATAAGTTGTCTACTCCTATGGGGGCCAAAGCTGCCAGCGTAGTTGTCCCCTATGAAGTACAGATAGGCGCTAGTAGCCTCCACTACAATGTTATCACCCAGGGCGGTCTCCTTACGCAGAGCGTAATCTGTGGGAAGGTTGTTATGGATAACGCTGTGCCTGCAGTTTCTTCTAGGATATTCTATGATGGCTGCCTCTAATGCGTCCAAGTAGCGGTCTATGGTCTGATCTCCGACGCAGTGAGCACCTATCTGGAAACCTGCCCTGTGGATGATCTTGGCTATCATTGGATATGTGTGTGGCTCAGGTACAATGGGTCCACCTGTGTTATATCCATCAGTTCCCGTATAGTTACTGTTCCAAGGCTCGTATAGCCAAGCGGTTCTGTTACCCCCACTTCCATCAAAGCTACATTTCACAGCACCAAGGTAAAGCATGTCATCGCCGCCGGGTTCATACTTGTCAACGGCTTGTTTCGCTAGTTCTACGGTTGTCCGGCCATTATGTATACCCACCATGAGGTAGCTGCGTATCTTCAGGCGTTCTTCCTCATGGAGTTCCCGGTAAGCCTGGATCATGGTATCCGTTGCGCCTGCTTCCTTCTGGGCTGTGACTCCTACCCTGAATAACGCCTCCTGTGCCTTGAGTATAGCCTGCTTACACTCCTCCACAGTATAGTCCCTGGCTAAGAGTCTGATATTGTAAGATAGATCAGTATCTTTGAGTAAACCATCAAAGGATTCACTATATTCAGTGTCTACCAAGTCCAGTGCATAAGTGTTAGCAACCTGAACAGGAGTCTGGGCGTCCAGTATAACCGGATGATTTGGCGAAACAGGATCTAGGTCCTGTCGGGTAGGTGGACGTTTCTCCTCTAGGAGTGCATCGTCCCAGCCCACCCCTCTGATCCATGTTCCCCTTGGCTTGGATTCGGTTGCTTTCCGGACTTTTTCCACTATATCTGTTATTGATTGTACATCAGGATATCTTAGATCTAGTATGAGTTCACTGAACCCGTACTCACAGGTGTGATTGTGGCTGTCCACAAAGCTCGGGGTTACTGTTCTTCCCTCCAGATCCAGTACAAGGGTATCTGCGCCGATGCATAAGTCAATCTCTTCATCTGTGCCCAGCGCCTGAATCTTAGAGCCTTTGATTGCTAGTGCGTTGTAAACTGTTTTCTCTGTGTCTAGGGTTACGATGTTTCCGTTAACTAATACCGTGTCTGCTTTCATCTTTAATACTCATCCAATATCTGCTTGTATCTGTAACAACTGGTCAAGTGATCGTTTACCATCCCCACGCTCTGCATATAAGCGTACATAATTGTAGGACCTATAAAGCTGAAGCCGCGGTTCTTCAAATCTTTACTGATTTCCGTGCTGAGAGCTGTCTCCGCAGGAACATCTTTCCAAGTAGAGTAAGAGTTCATAACGGGCTTATAGTCGACATATGCCCAGAGATACTTATCGAAGC
>WJJC01000102.1 GCA_014729945.1 Candidatus Bathyarchaeota archaeon
AACACGGCTAGCCTCAGAAGCAGTAATGCTGTGAATGGAGTCAAGTTTATCTACCGTGGTAAGACAGCTCACGCTGCCGGTAACCCCGAGATGGGGCGCAGTTCTTTGGATGCCATCGAGTTGATGAACATCGGTGTAAACTATTTACGGGAGCATATCATAGAAGATGCACGCATCCATTACACTATAGAGGAAGGGGGTGGACAACCCAACGTTGTACCTGATTACGCCCGTTCATGGTACTATATAAGGGCCCCTGAGCGCACACAACTGGATCCCATCTATGAACGCATCAAGAAGATAGCTCAAGGCGCCGCCTTAATGACCGAGACAGAGCTGGAGATCCAGTTCATAGACGCATTATACAATATAGTACCCAACAAGACCATCGCCGAGTTGGTGGTTAAGAACATGAGGGAGATAGGTGGACCAGAGTGGAGCGAGGAGGAGCTGGAGTTCGCAGAAGAGATAGGATCCAACTTTGACAAAGAGTATAAAATGGATACATTGAGAAAGCTCAAGATCCCTAATCCGGAGAAGTACCGTGATGTGGATTTAATGACGGATATAATCGACCCCATCGGAGAGGGTGAGACCAGCGCCGGAAGCAGCGACGTGGGAGATATTTCATGGATAACCCCCACCGTGGAGTTCGGTACCGCGTGTAATGTACTGGGTGCCCCGGGACATAGCTGGGCTTTCGTCGCATGCGCCGGCTCAAGCATTGGTCACAAGAGCCTCGTATTTGCAGCCAAGACTATGGCAGGAGCCGCAGTCGAGTTGTTCACCGATGAGGCGCTACGTGAGAAAGCCAAAGAGGAGCATGGGGAACGACTGAAGGACAGAACCTATGAGACTCCGTTACCTGAGGGCGTAGATGTACCCCTGGAGATGGCTGAGGAGAACTGGGAGAAGGTTCCCAAACAATAATCTAACCTATTTTCAGACCTTTTTAACCAGTCTTAACCCATTTTCTCCTATAATTTTCTGTATCTCTGTGTCGCTGTACCCATGTTTTATCATCCAACGGCACACATTCTGTAGACACTCGCTTGGGTTTTCCATCCCCCTCACATATTTAATCTCCTTAAGCTGTTCAACGTTCATGTCTATTCCCAAGTACTTACTCTCTTTTTCTTTACTGGGTCTATGGTAGTGTCCCAGTCCCGGTTTTACACTGTTCTCTATGTTGGTGAGGTATAATCCCACGTGATCACCATAGTTGCTGTCCGGTCCACAGCCAACATGGTCTCTTCCTATCAGGTCTATGCAGTACTCGATGTGCTCCATGTAGCTATCTATACTGTGGAGTGGGTGTTTTTCGGTTGTTGTAAAGTTGGGGGCCGCCTCTATCGCCTTGACTCCCTCATTTTCTCCCAATGTCTGTATGACCTCGTCGGGGAACATCTTGGTGGGGGGAGTGAGTTCTCTGGCTCCTGCGTGGCTTATTATGATGGGATCTTTGCTGAGCTCAATAGTCTCAAGTGCTGTCTGGTCACTGGTGTGACTCACATCCACTAGGAAACCTAGTTTATTCATACGCACAAGAGCATAGTAGCCGAAATCAGTTCAACCTCCATCCATGTGCTCCTTTAGTTCACTACCCAACATATTGGATTCACTGTATTTTATCCCAGGCTTCTTACCCCAAGCCCGTACAGGATATCCAGTCGATCCTCCTCGTTCTCGATGCAGCTGGCTGACTCCAATACTGCCTCCCACGCAATCTTTCCTTTTTCGTGAGCATATTCAATATCCGATGCTTTCTTGCAGTGGATAACCATCTTCTGGTGAGCTATATCGCATAATCGCATGCCAAGGTCGTGGATAGTATTATTTCAGTCCCAACCATGTTTTGTGTTAATGAAACTGGATCCACCCATCATATTATCGAAAACACAGTCCAACCCTGACTCGGCTAACGCCTCGTATGCGATAAAGTTACGCCACGATCCATCACCATGATCTGGTAGGAATCTTCTGGGCTGATGTCCGGGTGAGCGTGGAGATCCATGACCACGGATTTCTCCACTAGCTCCATGAATCGTTCCTCCTCGGTCTTGCTCAGGGATACTGGTTCCCACTATTCCTTCTTTATTGCTTCCCGTAGCTTGAACTCCCGGTAATCTCTACCTGATTCAAGATACTGGTAAGCCCTGTATCCGCCATATTGTTTGTTTCTACCCAATGTAACCAATTGAAAAACTGTTTCAGAGATCTTTAACAAGAATCTTTTATACCCCCATTGTTCTGATTTTTCTGGTAGAAATGACTGATGTAAAAATAACCGTGGTCGCGAAGCTAAAACCAGGCGATGTATTCGATGAACTGGCAGCGGACGATGTCGACGCTGTATGTGAAGCAGTAGAGATGGATAATACCTATCTCAGCAAGGACCTTAAGATGCCTGAAGGGTTCTGCTCCTGGGCATGGGCAGACATACAGAGAGACGTAGCCCATCTAGCACTTGGCGGGGACTTCAGGTGGATCAACAAACCCGGCAGTATGGTAAGCTGCTGCACCGATGGGCTAAGACCCGTTGTATTCAAACTGGAACGAGTAGAGTAAAAAACCCTCTCGGGTATGGAAAAGACCGGAACACTCTCTTTCCTATTTAAAAACCCAACATATTTTTACTTTGATTATTAATCCACAAAAGAGTATCTGACAATCAATACCCTCGGGGTAGTGGATTTTAATGTATATTCATACTGGTAATTTAGTTAATTCCATACGATAAACCAAAATAATTCATCCTCATTAACTAAAATAAGCCTAGAACCTCCTAGATTCGATCCAGATCCCCATAAAAAAACGGGTATGCTTAAGAAACTTTTAGAGCTGATAGCCACGGATAACCGGCTTCTGCAGCGACTTGGCGTATTCTGCGCTATTAAGTATGCTACCTAGACTCATACCCACCAGATTCCTAATGGGATGCGCTTTAACCGTATAACTATCATGCAGATAATTATCATACTCTAGCAACTTACCCATCACCCGTTTACTCAACGCATCT
>WJJC01000103.1 GCA_014729945.1 Candidatus Bathyarchaeota archaeon
ATAGGGTGGTTCTTCACAGCACAGAGTATACTGAATCTAATTACACAGATACCAGCGGGAAAGTTAGCCGATAAATATGGTAGAAAAAAATTTGTGTTATACTGCGTCTTTCTTATTCCCCTTTTCTATGCTCTCTGGTACTTTGTAAGTGACTGGAGAATTCTTCTTGTAACCAACTCTATTATGTTCGGACTATGGAGCATGACTTGGCCAGGAACCCTAGCGCTACTCAGCGAATCAGTGCCTAGTGATCTACTAGGAGTAGCCTTTGGGGTACGAATGACAGGAGTAAGACTGGGTTTCACAGTTGGCCCAATTATCAGTAGCTACTTCTACTCGAACTATTTCAACACATCCCCCTTCTTATCCGCAGCAGCAATAGCTACATTCGGAGTACTCTTCGCCTATTTCCTACGAGACCAAGTATACGAACCAATTAAATAATTACAACCAGAGTTCATTGGATAAACCTCCCACCTAAATCATACACTTTTACATAAAAGAATCCCCAGAACACACCCATATCTGATCTCGATCTATACAAAAAACGCATATCATCCGACAAAGTAAAGCGAACGCAACTCGACCAAATATTCGCCCCCTATTCCATCATAACCCGCTTCAACATCGCCATCTTCATACAAGAACCCCCACACCTAGAAGAAACACCTTCAATCTAACACTCAGCAAATGAATGGGCAAACAAATCACCATAATCATCAACTACTGCAAGTGTGTAGTAAAGACATTGAAACATAGTCTAAGAGGTATCCAATCAACAAGAGATACCAGAACTAACCTATGAAATCCATTCTATGGATATTGTAGAATTCCTCAATAAATGAGCAAACCCATACTTTTAGTCGTTACTGAAATAAACCCCGAGTTAAAACCATCCCTCAGCAAAAAAGCCCCAACTACAGACCCCCCCTAGTGGGGTACTCCGGGGGAAACCCATAGAACAAGCCATTTAACTAAATAGACTCATAGAACAACCCTGTTCAGAAAAGATTCTAACCAAAACGGGCGCCTATTCAACCCAAAACAGGCATAAATACAAGGAAAAATACTATTAACACCACAAGAAACCAATACCTAAATCCAAACCATCTCAAAAAATACAGTAACCATAACCAAGACCCCCCTAATAAAAAACCAGTATTCTAAACAAAAAAACTACAACCCATCACACCAAAAAAAACACCTACTCCCCCAATACACATCACAAACAGACACCAGAGAATCCTTTAAAAGTGAGCCATGTTGATTCCTTGTAGCTCTAAACAAGGAGTGTCACATAAATGCCAAGAACAAGATCACCAAAGCGAGGCTCACTAAGCTACTCACCACGCAAAAGAGCAAAAAATCCAAAGGGTAGAGTGAGTTATTGGCCAAAACTAGAGGGAGAACCCCAGCTAGCTGGCTTCGCTGGTTACAAGGCAGGCATGACTCACCTGTTCTACATAGAAGACAGAAGAAGAGTTCCTGAATACGGTCAAGAGGTAAAATCAGCCGCTACCGTAATCGACACTCCCCCCCTGCTGGTAGTAGCAGTAAGGGCATACAGAAAAACTCAGGACGGCTTACAAGCCATAACTGAGGCCTGGATGCAAAACCAGCCAAGAGACTTGCACAGGAAAATCACCTTTGCGACAGACCCTAGGCCAGATGAAAAGTTCGAGCAAATAGAAGAAAACATCGACAAGATAGCCGAATTAAGAATAATAGCGGCGACACAACCAAAAATGGCTAGCATACCACAGAAAACACCTGACCTTATGGAGATCCCAATATCTGGAGGAAACATAGAGGACCAGATTATCTATGCGAAAGAACTTTTCGGAAAAGAAGTAACGATAAACGATGTCTTCAACCCTGGAGAAGGAATAGATATTATAAGCGTTACAAAAGGCAAAGGATTCCAAGGTGAAGTAAAACGATGGGGAATAAGAATACGCCATCACAAATCAAGGAAAACAAAAAGAGGCGTAGCCTCAATAGGCCCATGGGTACCCAGAAGGGTAATGCCCCAAGTACCTAGGGCTGGACAGATGGGTTTCCATAACAGAACCGAATACAATAAACGAATCATGCTAATGGGAAATGACAACGAACGAATCAACCCAAAGAGCGGATTCAAAAACTATGGATTCGTAAACGGAGACTACCTGCTTCTTAAGGGAAGCGTACCTGGAGCAGCGAAACGATTAATCAAAATAAGGAAACCAGTAAGAGACCCATCCTACCCAGAAGAGACGCCACAGATAACATATCTACACACTGAATGGATGAAAGGAGGAGACACCCAGTGAAAACACCAGTAATAAATCTCCAAAACGAGAATACAGACGAAGTAGATATTCCCCAAGTATTCAATACACCTGTCAGGCACGATGTAATTAGAAGAGCGGTAATCGCCCTCCAAAGCACAAAATTCCAGCCACAAGGCAGAGACCCCATGGCAGGAAAGAGGACGACAGCAGAGTCCCGCGGAACAGGCCACGGCATAGCCCGAGTCCCAAGGCTCAAAGGAAGCAACAGAGCAGCCTTCGGTGTAAGCATCGTAGGCGGCCATCAAGCCTTCCCTCCACTCTCTGAGAAAGACATCGTAAAGCGAATCAACAAGAAGGAAAAAAGACTCGCGATAAGGTCGGGAATCGCAGCAACAGCTGTAAAGGAACTCGTAGAAAAACGTGGACACAAAGTCCAACAGGTGGAACAACTGCCGATTGTAGTCAGCGATGAACTAGAATCCTTAGAAAAAACACGGGACGTACAAGACTTCTTAAAAGCACTGAAAATCTGGAGCGATGTTGAACGCGCAGACCGGAGAACCGTAAGAGCTGGAAAAGGAAAAATGAGGGGCCGAAAACACAGGAAAGGAAAAGGCCCTCTCATAGTCATCGCAGAAGATAAAGGAATCAAACTAGCCGCAAGAAACATCCCCGGTGTAGAAGTAACAGAACTACACACTTTAAACGCGGAGATGCTTGCACCCGGAGCACATCCAGGAAGACTGATCATATGGACTCAGTCAGCTATAGAACAACTAGACGAGGTGTGGATGAAGTAATGGATTCACATAAGGTTATTAAATTCCCAATGATGACAGAGCGTAGCGTCAACATGATAGAAGACGAAAATAAACTCGTATTCATAGTTGACATACGAGCAACTAAGGATGACATCAAAGCAGCTGTACAAGAACTCTACGAAGTAGAAGCCACAACCGTAAACACGTTAATTACAAGCCAAGGCGAAAAGAAAGCCTTCGTAAGACTCAAAGACGAATTCGATGCATCAGATGTCGCTATTCGTCTAGGAATCTTGTAGGTGAAATAAATGGGAAAGAAAATAAGAGTACAACGACGAGGACGCGGCGGACACCAATTCAAAGCCGCAAAAATGAACAAGATAGCCCCAGCTAAATACCCTGCAAAAACAGGAGAACTCAAAGAAGGATGCATAAAAGAACTAACACATGAACCAGGACGAGGCGCACCATTAGCTTACATAGAATTCAAATCAGGTAAAGGATACTACACAACAGCTATCGAAGGAACCTCAGTAAACCAAGAAATACAAGTAGGACCAGATGCACCACTAAAAGTAGGAAACGTACTACTCGTAGGAGACATACCAGAAGGAACCATGGTCTGCAATATAGAAATGAGGCCAGGAGACGGCGGGAAAATAGCAAAAGCAAGCGGCGCATTCGGAACAGTAATCGCACACACCGGAGACAAAACAACAGTAAGGCTTCCAAGTAAAAGAATAATCAGAATAAAAAACGAAGCAAGAGCAAGCATAGGAATCATTAGCGGTGGAGGACGAAAAGAAAAACCCTTTATGACTGCGGGTGAAAAACACCATGCAAAAAAAGCTAAAGGCCACAAGTTCCCAACTGCACACGGTGTTAAAATGCCAGCAGCTATGCACCCGCATGGTGGAGGACGACACAGAAGACCAGGTAAATCAACCACGGTTGGGAGAAATGCCCCTCCAGGAGCAAAGGTTGGCTTAATCGCATCTCGTAATAGTGGAAAGAGACAAAGGAGGAGAGGCTAAGGGTTTAAAACCCGTGTCTCCATTAAGGTGATAATAATGCCTAAAGATTTCAAATACCGGGGAAAGACCGTTGAAGAGCTAAAATCCATGTCAATGGATGAATTCATAGAGTTACTCCCATCAAGAATGAGGAGAAGTCTAAGAAGAGGACTTAGCGAAGAACAGAGAATAGTACTAGAGAAACTTAGGAGAAATAACGATAAACCCGTCAGAACTCACGCAAGGGATTTGGTTATTATGCCAGAGATGCTTGGAAAGACAGTTCATTGCTATACTGGTCAAGAGTTCAGGGAGATTTCAATTAACGAGAAAATGCTAGGTCACTATCTAGGAGAATATGCCATTAGCATGACACCTGTTCGTCACGGAAGACCAGGAATCGGTGCATCCCGAAGCAGCATGTATATTCCTCTAAAGTAGCTTTCAAATATCTTCATATTTTTATATCAGATCAATAATCATAAAATATTGTTGTTTTTGTATAGCAACATGTATCTATTTTTTAATAAGATATTATTAACTTATAGATACGGGTAGAATTATAGTGTTTTCTAATATGACCCGTTTATACAAGCCACTAATAAAAAAGACAATAATGACGTCATTAACCTAGTCATTATCAAACTTCATCGAGTACTTATCTAAACATATACCTTTTTATATTAAGACGCGATTCAAGGTAGGCGAACGGTGCGTATATGCCATCTTGGAAATATTCAGTAGAAGGGCTAGACCCTGAAACAACCGCAATAGCCAGCGGCAGGGATCTCAGAATAAAGCCTAAAGCAGCAAGAGAAATCTGTAATAAGCTAAAAGGAATGAGGCTTGAAAAAGCTAAAGTATTCCTAGAAGATGTAATCGATAAAAAACAAGCAGTGCCATACTATAGACACCGTAAAAAAGTCCCTCACAGGAAACAGTTACAGGGACATGATGCAGGTAGATTCCCTGAGAAGGCAGCAGAAGAGATACTGAAAATATTAAATTCTGTGGAGGCTAACGCTGAGTTTAAAGGCTTATACGCAGACAGACTGAGAATAATACACATGGCTGCCCAACGTGGCAGAGTTATTAGGAAATATATTCCACGAGCTTTTGGAAGAGCATCGCCATACTATAAACATCTAACACATATCGAGGTCGCTGTCGAGGAATACTAATGTCAACTGTAAAACGAATTATCGAGGATAGCTTGGAGCGAGTCGAGGTAGATGAGTTCTTAGCAGAAGAATATGAACAAGCAGGATATGGTGGAATTACACTCACGAAGACCCCACTAGGATCTCAAATTAATTTATTTGCTATGAGACCAGGACGAGTAATCGGTAAAAGAGGAAGAGCAATTAAGGCAGCTTCTGCAAAACTGGAAGAAGAACTTGGATTACCAAACCCTCAGATTACCGTTATCGAGGTCGAGGTACCTGAGTTAAACCCTAGGATAATGGCTTCAAGAGTAGCAAATGCACTTGAACGAGGAGTTCACTTTAGAAGAGCAGTCTTCTGGAGCCTAAATCGCATTATGGATAGTGGTGCAATTGGCTGCGAGATCATACTCAAAGGCCCACTTAGGAGCGCACGTTCAAGGTTTGAGAAAGTAGTTGAAGGATATGTACCAAAATCTGGAGATCCAGCGCTAAGATACGTTAAAACCGCTACAATTCACGTAAAAATGAAGAGAGGCGTCCTAGGAGTCACCGTGAACATTGTTTCACCTGAAGCACGATTCCCTGACAAAGTAGATCTCTCAGAACTACCTGAAATTCAAGTTAAGCCACCAGTAGAAGAAGCAGAAACTGAAGTTATAGAAAAAGAAGAAACCGAGGTAATGGAGGAGGAAGAAGAGAAATCGGAAGCTCCTACAATCGAGGAACCAGAAGAAGAGAAAACACCAAAATCAGAGGAAGCGAAAGCCGAGGAGGAAACTTCCAAGGCCGAGGAAAAAGAAACGGAAGAACAAATTTCTGAACCAGAGTCAGAACGAAAAACAGAAGCAGAAAAGGTGCTTGAGACACCGGAAGATGCTGCTGAGGACTCTGGGGAGGAAAAAGAACCTGAGACTCAAATAGAAGAGGAACCCACTGAAACAGACACAGTCCCATCTGAATCAGAGGATAAACCGGATTTAAAATCAGAGTCCAAGGAAGATGTTCAGATAGACGAAATTGAAGAACAGCCAGAATCTGAGGAGGAAGAGTAAAAATGCCTATTCTTTATATGGATGAAATTCGTGAAATGTCCAATGAGGAACGGGAGGAAAAACTCCAAGAACTCAGAACTGAACTAAGCAAATTAAAAACAATGATTAAGGCAGGTGGTGCCATTGAAAATCCAGGAAGAACACGTGTCCTGAAGAAAACCATTGCCAGAATCTTGACAGTAATCAATGAGGAGGAATAAATGACTGTTCACCCCTGAGCCAGATAATATCCTCAAACATGAACTAATAGGATTGGAAACTGAAGTGCTTGAAGATAGCAATATGGTAAATATCCATCTCAGGGGAAAAGTGGTTGACGAGACCATGAGAACTCTCGTCATAAGAGGAAAAAGAACACATAGAATAGCGAAAAAAGACGCTATCTTTAAGTTCATCCTCGACGGCAAAGCCGTCAAAGTAAAGGGCAAAGCCCTAATAGGAAGACCCGAGGACCGGGTTAAAAAACAGACCAAAAAGAAATGGTAAGGGACTAAAAAATTGATGACTCTTAAAGAACCTGAACTCGAATGTAATGAAGAAGACTGCCCATTTCACGGCTCTTTAGCTGTGAGAGGAAGAACCCTAGAGGGTACTGTAGTCAGTACACGTATGCAGAAATCATGCGTAGTTCAGATTAATTATACTAGATTTGATCCAAAATACGACAGATATGCAAGGATGAGGAGTAGACTTCCAGCTCATAGTACTCCATGTCTTCCGATAAAGGTCGGAGACACTGTACGAATTGCTGAATGTAGGCCTCTTAGTAAGACGAAATCTTTCGTCGTTGTTGAAATCATTAAGGAGGCTTAGCATTGTCAAAGAGGATTAAGCGTAGAATATTACCAAGGCGGAAAATCAGTGGTGGATTAACCATTGGAAGCGTAGTTAATTGCGCAGATAACACTGGCGCAAGACGTCTTAGAATAATACAAATGATAGGCTACAAGGGAAGAAGAAGAAGACTACCCAGTATCGGAATAGGTGATCTTGTCACTGTGTCAGTAAGAGAGGGAACACCTGAAATGAAGAGACAACTCTTCAATGCAGTCATTGTACGCCAGAGAAGACCATATCTCAGAAAAGATGGATCACGAATACGATTTGAGGATAATGCAGCCGTAATATTAACTCCTGAAGGTACACTAAGAGGCTCTGACATCAAGGGCCCCGTTGCAAGAGAGGCAGTGGAACGATGGGCAAGAATAGGAAACCTAGCGAGGATGGTTGTATAAATGAAGAAAGGAGTAACTAAACCATCAACATCAAGAAAGAAGAGACACACAGCACCCAATCATAAAAGGAGGAAATACCTATCTTCTCCGCTATCGCCTTCACTAAGAGCAGAACATGGAACGCGTAGCATGACAGTCATCGTTGATGATACGGTAAGTATAACCAAAGGAGATCGAAAACTATCAGAAGGCCGTGTACTCAAAGTAGATACAAAAAAGAACGTAATCTACGTAGAAGGCGTAACAAGAACAAGAATGGATGGTTCAACAGTTCAAATTCCAATTAGACCGGAGAACGCTATGATTACAAGACTAAATCTAGATGACCCATGGAGAAGAGGGATACTGGAGCGTAAAAGCTTCAGCGCGGAGGAATAATAGATGGGAAGAAAAGGACCTACAAGACACTTAAAGAGACACCAGAGCCCACCACACTGGCCGATTCACAGGAAAGAAGGTGTGTGGACAAAAAGAACTACGCCTGGACCGCATAACCTAGAAACAGCAATACCTACTACTATACTACTAAGAGATCAGTTAAAATATGCAAAAACAGCCAGCGAAGCAAAAAAAATTCTAATTAACAGAAAACTTATTGTAGACGGAAAACCGAGAATAAAAACTGCCTTCCCAGTAGGGTTAATGGATGTCATTTACATACCTGATAGTGGAGAACACTTCAGGGTTTTACCGGATCATGGTGGAAAACTAAAACTATTAGCAATCTCAGCTAATGAATCGGAGTTTAAACTATATAGAATCATTGGAAAAACAAGTCAAAGAAAAGGGAAAACACAACTAAACCTCCACGATGGATCAAATATAATGATAAACAACGAACAGGACATATACAAAGTCAATGATGTTCTAAAGATAAAGATACCAGAGAAAGAAATCCAAGATCACATAGAATTCAAAGAAATGCAGCAAGCAATAATCATAGGGGGAAGGAGCCAAGGCGCAAAAGGTACACTTATTGGCCTAGGCCCAGAACCGGGGTGGAAAAAAACTGGTACCATTAGAACATCTCAAGGAGACGATATCAGAACACTGGTTAAGTACATATTCGTTGTGGGATCAGATGAACCACTGATAAAACTAAGTGAAGAGGAGGAACAAGAATAATGTCCGAGAACCCCATGAAGAAAATAAAGATTGGGAAAGTAGTTGTCAATATAAGTGTTGGTCAGAGCGGACAACCTCTTAGAAATGCAATGAATATACTTGAAAACATAACCGGACAAGCACCTAACCAGAGAGCAGCGAAACAATCAATCCGACCATGGGGTATAAGAAAAGGTGAACCCATGGCTTGCGCTGTTACTTTAAGAGATGAAAAAGCAGATACCTTCCTTCGAAAAGCATTCGCAGCAATAGGACATAGATTAAACCCACGAAGCTTTGATCAATATGGAAATTTCTCCTTTGGAATTAAAGAGCATATTGATATCCCAGGTACAAGATATGATCCACAGACAGGAATAATCGGAATGGATGTAGCTGTAACTGTAGAAAGACTAGGCTATAGAGTTAGCCGCAGAAAGAGATCACGTTCAAAAATCGGAAGTAGTCATCGTGTCAAGAAAGAAGAGGCACAGAGATACATTGCAGAGACTTATGATATAGAAATGGGGCTTGATTAAATGAGTGAGCAAATACCACCCAAAGAAAGAGACTATGGCAAAGGCAGCCGAAAATGTAGAAGATGCGGCAGTAAAAATGGTCTAGTCAGACGATATGGACTGAACCTTTGCAGACAGTGTTTCCGTGAAGTGGCGGAAAAGCTGGGATTCAAAAAATATAGGTGAAATGATTGGACCCACTAGTTAACGCATTAAACACAATAATGGCCCATGAAGGGCGAAGGAAAACCGAGTGCATAATTGTACCCGCGTCAGGCATAGTAGGCCGTGTACTCCGACTAATCCAGTCAAAAGGATATATTGGAGAAATAGAGTACATAGATGACGGCAGACAAGGAAAATTCAGGGTTCAGCTATTCGGTAGGATAAATGAAACAAAGGCTATTAAGCCACGATTCAAAACCCGTGTCTCCGAACTGGAGAAATGGGAGAAAAGATACCTACCTAGCAGAGACCTGGGGATGGTTATACTTTCGACCAACAAGGGCGTAATGGACCATGTCCAAGCAAAAGAGGAACACGTAGGCGGCATACTGCTAGCCTATGTATATTAGGTGAAAAAAAGTGACTGTTGAAATCGTAGAGAACACTATTGAGGTACCTGAAGAAGTAAACCTGACCCTAGATGGGCATAAGGTTGCAGTCACAGGAACCAATGGAACTGTGACCCGGGACTTTGCACATACAAAGTTAAGTCTTGGTTACCAGGATAATACCCTGAGAATTTGGGCAGAGAACCCAAGGAAAAAGGAAGCATCCCTTGTTAACACCATTACTAGCCATGTCAAGAACATGCTTAAAGGTGTAACTGAGGGATTCACATACAGACTAAAAATCGTATTCATCCACTTCCCCATGACAATTAACGTTCAAGGAAATAAAGTAATAATCAATAACTTCGTAGGCGAACAAAGCCCAAGGACTGCAAAAATTATGGGCGACGTTGAAGTGAGTATAGATGGAGACGATATAGTCGTAACCGGAAATGATATAGAATCAGTAGCTCAAACAGCCGCGAATATACAGCAATCAACACATATACGTAACAAGGACTTGCGGAAGTTCTTGGATGGTATATATGTTTACCAAAAGGAGTGAGGAAAATGAATGAACAAGAGAAGAAAAGACTACTAAGAATAAGGAAAAGAATCAAAAAGAATCGACCTCACTTCAAGAGGTTTGAGTCTTGGCGATTCGTAAGAATTAAAGATAAATGGAGAAGACCAAGAGGCATAGACAATCATATGCGTACAGAGGAAAAGGGTTGGCCTAAATCCGTTAAAGTCGGTTATAGAGGACCAGCAGCTGTACGTGGATTACATGCATCTGGATACGAAGAAGTAATGGTTTGGAACACCGATGACTTGGAGAAAGTTGATCCAGAAACTCAAGTAGCCCGTATAGGCGGATCTGTTGGCGGACGTAAAAGAGAACATATTGTTAACAACGCCAAAAAAATAGACATTCACATATTAAACTCTGGAATTCAGGAAATCGAAGATGATTTCGAGGAACTTGAAGAAGAGGAATATGATGAAGATCTATTAGAGGATGAAGAAGACGATGAAACCATGGAGGAAGAAGAATGAATCTAACTAGTCAACGAAAACTAGCAGCATCCGTCTTAAACTGTGGCGCAAATCGAGTATGGATAGATCCTGAAAGGATAGACGAGGTTAGTATGGCTATTACTCGCGACGAGATTAGACAACTAATAAAGGATGAGGCGATTAAAGCTCTACCAAAGAATAGTCAGAGTAGAGGTAGAGCAAGAATACTTGCTGAAAAAAAGAAAAAAGGTAGAAGGGTTGGACCCGGAAGCAAGAGTGGAAAAAAATACTCTGTAGTAAGTAGAAAGCAGCGCTGGATAAACCGTATTAGAGCACAGAGAAAACATCTAAAGAGCCTACGAGAAAGAAGAATCATCAATGTAAGTACTTATCGTAGCTTGTATAGAAAGGCTAAAGGTGGAGAGTTTAGAAGCGTAGCAGAACTAGATCGTTACATTAATGAGAATGAACTGAGGAGACGTACATTTGGGTAAAGGAGCAAACTATAGAGTACCTTATCGTAGAAGAAGGGATAAAAAGACAGATTACGCAGCAAGAAGAGTTCTTGCTACATCTGAACACCCACGATTTGTAGTACGTCTAAGTAATAAACACATCACAGTACAGGTAACAAAATCAGAGATAGAAGGCGACTACGTATTAGTCAATTCCTCCAGCCATGAATTAAAAGACGAATATGGTTGGATAGCCAGCGGAAAAAACATACCTGCAGCATATCTAATAGGATACATTGCAGGAAAGAAAGCTAAAAAAGAAGGCATCGATAAAGCAAACCTTGACATAGGGCTTAAAAGAGTTACAAAGGGCAACAAATTATTTGCCGTGGTTCAAGGAGCTAATGATGCTGGACTTGATATACCAGTTAATACTGATGTAATCCCTTCTCATGAAGCCATTACAGGCCAAATGATAGCGGAATACGCAGAAAACATAACTGACCCCATCGAGTACGAGAGAAGGTTCTCAGTCTATCTCCGTCATGGACTAAGACCTGAGGCACTTCCAAGCCACTTCGATGAGGTCAAGACACGAATAGAGGAGAATAATATTGAGTAGAAGACGGGGAAACCCTCTCGCTAACTGGGTGCCGAGAACACAGCTAGGACAAATGGTTCTAGATGGACAGGTCTCAAGCATCTACGAGATTTTCGAAGAGGGCTACAAAATCAAAGAAGTACAGATAGTAGACGCATTAATATCTAATCTTAAGGACGATGTAATTGACATCAACTTAGTCCAGAAACAGACAGACGCAGGTGAGACCAGTAGATTCACTGCATTGGTTGCTGTTGGAAATGAGAATGGTTTAATCGGCGTTGGTTTAGGTAAGGCACGGCGTGTTAGAAATGCTATAGAAAAAGGAATTCGACTTGCAAAACTGAACGTACATCCTATTAGAAGAGGGTGTGGAAGCTGGGAATGTGACTGTGCAGAAAATCATTCATTGCCTTTTACTGTAACTGGAAAAACGGGTAGCGTTACTGTTACATTGAAACCAGGGCCTCAGGGCTTGGGATTAGTTGCTGGAGATACAGCTAAACAGGTATTACGACTAGCAGGTATCAAAGACTGCTGGAGCGAAACCCGTGGAAAGACACAGACCACTACTAGTTTTGCGTTTGCTACATTTGATGCATTAAAACAAACGATGGCTATTATGACGCCATCTGATTGGACGTGATACTATGAGCAAGAATAGTCTACTCGTAATTAGAATACGGGGAACCATCAATGTATCACAAAGAGAAAAAGATACCTTAAAAATGCTGAGAGTCGAGCGAAACAATTACGCTACACTCGTTGACGATAGACCCGACTACAAGGGTATGCTTCAGAAAGGTAAAGACTGGATAACTTGGGGAGAACCAACAGTTGAGACCGTCAAAACTATGCTGGAGAAACGTGGAAGAATACTCGGTAATAAAAAGCTAACAGAAGAACACGTCAAAGAAATGGGTTACAAGGACTTTGAGGATCTAGCTGAGAAACTAGTCAAATGTGAGGTAAGCATAAACCAGATAGAGGGCCTTAAACCATTTTTCAGGCTACACCCACCAAAGAAAGGATTTAAGAAATCTGTGAAAAAAGACTACAGAAATAAAGGCGAACTCGGATATCGAGGCGAAGCTATAAACGAACTAGTCATTAGGATGTGCTAATAGATGCCACATAAGAAGAGAAAAGTACGAAAGCAGCGGGGAAGCAGATATATGGGATGGGGCCAAGTTGGTCAACACCGAAAATCTGGGGGTAGAGGCGGTAAGGGAAGAGCAGGTGGAAGAAAACATTTCTGGATCCATACCGTCAAATATGAGCCAGATCGTTACAGAAATAAAGGATTTGTTCCCCCTTCTGCTAAAAAACCGGAACCGGAGACTATTAACATCGGTGAGCTTGAGGATTTAGCTATGAAAAACCTATCTGATTATGGTGTAAAAGGAGGCAATGAGCTTGACCTTACCTCGCTTGGTATTGGAAAGATACTTGGTAGAGGAAAGTTAAGTATGCCTCTAAATATTATAGTGGAGGATTGGTCCCTTTCTGCAAAAGAAAAGATTGAAGAAGCAGGCGGCTCCATCATAGAATCATAATATAGAGGGACAATGATTGCGTTTCCTAGATTTATTCAGACCAATATCTCCTTTCATACCCGAGGTTAAAGCGCCTCAAAAAAAAGTACCATTTAATACGAGACTTCTCTGGACTGTCGCCGCGTTAATAGTGTATTTAGTAATGAATCAGACACCGTTATATGGGATACCCCAGACACAAGGCGGAGACCCATTCGCTACGATGAGAATAATCTTCGCATCAAATAGGGGAACATTAATGGAACTCGGTATCGGGCCCATAGTAACGGCTGGTTTGATCATACAACTGTTAGCTGGTTCTGAGATAATCTCCTTTGATCGATCCAACCCTGAAGATAGGGGTTTGTTCACAACCGCTAGCAAATTGTTTAGCTTCGTAATGGTCGTAGTACAAGCAGGACTTTACATTATTAGCGGAGTCTATGGGTCAATTACTAGAACGCAGTCAATACTAATATTCGTACAACTACTCGCAGCTGGGTTCGTATTAATGATGATGGATGAACTTGTCCAGAAAGGCTGGGGTATAGGAAGCGGTATAAGTCTTTTCATCGTAGCTGGGATCACACAGAACATCTGGTGGATGAGCTTCAGTCCATTCGCAGTAGGCGCTGATGGGCGAGCATATGGTGCTATAATCGCCTTTTTCCAAGGGATTTTCCAAGGTCAGCCTATACAGAACTGGATTTTTAGAGGTAATTTACCTGATATGATTGGATTTATTACTACCTTAATGGTATTCGCTTTTGTAGTCTACGTTGAGGGAATGAGGGTCGAGATACCAATTAGTCACAGCAGTTACAGAGGATACAGAAGCAGGATGCCAATTAAGTTACTTTATGTAAGTAATATTCCGGTAATCCTGGCTTATGCTATGTTTGCTAACTTCCAGTTAATAGGACAATTTATATGGACTAGGTGGAACCAAGGCAATAGTAACTTCTTCTTAAATATGTTCGGCATGTATAACCAAACACAACAAGGCACAATTCCAATAGGGGGATTAAGCTATTATACGTCGAGCCCTGGAAGCCTTAGCGGCGTAATGGCTGACCCAGTAAGAGCCATCCTGTACTTAATAATCGTTGTAGGATTTTGTATTCTATTCAGTATCACATGGCTTGAAATAGGAGGACTAGGCGCAGACCAGATGGCAAACCAGTTACTAGACTCAGGTATGCAAATACCGGGATTTAGGAGAAGCAGAAGACCCCTAGAGAAGTTATTAAATCGATACATACCCACAATCACCGTAATAGGCGGTATGATAATTGGGTGTCTAGCTGCCTTCAGCGAGTTTTTCGGTGTATTCGGCTCAGGTATGGGTGCATTATTAGCTGTAAGTATACTATATCAGTACTATCAGACAATGGTACAGGAACAGGTAGAAGATTTATACCCATTCCTAAGAGGCGCATTCGGTTAACCCCGAATAATTTTATTCACCTTCTTCATCACTAGTATCATGACCATTAGGTTATACGACGAGGATGCATACGTCAAAGAATTTGATGCAAAGGTTATTGGATTATATGGAAAACATGTTAAACTTGAGAAAACAGCTTTCTACGCTGAGTCTGGTGGTCAATCAGGGGATACTGGGTTCTTGAACAACAAAAGGGTAGTTAATACAATCTATGATGACAACAAACATGTGCATGTAATGGAAAAGGAACCAAGCTTTAACATTGGAGAAACAGTTCATGGAGAAATTAGCTGGTATCGTAGATACAAAATAATGCGACTGCACAGCGCAAGTCACATTATGGAATATTTTCTCTGGAAAAATTTTGGCTACATGGAGAGACTTGGAAGTAATGTTGATGATAGAAAAGATAGAGCAGACTATGTACACGATGGACGCTTAGACCCAGATTTATTGTACAAGACTGAAAAAGAAACCAATCAATTCTTTGCGGAAAACCATGAAATAACAATAACCAAGGATAAGGAAGGAATACGTACCTGGAAATGTGGTCCGGTAGAAATGCACTGTGCTGGAACTCACGTAAAAAACACAAAAGAGATAGGTCAGATAAAGTTAAAACGAAAGAACCCGGGTAGAGGAAAAGAACGAGTCGAAACTTATCTAAAGGAGTAACATTTTATTCATAGAACTCCATTTACCTGTCTATGTTCCAGCCACCAAGAGGTACACGGGACTATCTCCCCGAAGATCAGAAGAAGAAGAACTGGGTAATAGATCAGGTTAAAGACGTCTATGAGTCATACGGTTATGAACCTCTAGGAACACCTGCCTTTGAGAACCTAGAGATGCTTCAGATCAAGAGCGGGGATGATATTATCAATCAGATCTATGCCTTCAAGGATAAATCCGAAAGGGATCTTGCCCTCAGATTCGAGATGACTGCAAGCACAGTGAGAGTGGTGGCATCACATCGTGACCTAGTACTACCCTTCAAGAGATATGCTATTGGACCTGTTTGGCGTTATGAACGCCCTAGTGAGAAACGTTTCAGAGAATTCTGGCAAGCCGACGTAGATGTATATGGAGTAAAAGATAGTATAGCTGACGCAGAAGTATTGAGCGCAGCAGTAGATGCTCTAACTAGGCTTGGGTTTGAAGGCTTTATAATTAATGTTAATGATAGAAGAATCTTGAAAAGCCTAGTATTATTGGCGGGTATTCCAGAAGAAAAAAGTCTTGACGCCTTCAGAGCGGTAGATAAACTAGGAAAAATAGGTAGAGATGGAGTTATTGAGGAGCTTCGAAGTATATCACCAAACGATGAAGCCAGCATCAAACTACTTGACATGATCGGCATTAAGGGCAAGCCAGAAGAAGTTCTTAGAAACATAAGTCACATACTAAATGACTATCCTGATGGTGTAGAAGGATGTAATGCGTTAGAAAGCCTTTACGAATATGCAAAAGGTTTCGGCTATGATGAATATGTTGTAATTGATCTAAGTCTGGCTCGGGGATTGGACTATTATACTGGTCCAGTTTTTGAGGTGATAGCTAAAGGCTACGAGGACTATGGAAGTATTGCCGGAGGTGGACGCTACGATGAAATTGTTGAACTATTCGGGGGGGAAGCCACCAGTGCAACAGGGGTAAGTTTTGGTGTTGACCGTCTCACACCGATACTTGAAAAGAAGGGAGCATTCAAAGATATGTGTCTAAGCTCGGATGTCTATGTCGCACCCGTTAATCGAGAAGTCTTGATAGATGCTATCAGAATTACCCAGAAGCTAAGAAATTCAGGGATATCAACCATAGTTGATATGATGGGGAGATCTCTAGGTAAACAGTTTGAGTATGCGGATAAGAAGAATATACCTATGGTTGTTATCGTTGGTGAACGGGACTTAGCTGAAAAATCTGTTACGGTTAGAGATATGAAGACTGGTGAACAGAACAAATTGAAAATAGAGAACATCGTTAATTTCCTAGGTTAGAATATTTTTTTCTCCACACCGTAATAAACGATCTCGCCTCTACGGTCAACCACCGCGAGTTTCATAGTTAATTTTTCTTCTTTAATTTCATCTAACTCATCTAATAGTTTTTGAACGGTCGCGGGGGTTCCCTCGGACACGATTTTAATGAGATAGGATGCGGGTTGTTCCCTGTAATCTCCTCTCTCATATATATGGAATTCTTCATTTTTAATCTCGATGATGAATCCCCTAGTTCTAAGATCTTTATAGACGATGAACTTTACCCATATGTTCTTATCTTTTTTTGAGTATTTTCTTAAAAGATCTTGGAAGCTATGAGTCATATTAGTCTCTTCATCAACCACTACTATTTTTCGTCGCTCAACATTATAAAGTGCTTCAACGCCTCTAAGGTAATGTACTTTGTTCTTCCTGTACCCATAACCGTTCTGGTATAGACTGTCAGCATCTGATTGTGTGGGTACCACGACCTCTTCATTGGTATAGACTGCTGTAAAGGGTTCCATTAATCTTTCAAGATACAATACCCGTGATAATTCTATCGAT
>WJJC01000104.1 GCA_014729945.1 Candidatus Bathyarchaeota archaeon
CACGTTATATGTAACAAGGATATGGATATTCTGGGGTCATGGACTTATCCCCCGACACAGTTTGGTACGGTACTGGATCTGATGCGTCTAGCCGCAGACAGGCTACCCCTAGATGAGATAGTCACCCATAAATACCGGGTGGAGGACGCCCAGAAATCAATTGATACTCTAAAGGCTAGGAAGGGGATCAAGCACGCGTTAACCGGCCCCTAATCATAAGGGTAGCGTGGCTAATCCGAAAAGACTACTCCTTCTATTAAAGAAGCCTTAAACCGCTTATTTTTCGATCTTTATCAACATATTAACTGGTTTGTGGCCATTATATTTTACTAGATGATCTTTAGGGTAGGCTCCAAACTATTCTGGGTACTCTTACTCCGCCTTCCTCTCTCGTCTCGACGGTTCTATCAATTAATCCCTCTTCCATCATGCAGATGAGGTTATCCATTATCTGGTTCTGGTCCCCCCATCCGATATGTTGGAGTTCCTTCCATTCACCGAGACTAATATCAAACATCTTCTCCCCACCTCTTTCATTCAGCTTCAGCAACAATTCGAGACATGACTGTTTCCCGTCTTCCCCCAGACAGTTGATCACCGCGTCTCTGAACCCCATCCAGTCAACTCTGGTAGATGGGGCTTCTCTGTGAGTATCCAGTCGAGTGATCTGGAAACCATCTCGCGTCATTTTGATGAGGCTGTTTCTGGGGGCAGCGAATATCTCAAACTCTTTCTCCACATGCTTGAAGCCCAGTGGGCTGCTGCTGAACATGGTTTCATTCTCCCCTATTCCTAGGGTGCATGCCTGCATCCAATTGCTGATGTAGATGGTCTCGGGCTCATGGACGGACATAACCAGCAGCAAGACCATTCCCTCTAGGCTGTTAGCCGTGTCACGAACTGCTTCCATCATGCTGTAGCCTTGTGATAGAAACTGATCCACCATATGGACTGCTACCTCGCTATCCGTGATATAGTTGATATCCTCGTTGTAGCTCTTGAAACTGTATTTCTTGGCTAGTTGAACCCATTGCTTCTTGTAGTTTGTGATTACTCCGTTATGAAGTAAAGCAACAGTGTTATCTGTATTGGTGAAGGGATGGGCGTTCCTTGCACGGTTATATCTTTCATCCTTAACGCAATTTGGGCTGAGCCTACTATGAGCAAACCCCGTGGTTCCAAATAACCCCATTATGTCCCTGTGTTTCACCACGTTATCAACTGGTCCCGGTTGCTTAATCCAGCGGAGTTGCCCATTATTCAACACAGCCATGCCTGTTGCCTGTCCACCGAAGTACCCCTCCTGTAAACGCAACGAGTCAATTAAGAGTGGGGCTATATCTCCATCCCCTATGTACGCTGCTAGCTGGCACATGTAATCATATTCCTAGAGAATCCCGGGGTATAATAGCTAATTGATAAAAAAGGTTAGGTCTCCATGAGTGTGACCCAGCCTTTCTCAATGGCGGTTATGCCTGTACGGGCTGACTCGATGATACCTATATAACCTACTTCTTCATGGAATTCGGTTACTTCATTCACAGACCCGGTGATCTGGGCGATAATAGTGTCTGGTTTAATATCCAGAATCAAACCCTTGTATTTGTTAATGATTTCTAGGGCCTCTTCTTGGGCCATGGGATCCGCCGTGTGAAGCTTAACAAGAGCCATATCTCGTTGGATCGTCCTCAGTGGATCTAGGCGCTTTACCCTGATCAAGTCTATCATCTTATCCATCTGCTCCACCAGTTTATCTATCTCTTTGGCATCAGCCTTACTGGTGATGGTAATCCTTGTAGTATCCTGATGCTCTCCGGCTATGGCTGTGATGCTGTGGATATTAAAGTTCTTCCTCCTTATGGTGTTACTGATATTGAACAAGACTCCTGGCTTGTTCTCCACCCTGAAGCTGATAACATTAAGACTCATAGTGGATCCTCTGTTAATATATCCTTTAAACCCATCCCCGGTGGGATCATGGGCATCACGTTCTCATCAGGGTCAATGGGTACCTCAATCACTGTAGTATAATCCGCGTCCACCGCCCTGCGAAGCTCTTTGTCAAACTCCGCCATGGATTCGGTTAATACAGCGTGAGCACCATATGTCTTGGATAACTCGGTGTAATCCACAGAGTAATCACGGTCAACCGCTGACAGTCGTCCCTCCATGAATAAGCGCTGCCACTGAGCCACCATCCCAAGTAATCTGTTATTCAAGACCACGACTACTATGGGGAAGTCCTCGTCAACCGCCACAGTCAAATTGTTCTCAGTCATATGGAAACCACCGTCGCCGCAGATTGACAAGACTTTTCGCCCCTCTTTGGCCGCTTTGGCTCCTATGGCCGCGGGTAGCCCCCACCCCATAGTGCCCAGTCCTCCGCTGGTGAGGAAGGTACCCGGCTCGTACACATCATAGTGGAGGGCTGCGAACATCTGATGCTGTCCCACATCTGTTGTCACTACTGCGTCCCCTGGTAGTGCCTCCCTTATGCTTCTAATTACGTTAGGTGTTGTTACCTCGGATCCATAATCATATGGGTTGCAGTATTCTTTGAACTTCTCAATACGGTTACACCATTCGCTGGGTTCCCGTGTCTTTTCCACATATACCCTGTTATATAATCCATCGAGAGCGTACCTTGCGTCACCGACTATCTTGGTGATGCTGTTCACATTCTTATCGATCTCACTGCGGTCAATATCCACGTGCACTATCTTAGCATCTGGTGCGAACCCCGATAACGCGCCGGTGGTCCTATCACTGAATCGGGCTCCCACCACTAATAATACGTCAGCATCAGGTACCATATAGTTAGCCTCATGGCGGCCATGCATACCACATAGCCCCAGGCTCAGGGGGTGGTTACTGGGTATTGCTCCCTTTCCCATAAGCGTCGTGGCCGTGGGGGCCATCAATAACTCTGCTAACTTGACAAGCTCCTTACCTGCACCAGCTGCTATTACACCGCCTCCGGCTATTATTACAGGTCTCTTGGCTCCTAGTAGTACTTTTATGGCTGTATCCATTTCCTGTGAGTCAGGTTCGATAACTGGGTTATATCCCTCCAACTCCAACTTTACATCGTAGTCGAATTCGGCTTTCATGGTGGTCACGTTCTTGGGTAAGTCAATGAGAACGGCTCCCTTTCGACCCGTGTTACTAATATGCATACCAGCCTTCACTGCCCATGGGATCCTCGATGGGTCTCTTACCTGATAGTTCCACTTGGTGATGCTAGCGGTGACTCCTATGATATCTACTTCCTGGAATGCATCAGTTCCCACCATGTTCATCGGGACTTGGCCTGTGAAAGCTACTAGGGGTGATGAGTCAAGCTGGGCGGTGGCTATGCCTGTAACAATATTCGTGGCCCCTGGGCCGCTGGTTACCTGTACGACTCCTGGTTTTCCTGATACCCTGGCGTATCCATCAGCCATATGGGCGCTTCCCTGCTCATGGACTCCTGGCACGTATCTGATACTGCTTTCTAGGAGGTCGTCGCATATTGGTATTAATGCTGCTCCTGTTATTCCGAAAATGTGTTCTACGCCTTCTTTTTCAAGTGTCTTAATATATGCTCTGCTGCCTGTTGTCTTAGTCATTTTTCGATCCCTCCCAGATGCGCTGGACCTTTTTGGTCTCTTTTACTGGTTTCTCGTTGGGGTTACCTGAGAATATGATACCCCATTTCTTAATGCCCCTCCATCGGGGGCTGGACAAAGCGATACCCCATTAATATTTCTCTCCTTTGAGGTAGGCCCTAAGATGAATCATGATTTAAAAAAGGTATGATCAAGTTTTGTTACACATAGGCCACTTTGTTTGCTTTTCCTCGGATTCATGGATGATTGGGTC
>WJJC01000105.1 GCA_014729945.1 Candidatus Bathyarchaeota archaeon
AGCACTGATATGAATTACCAAGTGAATGACGGAGGGCAGGCCTGCTTCACTATGGGCACTGGGTACCCATATACGAGGTATCATCAGAAAGATGAGTCTGTCTCCGTGGATGATTTCTTGATGAACGCAAAAATGCTTGCTTTAATAATCCTTGATACCTTGGGTTAACCGTTGTTTTATTTGATATAATATTAGCCTAGCCATCGTATAATATACGGTGAACTCTGATCAGAGATAACTGGGTTATAGAAGGGGCAGGTTTCCAGTTACCTTGTCCATGAATTGTTCCTGGTGGGGACCGATACCGATACAGGTAGTGGTTCCCGGCGCTACCTCGGTGTGTCCAGCGTCCCTGATTAATACATATGGGAGGTTCAACTGCTCTGCTTCCACAGCCAGCTCCTCCAATTCTTCCATACTATCTGCCTCAAGTACAACTTTTTTTCCGCCCTCGTCTCTCCATCTACGCCAGTGCTTTGTCTGGGTTCTCTTAGCCTCCTCGCTGCATCCCACCGCCGCATGGCACGCCTGGGCGATCATCTTACCCACACTCATATTCAGATCGGTGCGGATGACTATAGCCATCTTGTAGTTAAACTGGCTTCTCCCCAATCTATGGCACCAACCTATCCCTGTCACGGGGGAACATACAGCATTCACGGATGTTTTCCTGATCAGTGACTGTCATGGTGATGCGCTCCATGCCTATACTCCAACCCGCGTGGGGTGGTGCACCATACCTGAAGGCACCTATATAATACTCAAAGTTATCTGGGTTCAAACCCTTGTACTTAATTCGCTCAGCCAGTAGCTCCGGTAGATGGATCCTCATGGTTCCGCTGCTGATCTCTATACCCGAGTAGAGGCAGTCAAATGCCCTGACTATCCTGTCGCCTATCTCCACGTTACCATAGGTCTCCTCAAGGTACGCTGCATCCGTTTCATCTTCCTTGTCGTAGGGCATGGCGTAGAAGGCTTTCTGGGCACCCGGCCAGTCCTTCATGAAGAACGCCTCATCCCCCACTAGCTCCGTTAGCAGCTTCTCCTGGGTCTTTGTGAAGTCGTCCCCCCATAGTATTTCTTCACCCTCATCCTGGAGCATCTCGATGGCCTCAGTGTAGGTTACCCGTCGTAGAGGTAGCTCTGGGACGGTTAGTTCTCTACCCAGTATCTCCAACTCCCCCCCTGCCTTCTCCTTGGTCTCCTTGAGCATATGGGCTAAGACCTTCTCCAGTACACCCATCACCGTTTCATCGTCGCTGAACGCCTGCTCGATATCCATTTGCCGAACCTCGTTCAGGTGCGTCGGGGTGTTGAACTTCTCAGCCCTCCAGATGGGTGTAATAGTGAATACTTTCTCAAAGCTGATAGCGCACATCTGTTTATAGAGCTGGGGGCTCTGGGCTAGGAACGCCTGCTTCTCAAAGTAGGGTATGGCGAATAAGTCGGCTCCTCCCTCTGAGGCTGATCCGATGATGCATGGTGGCTGGAACTCCATGTACCCGTGGTGGCTCAAGTACTCTCTAAAAGCTGTAACCAGCCGGTTCTGTATAGTGAAAATAGCATTACTGGTAGGACTTCTAAAATCCAAGAACCTGTAGTTAAGTCTAGTGTCAAGGTCGCTCTTCTTATTCTCCAGTATATCAACTGGGAGCGGCTGCTCGCTCTTATTAATAACCTCTATGCTCTCGGGGATGAACTCTACGCCTGCGTTAGCCACATTACTCTCAACGACTTCACCACGCACAGCTATCACATCCTCACGGCCAAGAGATAGCTCAAACATCTCTTTTGTATCTGGTTTGATAACTACCTGGATCTCGTCTGTCTTATCCCTGAGGACAATGAATCTGATATTCTTTAGGTCTCTTGTACGGCTCACCCAACCCGCTAGGGTCACGGTCTCGCCAAGGTGCTTCTCTGCTTCTTTAATGTATAATCTATCGTCAAACATACCTTGACACCAATAACTGGCTACGCACTTTGATTAGAAAAGGGTATAAAAAGTTTGGCGGTCAGTAGGTGTACTCGACACGAAGATCCATGTTTCTAACGGTCTTCGCTACGTTGACGAGCGCCTGTAAACGCTTCTTACTGAGACGTCTTGTTCCACGTCCCTGTAATACCACTCTGGTTTCTGTACTTCCATCTGGGAGCCAGATGATGTTAATTGTCACAATGTGCTGATTGGCGAAGAGGTCCTCTAGGAATTGCCGGTCTTTCACTCCACTCTCAATTACAAGCACTCTTTTGTTGAACTTGTCCCCAAGATCTCTAAGAAGCTTAGATTCAGCATTTATCTTAGCAGCGTCTCCCCTTCCAACAACTAGGACAAGGAAACCGCCTGCATCCAAAACGTTATTCAAGTTAACATTCTGTAGCAACTGATACTGGTTCTCTAACTCTAGCATCTCTTTCGCTACGTCGATATATTTCTCACTGACTTCTCCGGACTCTACTTTCGTCTGGCACTTGTTACATAGCATCCCGCTCTTAAGACAGAACTCACATAGCTGTATCTGCACGTCAATAGGTCCTCCGGCGCGTCGAAGGAATCAGGATGCTCTCCCGTCTTATTTAAGCCTTGACAATTATGTCAATAGTGCTTACATTAGTAGGCCCATTATCTCCATGTAGCTCCTCGGTACCGATTTTAATATCGGACACCTCTGCTTTGCTGAGGAACCTGTTCTTGAGAACCTCGACTACATCAACAGCCCTGCTGATGCTTCGACCCCTGGCCTTGATTACTATCTCTTCGTGGCCTGACTTGAACAGGGTCATACATGCGAGCACGTAGTTGAGAACTGGTTTCTTACCAATGAAAACGGTATTAGTTCGCTCCATATAGATTCCTTATCTAGATTTTACGCTGGTGTTTAAGGTAAGCATGTTGAGTAGTTAAAAGTATTTTCCTTTTAAATAAAACAAATAACGTTGTACATTTTTTACAGAAAAATGAATTAAAATAGAGAAGCTTACTCTCTTCTCAATACTCTTCCGGGGCGAGCCCCTGTGTGTTTGCCTTCTTTGACCACTGTTTCTCCGTTGACGAAAACATACTCTATTCCCTCCGGATATCTCCGGGGCTCAATCTCGTCAGCTGTCACATTCAAGTTAGGAAGATCCATTAAGACGATATCCGCGAAACCATCAACCATAAGAGCTCCTCTACCCTTCAGGTTATGGACCTTCGCAGCCATGGCGCTGGTCTTCTGAGCTGCTTCCTCCAACGTGAAGGTCTTCTTCTCTTTTACGAACTTGTTGAAGAAGATAGGATAGGCGGCAAAACTGTTTATACCCGGTATGCTATATGGCGGGCTCTCACGCTGGTACTCGTCATCGTTCACCATGGTGTCAAGTCCAACCATTCCCTTTGGATGAGTATAGTATTGATCATACGCCGTGTTATACGTAAGTGAACCAGTGACCCCACGGGTATGAGGATCCTTGACGATGATGTCACAATAGGCGTCCCATGGCTCCAGATCCCACATCTCGGCTACTTCCTGTACACTCTTCCCGTCTATATCCTCTACCTCGCTCTTAGTGACGTAGAGGTTCTTAGCCCAGTGGGGATTGGTGTTGGGGTTGTAAGCCACCCTGATGAACCATTTCCCATCTCTGATAGCCTCAAACACTTCATCCCTGAACTCGGGTACATCTAACCATTTACCCAATTCCTCCCTGCCACCTAGTTCACGCAACCATGGCTCCAGTAAGCCACATAGATAAGGCATGACGCTAAAGCCGCCTCTAACCAGGAAGGGTATAGCATCCCAGGTAATATCCAAGTCTCCTTTGCTCTTCTCAAGTATCTTATCTATGGTTACTCTGAGGTTTGCTTCCTCAAGTTCAGGTGGAGCATCTGGATATATCTGCCAACCGGTGCTCAGGTGGGCGAAGTGAAGCCTGACCCCTGTCTTCTCGTATACATCAACACACTCCAGTAATGCCTTGATCTTCTCATTTGGTACGTGTCCAGCAGAGATGCCTCTTCTCCTTCCTGTGCGTCTCCAGTGGGGACAGTATACGCCTCCATACTCCTTCATCTGGGAGACAGCTAGGACTATCTCATCGTGGCTGGCGAAGACATCAGGGTCATAGTCAAGCCCAGTACTCATGCCGATGCATCCATCTTTCATGGCTTGGTGTACTAGTTCATGCATCTCGTCTCGTTCCTCTTTTGTGCTGTTTTTCTTGTAGTCTAGTCCCATCACTTTTGTTCGTATGGAACCGTGTCCCACTAGAGGTGCATAGTTTATGCTGATGCCCTTGTTCTCCACGTGTTTGAAGTAGTCTCCCATTGTATCCCAGTCAAGAGTCCAGCCGTAGATCTCATCCATCCACTCATTCACAGTCTCCAAGGGATAGTAAGGTTGCCTTGGATAGTACTTGTAGGGCTCAAACTTCATCAAGTGATCCTGTAATAGCCATGGAACCCTAATATGCTCCCCCAGCGGAGCCGGGCTTCCACCGCATTGTCCCCCTACGAAGGTGGTGATCCCCTGCATTACGTGGCTCTGGGTCTCGGGGTACCAGAGTAGCGCCCAGTCCGCGTGACTATGGGCGTCAATAAAACCGGGGAAAGCCGTCAAGCCCTTGGCGTTGATGATGTTTACCGCATCGCCCTTTACTTTGCCCAGTGCGGCTATTTGGTCATCTTTTACTCCTATGGATCCAGTGTATGCTTTTTTGCCTGTTCCCTCTACTATCTTAGTGTTCTCTATGAGGTAATCATACTCCATAATTATCAGGTAATAGGTGGCTCAGCTAGATTTAACACTTGCATCAACCTTACTCAGATAAGAATAAAATCAGAGAAACCACGGTACCCACAAGCAGTACACCGAACAATAACACCATTCCCACCTCACCCCGGTCAATATAGTAACCACTACTGTTCAGAATAGCGTAAAGGAGCATACCATGTGAAACAATATGGAGTTCAGTATGCCTCCCCTTCATGAGCACAGATAATCCACCAATTATTAGCATCAAGGCTGTCAGCATCTCAGTAAGTATATGCAGCTTGATCTCAACCTGGGCTGAATCCAACCCGGGCACCTGGCCACTCAAGATTAGCATACTCCACATGCCAGTCATCAACACCCCTACAGTTATAACGAAAAAAGCTGAACCACGACGCTTAAGCATATCATCAAAGAGCAGAAATCAGAGATATATGGTTACTTATACCGTTGCCTGCGCCACGGGTCAGCGTTGTTATGGTACCCGTTGCGCTCCCAGTAACCCAGCTTATCTCTTTCACTGAACTGGATCCTGTTGAGCCACATGATGGACTTGTAAGCATACTTATGAGGAACAACCAGCCTAACCGGGCCACCCAAGCTACGCGGCAAGTCTTTATCATTCAACCTATGCGCCAGTAATACATCATCACCAGCCAACTCAGAGACTGGGAGACTTGTAGTGTACCCATCATACGCCTCAAAAAAACAGTACTTCGCTTTTCTAGTTGGAGTCACATCATCCATGAGTGTTGTGAATCTTACACCCATCCATTTCTGATCCTTGACGCTCCATGTTTCCACACAATGGAAATCACTCACTGAGACAACTTGAGGAAGATCCATAAACATTTCCCATGAATACTCCATTGGCTGATCCACCGATCCCTCCACCTGGAGAACCCAGTCACCTGTATCAATATCAGGGATCTCTGTCACTATAGCTCTGTGCTCAGTTCCCCATCCCAGTATATGGTCCACCCAGTGTTGGCCAGGTGGGAGCCGAGTTTTCTCCTCCTCCTTTTTTCCACGTAATAAGAACAAATCACTCATCTAGTTCATTTGGATGACCCTTCATAATGGTTTCTAAACAATTTAAACCGCCAAATACACTAACTGTGTCATGGATAAGCAGAGACATGCAGAGGATATATTCCAACGATTAACAGAAACCTATACCGACATAGATGGCACTGAGCTACGCCATGATAATCCATTAGAGCTACTGGTAGCCACAATACTCTCAGCCCAAGCCACAGATAAACAGATCAACAAGGTAACCCGAAAACTATTCAAAAAATACAAGACACTGGAAGACTACGCATATGCCCCCAGAGAAGAACTGGAACAAGATATAAGGTCCTCCGGCTTCTACAGGAGAAAAGCTGACGCGTTACAATCAACTGCCCAAACCTTACTGGATAAACACAATGGAAAAGTCCCCGAAACCATGGAGGAACTCGTAGAACTAAAAGGGGTAGGCCGAAAGACAGCTAACATAGTCCTCAGCGGAGCCTATGGGAAGAATGTTGGGATCGCCGTGGACACACATGTGGATAGACTCAGCCACCGTCTAGGTTTAACCGAAGAGAAGTATCGTAACAAAGTTGAACAGGATCTCATGAAGCTGTTTCCCAAGGAACGCTGGTGGGCAGTAAACTATCTCCTCATAACTCATGGAAGACAGGTATGCGACGCCAAGAAACCGGATTGCCTAAGCTGTAACCTGAATGATATGTGTCCCTCAGCCTATACTTTCGATCATAACCGGAAAGAAGAGTCAAGCCTCTGAGCTTAACTCGATTTTTCCCTCTGAGACTAGTCGACATAGTAGCCCTAGGATTATGATGGTGACCAAGATGAGGAGACCGAGCAGTATATTGTTAATCAGCATTTGCCTGAATAAGAGTTAAATATGCTATAAAAGTTAAAAGAAAGAAACTTAGTCCTCAGCATAGATCTTCTTATAGACCTTTGCTTTACTGAGGGTTCTCTCATGCTCCTTTGCCATATACTCGTGTTCAGCCTCCTTGCATTCTCTAACCGGTTTGGCTGGTACACCTAGCACAAGTTGGTTCTCCTCTATCATTGTTCTCGGGGATACCAAGGCTCCTGATCCCACGATGGACCTTGAACCTATCTTGGCGTTATCCAGTACAATCGCTCCTATCCCCACAATAGACCCATCATCCACTACTGCACCATGCACAGTAGCTCCATGACTGATAATGACATCCTCACCGATCTCAACCGGGTTACCTGTTGGTGCCTCAATTAGACAGTTCTCCAAGACCGTGGTGCGGGCGCCGATTTTCACCGTATCATCGTCTCCCCGTATCACAGCATTAGTCCATACGTTAACATCCTCCCCCAGGGTAACGTCACCTATAACCCATGAACCCGGAGCCAAGAATACTGATGGATGTATCTCGGGTTTCTTTCCCATAAACTCTACAACACTCATATTATCACATCTAATATCTAGGAACCAGTACAGGTAAGAGAAAAGAGTATCGAGTCTAGCTCAGCTCAAGCATCCGCTCAATAGCTTTGCTTGCTTTCTCCGCTATCTCCTCAGGTACCTCTACTACAGGCTTCTCGTTAACCAGAGACTCATACAAGTTCTCCAAGGTTATCCTCTTCATGGCGGCGCATATAGCGTACTCTTTGGCTGGTAGGAACCTCTTCTCCGGGTTTTCCCTCTGGAGTCTCGCAATCAACCCCTCCTCCGTACCCACGATAATGGTCTCAGTTTCTGTCTCCTCCGCGCGCCTTACCATACCACCCGTGCTTAGAACATAGTCCGCTTTATCTTGGAACTCTGGTTCGCACTCAGGGTGAGCCCAGACCTCGGCGCCGGGATACTTTTTCTTTAACTTCATGGCTTCCTCACCTTGGCCGAAGAATCTGTGAACCCTGCAGTGCCCGTCCTCAGGAACCACAATTAACTCGACTTCAGGTAATCTCTGCTGTACATAGTAGGCCAGGTTCCTGTCAGGACCGAATATCACCTTATCTCCTCCAAGCTTTTTCACTATTCTATCAGCGTTGGCGGATGTACATGTCGCTGTAGCCTCTGCCTTTGCCTCAGCCAGTGTATTAACATATAACACCACGGGTGCTTCTGGGTGTCTCTTCTTCGCCTCAAACAGTACCTCCATGGATAGCATACCCGCCATGGGGCACTTTGCTTCCCCGTTGGGGATAATCACCTTCTTCTCCGGGTTCAATACTTTGGCGGTCTCGGCCATAAAGTCCACTCCGCAGAAGACGATCATATCCGCTTCTTCGGCCTCCTGTGCCCTCCTGCATAGCTCAAGGCTGTCCCCCAGAAAATCAGCTATCTCCTGTATCTCGGGGATCTGATAGTTATGTACAAGGAGTAGGGCGTTTTTCTCTTCTTTTAACTCGATTATCTTCTCTTGTAATTGATTCATTTTATCATCTCGATCTCAAATTTAACATCAAGGCTGCGGATACTATGGGTCAAGGCGCCGAGACTGATAATATCCGCCCCAGCTTCAGCGTAATCACCGGCGTTATCCGAGGTGATACCTCCAGAAGCCTCAAAGATAACGCCTTCACGTAAACCAAGCTCATCTAGTTTGCTCAGATTCTCCCTGATCTCATCAGGTGTCATGTTATCAAACATGATTATATCGGCTCCAGCCTCCGCTGCCTCAACAGCATCCTCCAAGCTCCTTACCTCTATCTCCAACATCTTGGTGAAGCTAACCCACATCCGAGCCAGATTCACTGCATCAGCTACACTTGGCACCAACTCAAGGTGATTATCCTTTATCAATACACAGTCATCCAACCTGAATCTGTGAGGATCACCGCCTCCATGGATCACGGCTCTTTTATCGAACTCACGGAATCCGGGCACTGTTTTTCTGGTCGCGGCTATTCGTGTGGAGGGGTTTCTTTTGTTTACTTCTTTTACTATATCTGCGGTTTTTGTGGCTATTCCAGCCATGCGTCCAATGATGTTCAAAGCCAGTCTCTCTCCTCTGAGAAGCGCCCTAGCGGGGCCCCGTACTGTTAACAGGGTTTCTCCTGCTTCCGTTCTTTCACTGTCTTTCTTATGATACTCGACGCTACAATTCAGTATCTTGAATACT
>WJJC01000106.1 GCA_014729945.1 Candidatus Bathyarchaeota archaeon
CATAGGCGTATCCGTTTCTGGAATGATACCTTATGTGCAGTCAGGACAACTCCAGGCCCTTATGCCAGGTCTAACAGTTTCAGCAGAGTACGAGATACTACTAGAAAGGCCCGGCCTCGCAGTAGCAGGAGTAGACGCAGTATCAACCAGCCATGTATACGTAACTCTTCTAGTAATAATTGGGAATATTGCGTATTTCATGACGAGGGAGGAGGAATAAGATGGTCGATATAGCTGTTTGGACCGCTGTTTTCTTCACCCTAGGTATTTACAGCATCTTATACAGAGAGAACCCTTGGTTCAGGATCGCTGAGAGCTGCTATCTAGGCGTCGCTGTTGGTTACGCTGTTGGTCAGGACCTGAAGTATATCCGAGATCAATGGGGTGGACAATGGAACAACAGTGCAGGGATGATGCTTTTATTCGCCATCGTAATGTTGATAGGTATATTCTGGTATGGAAGATTCAACAAAAATTTCTTCTTCCTGTACCGGTGGCCCCTAGCACTGGTAGTTGGTACTGGTATAGGCGCAGCCCTCAGAACTGTTATCTTCAGCCAATTCCTCGCCCAGATTACTAGTCAGGCTAACACACCGTTCTATGTACCTGGAGATCTTGTTGGAACCATAAACAATATCCTGATCCAGATAATGGTACCCAGCGTCCTACTCTACTTCTGGTTCACGGGAGAAATCCGTGAATCAGCACCAATGAAAGTGGTGGAGAAGATAGCACGCTACACCATGATGGCTGGATTCGGATCCGCCTATGGATACACTGTACTAACAAGATACAGCCTCTTCATCGGAAGAGCACAGTTCTTACTTGGAATACCGCCAAACCCACCTGACGTGAGGATGGCGTTTTACGTAATAGCCTTCATTATGTTAGCTACCATGATAGGCTATGATCTGTTCATGAAGAAAGAAGAACCCGAAGAAATCTAACCTTCCTTTTTTTATTTATATTAGAAACACAATTATCTTGATGTTACTATAAGTATATGACATGTTAGCGGTTACTGGAAAAAAAGTAAACACGATTACCAATGGAATAATCGAAGATGGAGTAATCCTCATTGAGGATGGAAAGATCAAAGAGATAGGATCCGATGTAAAGATACCGAACGGCGTAAAAACGTTGAAAGCGGAGTACGTAATGCCCGGATTAGTGGAGGCACACTGCCACATAGGTATATGGGAGGAGAAGATAGGCTGGGCCGGAAGCGATGGGAACGAGCGAACCCAACCAGCTACACCACACGTTAGAGCCCTCGATGGTATCAAAGCCAACGCCGATGAAGGAGGGTTAAAAGCTGCCCTACAAGAAGGGATAACAACAGCCCAAATACTACCTGGCAGCGCCAACGTAATAGGAGGCCATGGTGTTGTAATTAAGACCGCACCCAAGACCACAGTAGATCAGATGCTCATACGTAGTCCAAGTGGCATGAAGATTGCCTTCGGCGAAAACCCCATGCGGGTGTATGGTGTAGAGAAAAAAGAGCTACCCAGCACAAGGATGGGCGTAGCAGGAATACTTAGAGAATGGCTCCAGAATACCAAGAATTATATGGAGAAAAAGGAGCGCTTCTCTGATGACCCAGAGAAAAAACCAGACCTTGACATCAAATTAGAATCATTAGAACCTGTACTATCCAAAGAGATACCTTTCAGGGCGCATGCTCACCGCGCCGACGATGTTGCTACATCCATCAGGATATGTGAAGAATTCGATGTGGATATGAGCTGGGAACATGCGACAGAGGGACATAGGATAGCTGAATATATTGCTGAGAAAAAAATACCAGCGGTATGGGGGCCAAGCCTTACTTCTCGTCCCAAATGGGAGATGAGAGAACTAAGCTATGATACACCATTAACCATGTATGAGGCGGGTGTCAAGTTCGCTATCCAGACTGACGCTGTTGGAAGCACCATAAGATTCCTGCCAATATGTGCAGCATTCAGTGTAAAACATGATCTACCCTATGACTATGCCTTGAAAGCTATCACCATTGTACCCGCTGAGATATTGGGTGTATCTGACCGCGTTGGTAGTTTTGAAGCTGGTAAAGACGCTGATCTAAGGCTGCTTTCCGGTGATCCGTTGGAGTTAATGACCAAATGTGAGAAGGTTATTATCAACGGTGAAGTTGCTCACAGTCTCTAACTTTTTTATTATCCTTCTTTCATGTATGCTTCAATTATCTCAACAGGTTCTATTGGCCAGTCTTCAGCAACTGCGCTTTGATTATACATGGGGTAATTAACTTCATGTACCTCTGTCTCTATTTCCTCTATCGCATCAATTATATCCATGCCGCTTGTAACTTTTCCGAAAACAGTATAACCATATCCATCAAAGCTTGGATAATCTAAATCAGTGTTATCTTGAGTGTTGATGAAGAACTGACTGGTGGCGCTATTCGGGTCACTGCTTCTCGCCATAGCTATAGTTCCCCTCAGGTTTTTCAGTCCATTATCTGACTCTATCTCGATGGGTTCACCGGGCATCTTGTAGGTACCATTAGGATAATAACCTCCACCCTGAACCATGAAACCTTCAATAATCCTATGAAAACATAATCCATCATAGAACCCGGATTCAACATAGTTTACAAAATTCTCGACCGTTATGGGCGCTTTCTCCCTGTTCAACTCTATCTCGATGGCTCCCATATTGGTCTCCATCACCACGATATTGCTCATTTCACCATTAGGGTTCTTCGGCTGCATTAGTACATTTGCAGCTAGACCGAAGACACTTCCCGATAACAGGATCAATAAGAATATAGAGATTATCTTTTTACGATTCAGATTCATGAGGTACGTGATGTAAGGCCATCTTAAAAAAATTTGTTAACCGCTAAACACGCCTAAAAGATCAGCCTTTGTAATGATTCCAATGACAGTTCCCTTCTTCTGTACAAGGACTGCGGGATAGTATTTTAACAAGTTGGATAATAGTGATAGTGGCGCATCTTTTGTAACCATAGGCCAATTTTCTTCCATTATCTCTTTAACCTGTTTTTGGCTGGCGAATTTACTATCTTCTTGATATAGTATCTGGTCTATGAGTGTTCTCTCACTTATTCCCCCCACAGGTTTATCGCCGTCAAAAACAGGTAGCTGGCTAAACCCGTTTCTACGCATTATCTCGGCTGTTTCCTGCACTGTTACTGTTTGTTGCACTGTGATAGGGTCCTCTGTCATTATCTCGACAGCTTGAACCTCTTCCCTGCGCTCAAGCCTGTCAAGAGACTCTAGTATTGCCTTTACCTTAAGATAACTTGGCTCGATTTTCCCAGCCTCAAGTTTTGCAATATAGCTCTGACTTACTCCCGCTAGATCTGCTAGCTTGCTCTGGGTGAGTCCTAGTTTTCTTCTTCTTTCCGGTATTATTTCTAATGCTGGGAGCATGCCTGTACGGATTTTATCATTATATTTATTCTTTGTGTAATATTTTTTGTTAGACGGAATTACTTTGGGCATATATAATTTCATTAATGTTTATACCATATTCCCAATGGAATACAATTAGCAAAAATCCATAAATAAAGGAATAACCTGTTTTGCGTATCCATACAGGAGTGAAACAAGACTCAGTTTAAATCTAGAAGAATGGGGAACCTTCGATAAAATAGGACAAGGATACTCATTCAAACGCAATGGAAGATTCTATTCGATCCTAGAAACAAAGACAGGATCCTACCGTGGAAACCATATACACCCAAACAATCAGTACACTATTCTCCTATCTGGAAAAGCGGAATATGTGTTAATCGAAAACGGTGAAAAAAAGGTAATTCCGCTAAAACAGGGAAATGTAACCCTTGTTGAAGCAGGTATACCACACATATTGGTGGTCCATGAAGACATAACAACCTTCGAGTGGTGGGATGGGGACTTCACAGCGGAACTAGCTGGAGACCAGTTTAATGATTATACGAAAAACAGGATAGGTCCTGAGGACTATGAAAGGGGGTAGTGCATGTTCTATGAGAGCCTTAATGTAGATTGTCCAATAACCTATGAGGTAGTTCCCCCACGTGGATACAATATAGACTCACTTGGGTACATTGAAGCCGTGGAGAAGCACCTATCCGGGGTAACAATTACAGATAACCCTATGGCTACCATGAGAATCAGTCCCATAGTTTATGGTAGCTATATCAAAGAACATTTCAATATACCTATAATCCCCAACTTAAGCTGTAGGGATAGAAACCTGTTGGCTCTCCAAAGCGAGTTGCTTGGAGCACATATGCTTGGCTTTAGAGACGTTTTCCTGATAACCGGGGATTCTCCAAAGAGTAATGGAGGCTTCAAGGGTGTTTGGGAGGTAAAGAGTGGGGATCTCTGTAGAATAGTAAAGGGATTAAACAATGGCTCTGCTGAGGATAAAGGCAATATTAGAAAGATTCAGACCCCCACTGATTTTAATGTGGGGGGAGCGATCGTGTTGAGTCGCCCCAATGAGTTGGATTATTTCAGGTCAAAACTAGCATGTGGCTTTGATTTCTTTATAACCCAGATCACCTATGAGGCTCAACCACTAATTGACTTCATAGAATCCATCAGTAAGTGGGGTGAGTCTCCAATCCAAGTCGGCCTAGCACCTGTCTCCACGTCTAAGCGTTTAAGAGCAATATCAAGAATGTCAGGAGTAGATATATCTGACGAGACGAAGAAACGGCTCACTAATTCAAATGATTTCAAGTGCGCCATGGTCTCAGAGTTATCTGAATTAGCAGACTCTCTAAGATCAGAACTAGATTACCCCATCGGATTCCATATCATGCCCATTGGCAGCGATGAACTGGGAACCAGATTGGTAAAGGAGTTGAAGAAATGAAAATAGAAAGCAGTATATCCGGATGCTTACCGAGACCACCTGGTCTCATATCCGCTACGCGAAAATATGATAGATCCAGAATAAGCGATGAAGAACTAGAATCATCCTATAGACGACATACTGAAAAAGTGATTAAAGCCCAGATTGAAAGTGGCTTAACCTATATCAATGATGGGTTCCTGAAAAGACAGGACTTGTTGAGGCCCTTCACGGTTAAACTCAATGGCGTCGATGTGGGTCAATTATACCGATGGTTCGATAACAACACCTTCTACAGGATACCCATAATAAAAGGAAAAATATCAGGTAACCCTCCATTTAACGATACTTACACAGACCTATTACCCGAATACAAGCTCAAAGCAGTATTACCCGCACCCTATACTTTCGTCAAACTAAGCAAGAACCAATACTATGAGGACATATCGATTCTACTCACTGATTTCGCTGAAGTACTAAACAAGGAGATCAAGTCTCTTGAAAAAAAGGGCTATGATTACTTTCAATTAAGCGACCCCGCACTGGTATATCACAAGACAGTGCCAAATAGGGAACTATTACAAGAGATAGCTGGAGCATTTGAGGTAGCCACCCAAGACGTAGATGCTAGAACCTGTCTACATACTTTCTTCGGAGATCTTTCGCCGATTATAAACCACGTACTTGACTGGAGCGTAGATGACCTTGGGTTTGACTGTTATGAGACTGATGTTGATTCTATCAAGGAATATAGCTTCAAGGGTGGATTATCCCTAGGCTTGGTTGACGCTAGGAACACTCTACAGGAGAACGTTGATGAACTTGTAGCTCTAAGCAACTCTTTCATCGAGGAATCCAGCCCAGAGCGATTAATAGTCTCTACCAACTGTGATCTCGATTTCCTAACTTGGGAAAAAGCCCAATCCAAACTATTGACAGTGACTAATGTAGCTGAACAACTAACGGAGGAAGATCAATGACCAAGTTATTCAAGACTTATGAGATAGGCAGCATGGCAAAACCCTCTTGGAGAGTTAGAGGATATGCTGGTAGAAAACTTAGAGAGTCTGATCTTGTGTACGCGAAGAAATGGGCGGACAAGCTAGGGCTGGATTACTCTCAACTAAAAACTGTCCTGAAAGGTGATTCCCCTAGTCGCAAACAGGATATCCTTGAATGGAGCGCCCTATTTGTGCTTAAATTGTTTGAGAAAGCTGGGTTAGACTATGTTTATGATGGTGAGCAGTGGAGGGTTGAGATGTATGAGCATGTCATTAGGAGTCTCGATGGGTTCAAGTTCAGTGGCTGGATAAAGAGCTTTGACTACCGGTACTTCAAGAAGGCGAGCGTAGTCAATAAGGTGGCTTACGGTGAGGCATATTATGTGGATGAGTACAAAGATGTGAAGAAGCTGACTGATAAACCACTCAAGGTGCCTATTACAGGCCCATATACACTAACTGACTGGACTTACAACGAGTATTATGAGAAAAAACACAGTGATATACCTAGCTTCCCTGAGAGAAGACACCAAGCACGTAGAGATATGATCTTTGATCTAGTGGAAGAAGCATTGAAACCAGAGTTTGAGAAACTGGTAGAAGCAGGCGTGAAATGGATCCAGATAGATGAACCGGCAGTTACCACCAAGGAAAAACCTGAGGAAATGGAGATGTTCGTCGAAGCCTATAACCTGTTAACTGAAGGATTTGACATAAACTTCAGTCTACATAACTGTTTCAGCAACTATGATCTTCTCGCAGAATATGTTCCAGACTTGAAGAAATGCAGCCAGCTTAGCCTTGAATTCGCTAACAGGGATACTCGTAAAGAGGGTAAAAAGCATTCTGGCTATGATGGGTTACAAGCATTCTTAGATAACGGCTATGAGGGCGCATATGCTCCAGGTTTCCTTGATGTCCACACAGACTTTGTGGAGAGCGCGGAACTGATAAAGGATCGTATTCTCTATGTCTCGGATATTGTAGGGTCTGAGAATGTTTGGGCCAGCCCAGACTGTGGATTAAGAACACGTAGCTGGGAGATAGCTTATAATAAGCTCTGTAATCTTACAAAGGGAGCGAAACTTGCCCGAGAAGAAGCTTAATTTATTTTCTCTAACGCAGCAGCGACTATTAGGGGAAATAATGAGGTCACTTCTCCGAAGATGGTGGCTGTGTTTTTCTCTAATTTTCCCTTCTTTAGTTTACCCCATGTGATAGACTCTTTTAGAGGTGCTCCGCTAAGACTTCCATCTTCTACTCTTGCGCTGCTTATCTGTATCGCTGCATCCAGTCCATCTCTTAGGGTGTGCATATACTGGGTATGATGCTTGGGGGTTCCACCCCCCAATATGATGGCGCCACTCTTCTCGGCGTCAAACACCATATCTGCTAATAGATCAAAATCCTTCAATGGGTTGAATACGAGTTTCTTTTGTTTACTGTACATCCATAGTGGTATTCCCAGCATACAGTCTAGAAACCCTGGACTGAATATGGGTACGTTTTTCTCAGCTGCGGCCAGGATTACTGATTCTTCATCTTCTATTCTTTTACCGAGTTCGTAAAGGAATTCATGGAATGCTAGGTCTTCTCTTTTCTTCTCAGGGATATCGTCAATTAGATTATTGACGAATCCTTCAATATCCACAAATGTATCGTTTTCTATGAAAATATCATAAGCTCTGTTATATCCTCGTGAGTATAGTTTCTCGTTGTCTACATTAGTGGTGCCTATATAGTGGGTTCTGCCCATGGCTTCAACCAGGTCATGTACCATGTTAGCTCCATTAGTCATCACGGCGTCGATGTAGCCATCCTTAATCAGGTCCCTGATGATAACCCGCATACCACCTGGTACCAAGGGTCCACTTAATGTGATGAAAATAGTATATTCCGGGTCGCTAAACATATCGGCTACTATATCAACGGCTCTACCGACACGTCCTCCCTGCATTACACCAGTAAGACGCATCTCTTTAGCCAACTCGCCCACGGTCATACCGGTGCGTAGCTTGATTTGATGGACTTTTTTCATCTAGCCGCCTTCAATTCTTGACTCGCTGGATCTTCACGCGATCCATAATAACCCAGTACTCGACTTCTTTGCCCGCTTCGATATTTGCCATTAACTCCTCATCATCTGGTTTAATGACATCCTGTACCTCATATGTCTCCATGTCCATTAACTGGATACTTGCTGGTGAGACGCTTACGACCTGTCCACTTCTCTTATCAACGATAGGTACCTGAATGTTTTGATCTGTGCTAGCGACATAGCTTTGTTTTCTTCCATCGAATAGACTTATTGCTGTACATCTGAATTTTGCGCTTCCGTGTTTCCCTGGTTTGCTCTTGGTGATTTGAACGATCTCGCTTGGCTCATCGTTTATGATGGCATAGCTTCCTTCCTTCAATTCACCTACTTTGGCCATTCTGTATGACATTGTTATTTTCCTCGTTAAGTTGATTTATTCACATTGAGGAATTTCGGGTTTTAAATGTAACGCATATATTCGGTTTTTTACCCCTCTAGTCTCTTTTTTTATCCGATAATTTCTCCAGTTCCGGTATTTTGAATGTAAATGTCACCGATGAGGAAAGAATATCGACCTCTGGTGTTAGACCTACAATGTTCTTGAAGAATTCCCCGAAGTATCCATTCAGAAACAAGCTCCACTTATACCCAAAGGGGTGGCTGAGGTGAATATACTCGTATCCCTCACGCTGATTAATGGTTGCAGTTAACCAGCCGCTCTGATCTCCCAGTACTTCCATAATATACCATTTAATCGAATCATAAGTAGGCTCCATTCCTCTCTTCAGTATTAGACCATAAGGCCGTTCTTTTCCAAGTTCAATACCTATCTGCTTGATATCCTCTTCTTCAATAACTTCTATTAATGCCCGAAGGCTTTGAGCTGACAAAGTTACTGCGCTCAGGTTCTCAAAGTAGCGATAAGTTTGCACGTATTTCTTTAGTAATTGATCAAGGATGGTGTTTACACTCACTCCTTTTCTGTCTGCTTCATATCTTAGAATCTCATCATATCCTTCATCAATTCGAATAGTGCGCGTAGTAGTGTGTCCTTTTGCGAATGGATCTGGATATTTCAAGGCTACAAATGAACACAAGTGAACACAAATATATAGGTTCTGACCGGTTCGAGGATTATGTACTCGGCAATTTTATAATCAAAAAATGGTGGAACTAGGTTAACTGGCACCTTTTAGGTTCGGAGGCTACTCACAATAAAATGCAACTGTTGCGGAAGCGAAACAATAGTAATCGACTACGAATCCGGTGAAGAAATCTGCGGGAGCTGCGGACTTGTAGTTAAACAAACAATAATTGACCATGGACCCGAGTGGAGAGCCTTCACAATAACAGAACGCAACAACCGAAGCAGGACAGGCCTCGGCTACAGCTTAACAATGTACGATAAAGGACTATCAACCATCTTTAGACCCGATAAAGACGCAAACGGAAACCGTCTCAAGAATGAGACCCGGATAAAGATGACCCGTCTGCGAAGATTCGATAACCGGTCAAAATTCGATGAGACAAAACAACGAAACCTCAGTAAAGCAATGTCTGAGTTAGATAGAATCGCGTCACAGCTACACATCCCGCAGAACATCAAGGAAAGATCAGCACTAATCTATCGAAAAGCGTTGAAGGCAGATCTATTACGCGGTCGAAGCATAAACGGTTTTGTTGCCGCAAGCCTATATGCTGCATGTAGATACTTTGAACTACCAAGACCCCTCCAACAGATCTCAAAAGTTTCAACAAGGAAACACGCCGAGGTTGCCAGAACATATAGGCTCCTTATCAAGGAGCTTCATCTCAAGATGCCTGTGGATGGACCCATGAAGTTTGTTCCAGGTATCGCATCAAAACTTGATCTAGATCCCAGGACGCAGCAATACGCTGTGGAGCTTCTCAGGGAAGCCAAGAAACATAAAGGCTTGACGGGGAAGGACCCCCGTGGCTTGGCAGCTGCCGCGCTATACAAGGCCAGTATTGAGACTAATGATAAACGGATTCAGAAAGATATAGCTGAGGCAGCTGGAACAACTGAGGTTACTCTTAGAAACCGGCTTAGAGGTATTGAGAGTCTCTTAAGTCAGACAGTAGACTAGTTCAGAATCTGTTAATCCATCTAATATTTTTCTATAAGCCTCTGTCTTGTTGCTGGTTCTACGTTTTCCTATGGTGGATATCACGTGGTCTATATGGAACTGGGGTAGTTGTCTATATTGTGGACGTTTTACAACTCGTAGTCCTTTGATGTTAAATGGTCGCTTCGTTGAATGTTCCTCCAAATCATTCTCCGTTACATCAAACTTGTATCTGTTGTACTCTATTAGTCCAACGCCTTTCGGTACCATGCTGGGGGAGATTAATTTGGCTGGTGTGAGTACGTAATTATAGTTTGTGCTGGAGCATATGAATCCGTTCTTATAGTCGCTCTTACTTACTTTGACCTCTATTCCTCTGGTTATATTATATCCGATCTCGTATCTAGTTGGGTTATCCAGTTCAAAGTTATCATAGATCTTGTCCTGTATTTTGCGTCTCTTCCCTGGAAAATACTTGAGACAGACCCCAACCACGTCTATTACTTTTTTATTATCTAGTTCAAGGTATCGGTGGAGTCCAAGCTGGTTCAACTTTACCTCCGTGTCGACAAGGTAACACATCTGGTTGTAAAGCCATATGGTTCCAACATTTTTCAAGTATCTATGAAGATGTGATTCTACCATGGTCTACTCCTGATAACCGAAATAACCAAATTTACAAGTATAAAAGAATGGGACACAATGGAAACAGGGAGCTATGTGAAACAGGGGAAAAGATACTATTTTATGGGCTCATAGAGGTCTAATACTAGTTCCTTATCTGATGCACCTAACTCATGGGGTTTCTCTAGACATTCAGCGTCTCGGTACTCGCACTCGCTCTCTTTCACCCAATCATATAGTTTCATCCAGAGATCCCCGACATCCATAAGATTATGACAGGTGGTTACGGCGTATCTTCCACCTGACACCTCTTTTATGGTTGCTTCCTCGTCGGTGAAGTCATCATCTACTTTTATCCAGAACTCGTATCCATATTCTTTCTCTCCTTTTCTGGGGCTAGGATTGTTGAATCCGAATATGGGGTGTGATTCTAGATCATTTAGGAGTTCTTTTCCTTGAGCCCAGTTTGCTAGCAGTTGAGCTGCGTCATGTTCGGGGGTCTCGCTTTTTGCTCTGAAGCTAGCCACTTGCATCGTTTCCAGTTCAACAATTTTTACATCTAACTCCATTTTTTCGTGTCTCCTTTCATATGCTTTTATGAAACGTTCTGCTTGAAGATGCTCCTCCCTTTGTTTCCTCCATAGTGTGCCTGCGTATGTGTCAATTATACTTGTGAGGATGTCTCTTCCATCCTCGTTTAATGTATAGGTTCCTCTACTCGGGTTTTCTATGATATCGTTTTCCATTAATGTTTTCAAGTGATGTACTAACGCTGTCTTGCTAAGTTCGGTGGTCTCCTGTAGTTGACTGAATTCTGTTTCGCCCTTTGAGAGTGAGGATACTATCTGTAGTCGGTTAGGGTTTCCTAGTGTGTTGAGTATATCACTTACCTGTTGTAGGTTTTCGTCTAATGTCTTGTTGAGGATGTCATTCATGTGTGTTTCATGGCTCGTTTCCATTTAATCAAGATATAAATACATTGTATTATTTGTACCATAGTGCTAATAATATTGAATAAACTATTCTTTTTCTACCATCTGAACGAGAAAACCATTAGGGTCACGAACAGTAATAATATGTCTCTTCGTGTCCTCATTATAGACCGGTCCATCTATCCCGTAGCCTTTCTCCATTAGTTCCTCATGAACTGATTGAATATCCTCTACTAAGATGCTAAAGTGGCTATAACCCGGGTTATCCGCTGCCCTAGTCTTATTGATATCTATGGTCATACCGAACTGTGTTTTCAGTTGAACCGCCTCCCTATTACTATGTTTAAACCGTCTCACCAATTCACACCCCAGTCCTTCGTAAAACTCAACTGCCTTGTCCAGATCCGTGGCAAAAAAGTGAATATGATCCATCCTCAAATGTTTCATAATGAAACAAGATATGACAAACCATAAATCATTAACCATTAAATATTTACTTTCAGAGGACTCTTATATATGGTGGATGGATTATCAGCTATATCAAATTTTGCGGTAACAGGCAGATGCAATGGCAGATGTACTATGTGCAACATATGGAAAATAGACCCGCCTGAAGACCCTCCAATAGAGAAAATAAGCCACTTTTTTCACAAGAACCATAATTTTCTCAAGAACCTGCAATTTATCCAGCTTACAGGAGGTGAGCCTTTCCTTAGAAATGACTTACCTGAGATAGCTGATACAGTAAACGATGTGGCTCCAGAATGTATGATATGGATACCAACTAACGGCCTGTTACCTGAGAAGATGTATGATACCCTGTCTAAAATATTGAAACTAGTAGATGCTTCTAGAATCGGAGTCACCGTCTCGCTGGATGGAGAAGAAGAGATGCATGACGTACAGAGGGGCATTGATGGGAGCTATAAAAAAGCCATAAAAACCCTAGTCACCTTGGGGGCGCTGAGAGAAAAGTATCCATTCAAACTGTCAACGGGGTTCACCTTAACGGCACAGAACTATAAGCATGCACCAATAATACAGAAAATATCTTATCGCCATGGAGCCGACTTCAGCTTTAGACCAGTTAACATTAGCGAGCATTACTACCAAAACACTGATAATAAAGCAGATTTCTCCCCCGATGATATACATAAAACCCTTGATTATATTGCCTACAATTTCAAGCGTGAAAAAGGGATTATAAATAGTCTTACAAACCTAGCTTATGTTCAGGGTGCAAAGGAGTTTATCTCAGGTGAAAGAACCATGTCCTGTACAGCTGCAACTAACTCTGTATTCATCAACACTCAGGGTGACGTATTTCCATGCATAGTAATGAACCACAAACTAGGAAACATCTACGAGAACAATCTGGATGAAATATTAATGTCACCTGGTACTTGGGATGCTAGAGAGACAATAGAGAAAATGGAGTGCCCGACATGCTGGCTGGAATTTGAAACATACCAGGATATAACGAGAAACCGGAAAAGACTATTCGATGCCTTGTTATGGGGTTTTACCCTGTCCTCTTGATAATATGGTAGCCGAACTGTGTTTTAACAGGTTCCTTAGTGGTCTCACCGAATTCAAGATCAAAGGCCGCCTTCTCGAATGGCTTTACCATCTGTCCTCTGCTGAAACGGCCGAGACTTCCACCTTTCTTACCTGATGGACAAGTACTGTGCTTTCTGGCTAGATTCTCAAAACTAGCTCCCTCTTTTAACTCCTCTAAAACCTTCAACGCTTGGCTGTGCTTCTCTACTAAAATATGTTTTGCTGCTATCTTATTCGCCATACCCATTTCATGTGAATTACGTTTTAAAAGGATAGTGAAAAAAGGAGCTATTCCACGAATGGCTTATCGTGGCGCAGTATAGCCTCAGTAACCTCTGGGCGCATCTGCGTATGATTTGGGTGTTTTCCCTCGGCTAAAAGCTTGCGCATAACCCTTCCCTTGTAGTTGACTCTGTCTTCTTCTCCGTGCGGACAGATCTTGTCATTCTGTGGCCCACCACATTTGTTACAGTGGAAAAAGTTTCTGAAAAAGATGGGTGTAATGCCAAGGTCTGGGTAATCTTCGAAGATTTCTTGGGCTTCAAATGGTCCATAGTAGCTCCCAACGCCCGCGTGGTCTCTGCCAACTATGAAGTGGCTGCATCCATAGTTCTTTCTTATGATGGCGTGGTGTATGGCTTCCTTGGGTCCAGCGTACCTCATCTCCATTTCAAGAGTAACTAGTACAGCCGAGTTTTTTAGGAAGTAGTTATCAATTAAAGCTTCATAGCTCTCAAGTATCACGATGTCTGTAAAGTCGCCTTTCTTCTTTTTACCTATTAATGGGTTGATGAATAAACCGTCAACAAAGCTGAGGGCTGTCTTTTGAACGTATTCGTGCCCAATATGGGGGGCGTTTCGTGTCTGGAAGCCAGCCACTGTTCTCCACCCCTTCTCTTTGAATAAGAACCGGGATTCCTCTGGTTTGAGTCTATACTGAGGGAAGATTCCATCTGTCTCTTTGAAGACCTCTATCTCTCCTCCAACGAGTATGGAGTTCATACCTCTTATTTTTTTAACACCCGGATGCTGCACATCATTGGTTTTGTATACTTTTTTACAGTAATTCTTTTTTTCGCAAACATATTTGTCCTCTACTTCTAGGAGAGCAAAATCCTCTCCGCCACTGGAGAGAGCAATGGTGTCCCCTTCTTTGAATCTCGCTGCATCCTCCTCTGATACATCAAGAAGAATAGGGATCGTCCAGGGGGTATCATCCGATAATCTCCCGTTTGAGGCTACTGAGTTTGTCTCATTTTCGGTTAATGGTCCCTTTAGTGGACTGTAGAGGCCAATAGCTATGTTCTCTAGGTCGATTCTTAGCTCTTTACTCACAGAGACATTGGATAGTTCTGCTGCCTCTTCCATTCTATTATCTATGAGTGCTGCTCTCGTGAGTTGATTAACTAGCCTTCCACCGTGTGGTCTTGGCATTGGTGTCACTCAATGTATCCTAGTCGTCTGAGTCGCTCTCGTATTAGCTCCTCTTCTTCCTCTGTGTATTCTGTTTCTTCGGGGAACTCGTTCTCAAGAAGCAGCTCGATGTATTCCTCGACGCTGGTTATGCTGGTTCCCTCTATTTTCTCTTGAATTTTATCATAGAGTTCTTTGTTTATTTTCACGGCAACTTTTTCGTCGCTCATTATTTGCACCTGATTATCTTATCTCTACAAGGTTTTAGATATAACTCTTTACCAATCATACCAATATACTACCTATAGCAAATCTTAATCGGAGATATGTATTTAAGGAAAGATTCAGCTTCATAAACACTAGCAGGGGAGATCAACCATCGCAAAACTACCTAAACCACCAGAAGTAAACATAGGCACTATCGGACACGTAGACCACGGAAAAACAACCCTAGTTCAGGCTATAACTGGAGAATGGGCCAGCCGACACAGCGAGGAGTTAAAACGAGGAATCACCATCAAACTAGGATACGCTGATGCGGCTATCTACAAGTGCCCTGACTGTGATGAGCCTGATTGTTACTGCTCATCAGAGATCTGTCCAAGCTGCGGTGGAAAAGCAGAACTCCAGAGAACCCTGAGCTTTGTTGATGCTCCAGGACACGAGATATTAATGGCAACGATGCTAAGTGGGGCAGCCGTTATGGATGGAGCCATACTGGTAATAGCTGCTAACGAGACATGTCCGCAGCCCCAGACACGGGAGCACCTAGCTGCTATTGACGCAGTTGGTTTAAGAGATTTGATCGTGGTTCAAAATAAAATTGACCTCGTGTCAAGGGAGAGGGCTGAGGAGAGTTATAATGAGATAAAGGATTTCCTCAAGGGGAGCATCGCAGAGGATGCACCTATTATACCTGTATCCGCCCAACAAGTGGTAAACATTGATTTGCTTATTCAAGCTATGCAGGAATATCTTCCAACCCCTGAAAGAGACGCTGCTCTTCCTCCAAGAATGTATATCGTTAGAAGCTTTGACGTAAACACACCGGGTACGCCTGTTGAGGATATGATCGGTGGAGTAGTAGGTGGAAGCATAACACAAGGAAGCTTCATAGTAGGAGACGAGATAGAGATCAGACCTGGCTTACCTCAAAGACAGAAAAATAGGGTGAAGATGAGGGAATTGTACACTACAATCACCAGTCTTCACGTCGGTAATACAGCTGTAGAGGAAGCCATGCCAGGAGGTTTAGCGGGAATAGGAACAATGCTGGATCCGAGCCTTACAAAGTCAGATGGATTAGTTGGTAGCTTGGCGGGTAAACCCGGTACCTTACCGGATGTGGTTGACACTATGGCGTTATCTTACAGATTATTCGATACCGTAGTAGGTACAACTACAGAGGAAAAAGTAGCCATGATAGCCAGAGGCGAGACGCTGTTGTTAAACGTGGGCACCGCTAAGACTACTGGTGAGGTAACCGAAGTTAGCAAAGAGGAGATGGTGATGGATCTCTCAATACCTGTATGTGCTCTACATGGAGATAGAGTGGCCATCAGCCGTAGAGTTGGTGGAAGATGGCGTCTAATCGGCGTGGGAACCGTAAGTGGCTAAAGTTGCCTACAAAAATTCTATGTGACACTAATTTTTTACTTATACCTCTCCGCTACAAAGTTGATATTTTTAATGAAACAGATGATGCAGTTAATGATACCGCGAAATTCTATGTATCCACCCAAGTAATCGATGAGATAAAAATACTCAAAATGGGGGCTAAACCAGGCTTCGCAAGGGAGTTATCCTTCGCTCTGCAGATGGCTGAGAAATGCCATATTATCGAGGATGACTCCTCTCTACTTGTTGATGACTCTCTAATCAAGTTAGCGAAGAAACAGAATATGATTATCGGGACTATTGATAAGGAATTGCGGAAAAAAGCGCGGAGCGAAGGCGTTCCAGTTGTTTATCTCAGACAGGGGCGTCGCTTACTCTTAGATGGTAAAGATTAGCCCTCATTTTTTAGATTTACAGCGTAGAAGTTTTAAGTGATTATGCACTCCAATTCCAGAATAGAACCCCCCATTGGGAATAGACTGGTGTAGATC
>WJJC01000107.1 GCA_014729945.1 Candidatus Bathyarchaeota archaeon
ATAGAGGGCGATCCAAATAATAAAAAGGTAAAGATAAGAAATCTGGAGACAGGTAAGGACACATGGGTTGACTATGACTCACTGATAATAGCAACTGGGAGCAAACCTAAACTACTACCAGTTCCCGGGATCAAAGAGTTCATTGGGAAAGGCATCTACACTGTAAATACTCCTGAAGAAGGGCAGACCGTACGTGATGTGGCTCTGAAATCCAGTACAGCTGCTGTTATAGGCGGGGGGGCTATTGGTATGGAGATCGCCCTTGCATTGAAGCATCTGGGTGTTGATGTTCATATCACAAAACGTAGCGAGCCAGCCTTACCAAGGAACATTGACCCGGATATGGGTGAAATACTGGTGGAACACATAAGGGAGAAGGGTCTTCATGTTCACTTCGGAAAGGGGATAGATAGTATAAACGGAGGTGACCAAGTAGAATCAGTCACCATTGAAGGAGAGGTGATACCAGTTGACTTTGTCATTTTAGCGGCAGGGGTTAATAGTAAGATTGATCTGGCTGAAAAGATGGGACTCGAAATTGAAAGAGGAAGCATCAAAGTTGATGAGCATATGCGTACAAATGAACTCGATATTTACGCTGTTGGGGATAACTGTCTCAGTTACAATATGATAGATGGATCACCTGCGAGAATAGCCTTGGCTACAACCGCGTACAGACAGGCTAAGGTAGCGGGGATAAACTCAGCGGGTGGAGACACTACATATGATGGTACACTAGGAACATTTGTCAGCTATGTTGGTGAATTTGAGGTTGCAGCAACAGGGTACAATACAATTGGAGCCGAAAACGCAGGTTACACGGTGGTGAGTGGTAGGGCAAACACTGTTAACAAACCCAACTGGATTCCCGGAGCCAAAGAAATTAGCATCAAAATAATCGCGGATGCAGACACCGGTAAACTGCTGGGGGGACACGCCATCGGGATGGAAGGAACTGACTGGAGGATAAATATGATAGCACTTGGAATCAAGAAGGAGATGACGCTAGAGGAGTTCTCCACCATTGAACTCGCATACTGTCCACCTGTAAGCGAGTTATACGACCCTCTTCTTCAGGCAACAGACGTTGCTCTCAGAAAACTTGAGGCAAAGAGAAGAAGGCGTTAAACACTCTTAACCTTAACAATATTACCAATTTTTAGGTACTGATTTCTGTTTTACAGATAATACTATTGAAAGGTTAGGTAAATAAACAATAACTAAGGCTTTTCAAAATTCTCTAGGTTACCTTGGCGCCGTTCCTGATCTCCTGATCAGTTGTCAAGAGTACGCATTCGTCATCTATTTCGGCTGCCAACAACATGCCATAACTCATATGGCCAAATATCTTTGCTGGCTTAAGGTTAACAATCACGGGTATGCGCATCCCTACTAGTTCATCAGGGGTATAATAGTCCACAAGGCTGCTGAGTATCTGTCTGAGTTCCTCTTCTCCACAGGCCACCTTTATCCTGTATAGCTTATCTGATCCCTTTACCTGCTCACATGACTCAATGGATCCTATTCTAATATCTAGTTTCTTAAAATCCGTGTAAGATGCTTCTTCCGGCAATTTAATCAATGCTTTTCAATGCGTTTATGATATAAAAATAGGGGTTATCCCAAATAGTCCAAAGCTATCCGTGTGTACATCTCTGATATCGGTGGTAACCACTCTAGTTTTACGTGTTCATTAGGTTGATGTGCTCCACCCCGCTGGGGTCCTATGTGTATGCATGGGATCCCCTGTTCCCCTTGGAATATGTTAGCGTTGGTGATACCGTAAGCGTACTCGTATAGAGGGGGATTACCCATGACTTCCCGGTATGCGTTATCCAGGGTCTTCATCAGTGGTTCATCTTTTGAGCAGAGGTATGGTTCATATTTCGGTGGCTTGACATCTACATCTACGCTGGACTCAAGCTCGAGGCTACAAACCAACCGTTCCATATCATCCAAGGCATATTGGATGGATTCATTTGGGACGAGAAGTCTATTCACTTCAAAACGGGCGTGTTCAGGAACCACTATGCTATATTGCTCATAGCCACCTTCGGTCTTCAATGTGCAAACTGTTCCACTGCCAAAATCAGGGTGCTCTCTCAGCTCTAACTTATCTAGGTTTGCTATGATCTTGGCCGCGTCCTCTACCGCGTTCACACCTAGGTAGGGTCTGAACCCGTGGGCAGCCTTACCTTTTACTTTTATGTTGTATAGTATTTTCCCCGTTAATCCCAAGGGTATTGGCTTGGTCTCATCGCCAGGGTAACTATATGTTAATACTACTCCGTCGAGGCTCCTCCATTTGGGCACATCCATCATGGCCCACGCACCAATATCAGTGGCTTCCTGATCAATCACACCGCTGAAGCTTAGTTCACCGTTTAACTCTACGCCTGAGTCTGCTATAGCCTTGATCATGTTGAGGGCGCAAGCGATGCCTGTTTTCATGTCACATGCACCGCGGCCATAGAGCTTTTCCCCTTTGATCACAGCCTTAAACGGGTCTGTCTCCCAGTCATCACCGGCTGGAACCGTATCAGTGTGGGCATTATAATTTAACCTCTTACCGGGTTTATCCCAGTCGATGATGCCATATACATTAGGTCGTTTATCAGCAACATATTGTAGCTCTACATTCATACCGTAGCTCTCAAGCTTCTCCTGAATATATAGCGCTAATTCTTCCTCGTTTCCAGTTACGCTGGGTATCTCAATCATCTCCTCGCTCAGCTTCACAGTGTACGCTTCATCGAGGTAAAGGAGTACTTCATCAAGCATGTTAGAGAAAGAATGTAAAGAAGGTTTTAGGCTTTTCATGTTTAAGAGAGGAATCGAGCGGCAAGCTCAGTGTAGATCTTAGTCACCGGTGGAATGCTGTCAAGTCTTGTGTACTCGTTCTTCTGATGGGTTCCACCAGCGTACGGACCTAGATGCATACAGGGTATACCTCCCTCACCCGTGAAAGTGTTAGCATCAGTTATACTACTACTGTACTCATAGTTACAAGCCTTACCTGTAACATCGCGATAGGTTTTGTCGAATAACTCTACGAAAGGATGAGTTTGCTCCAATAAATATGATTGGTAGAGAGGTGGTTTAGTCTTCACCTCAACCATTGCATCCAGATCTAGTGAAGCAATCAGCTTCTCCATATCCTCAATTACGCTCTCAACTGTCTCACCAGGCACCGTTAACCTGTTTACCTCAAATCTGCACATGGCGGGCACAACTACGCTGTAGACCTCGTATCCACCCTCGATCTTCAAAGTACTATAATTACCCTTGAATCCCTCTTTCTCGGCTATATTGAGTTTATCCAAGTTAGCTAGTATAATCCCCGCTTGCTCAATCGCGTTTACACCATCCTCGGGGTGGAAACCGTGAGCTGCCTTACCGTGTACATAGATATCGTAGAGGACTTTGCCTGTGATCCCCAGTGGCGTGGGATTGTCTTTCTCACCTGTACTGGGCTCACCTAATACAATAGTGTCTATATTAGCCCAGTCTGTCTTGAGCATGGCCTTGGCACCCTCACCATATGCTTCTTCATCTATTACGCCTGCGAAACTTATTTCGCCATTAAACTCGTAGTCACTATCCGCGAAAGCTTTCAACATGGATAACGCACAAGCTAATCCGGCTTTCATATCATTACTACCCAGACCATAGATCTTTCCGTCTTTCTTCACTGGCTTGAAGGGGTCTGTCTCCCATCCTTTCACTACGGGGACAGTATCCAAATGTCCACCATAGTTGATCTTTTTACCCGGTTTAGAACCCACTAATTTACCGTATATGTTAGGTCTACCTGGCTGAACCTCATGAAGTTCAGTCTCTAACCCTAGGGCTAGTAATTCATCTTGCAGATAGTGTGCTAGGTCTTTCTCTTCTTTCACGACACTAGGGATGGCTATCATCTCCTCTAGCTTATCCACTGTGTAATCATGGTCTATTTTTTTGAGCAAATCTTCATGCATAGCCAAATAAGCGTAGCTAGATAGGTATAATATTTGCTAGATACTTTTCAATTGAGCATTATACATATCCACTATCTCAGAGACCTGTGTGGCGTCCTCAGCGGATTTATCGTCACGCCAACGAGTAAACCGTGGGAACCGTATGGCTAACCCGGAGCCCTCACGGAGCTCATCAAATGCAGCGGTATGTAGTGGACTAAGTGTGATCTCATCTCCAAGTACTTCTATAACAACTTCGGGTTCAAACCAAACATCCGGCTCCACCAACGACTCAACATTAATCGGTTTACTCTCCATACGGTCCTCGTCCAATCGCTCAGACATTTCCTCAAGGTTCTCATCAGTGAAACCAGAACCCACCTTACATACGGTCTTGAATAGATCCATCTCCGGGTCATAAACAGCCGCAAGCAGGGCACCGTAACTACCTGCACGTCTGCCCCTACCATATAGAGCCCCAACTACGGCTAGATCTACATGATCCTGCATCTTACTCTGGTAACTTCGCTTGAGTTTCACCCATAGCCATGAACGAGCTCCTGCCCGGTAGATCGATTCTGGTCCAGTAGATTTCACCACGAGACCCTCTGTACCTTCTGCGATGGCTAATTGGAAGAACTTGTCAAGCTCAGTGGGGTCATCGGTCTCCAGTCTTTCCACTAGTTTGAACTCATCAGATTCATCAATAATATCTGATAGACGCTCAATCCGCTTAGGATAAGCTGTTAAGGTCAGATCCTCTCCATCATACAGACAATCAAAGAGATAGACCCTCACAGGTATCTTCTCCATCATCTCCTCGATCCTATATTTACGTCTTCTCTGCATCAGAGTCTGAAAGGGTAAGTCATCCCCTGTGTCGGGGTCATAAGCTACTGCTTCCCCCTCTATTATTGCCTCCTCTACTTTAACATGAGAACGGGTAAGTTCTACCACATCTGGGTACATGTAGGTAATATTCTCTAGGCGTCTGCTGAATATTTGCACTTCGTCACCTTTCTTATGAATCTGAAACCTTTCACCATCTAGCTTGAACTCCGCAGAGCACAATCCATTCAATTTATCGATAACTTCCTCAGCAGTGCTGAGCCTCTGGGCAGCCATAACCCGTATCGGGTACCCTACGCGAACCCTGAACGATTCGACCTCCTCTAAACCTTCCTCCACCAGAGTTACAGCTACGGTACCGAGGTCGCTACTCAAATTGTATGCGCGTTCAAGAGTTGGTCGCTCATCCTTTGTTCCGGTGTATGCCTGTGATAATGCATCCAAAATAGTCATATCGCCTATCCCCAACCTGAGTTTCCCCTCAACCATTCTGCTCAGATAGCGCGCCCCCAACGGCGAAGCATCAGCCAGTAAACCGCCTAATGCATCCATTTTACGTTTGGAGCTTCCTGTACCCTCGAAGTGAGCGATCTCCTCCAACCCATGATATATATCAGATACAGTTAACTCCTTTTTATAGAGACCTTTCTGCTTCTTCTTCCTCATAGCCTTCTCCGATGCCAACCCAATGTCACCGAGCTCCTGAACCATACGTTCAACAGTTGCTTTCTTCAACCCAGTAACCAATCTAAGGGTCTCAATAACCATCTTCTCAGCCATACCGATCTCGGGCTCACCCTTCCAGTCCGGGTGAATCTTACCCTGAGTCAAATAGATGATCTTATCAATCTCCTCAGCCGTGGCTTCTTCAAGAAGTTCAGCGAGAATATCCGTCATCTCTATTCGGCTAGCCGTGGATTCTAATCTCTGATATGTATCAACAAGAGTATCGAAGAGCATATTATAGGAAATACTTGATTTTCATTGATTAAGCTTACCTAGACCATGTAGCTCTGGGTTTCTCTCTCCTTAATCTGCTTGTACTCTTCAAGGGCTTCTATCAAACAGTACTCACCAACCATATCCGTGAATAACTTGAAAATATAGTCAGTACCACGACTTACCTCTATGCAGGTTAAGAGGTTGGGTGGAAAATACTCTTGGCTAAGTCTGGACCATATCTGATCAAGCTTGGGATACTCCATATATCTTAGAACAACATAGCACTTGTAATGAGTCACCATATCCAAGTACTGGATAGACCAGAGACTAGCCAAGTCCTCATAGTCCTTAATCACATTATGTCCACCCTCTTTCTTGATTATCTGGAGGCTACGCTCCAGCTTATCCACGTGCTCCCTTAGAATATGCCTACACGTAGCAAGCAGCAGCTTATCCCCGCCTATATGATCATCCGCGTGTATTATCTCATGGACCGCACTGTAAACAGTTAATGTCTCAGCGAAATCTGGCATATGCATAGGATGATCGCTAGAGGGTAACCTCTTATCAAGAAATATACTATCTGGAGGCTGAAAGCTACCGAAATCCATACTATAGTTCTTGCCCTTAGGG
>WJJC01000108.1 GCA_014729945.1 Candidatus Bathyarchaeota archaeon
AAGGCACGAAGAGAAGGCCCCATAAGGTTCATGACACGGGCACAGGCAGTGGGAAACCTGTACATGGCGCGAGACGAGCCCATAAAAGCCGTTGAGGTTTATAGGGAGATAATACGGGAAGGAAACTGGACCGGGGGAGTTCATCTCTGCACCGAAGCTGAGCTTATGCGTCTAGGCGTAGCGCCTCGATGAATTCAGCTATGGCTTTGAATACCTCAGGTTTCTCGTTATATTTTATCATGTGTAGGTTCTTGTTTCCGTTTAGAATGGCTGAGGGTGCTCTGTTTAGGGATTCCCTGTATAATAGGAGCACCGGTAGGCCCCAAGTTTCGGCTTTTGCGATCTCGTAGCCCACACCTAGGCTGGGTGCTGTCACCTCTGCTATTAACACATCGGATTTCATGAGCCACGCCATATCCGTTGTATATATCCCCGTATCATCCTTCTTGATCTCATTCTCGTAGCTGAAATCAAAACTGTGCTCGGTCATTACCTTTGCGTACTGCTTGATGTACTGAATTAGTTGCTGGAACCATTCACGATCTGGTTCACTGCCCCTTATACTGCCTGCGAAGTAGATCTTCAAATATGTATCCTCTATATAGTCCTCAACACGATGATGGTGTTAGTCTTCTCGACGCCCTCTATCTTTCGTATATCCTCTATGACGTGGTTGATGCTCTCAATATTGTTACCACTGGAGACCATGACGATATCATATTCCCCGGTGACCTCATAGATACGTTCAACCCCACCAAGTTGGTTTACCTTCTTACTCACCTCATAAGTCGGAATACTCGGCTCAACAGCTATCATGGTGAGAGCTCGAACCCCATGATTGACTGATTTCTCGATGGTAAATCGTTTAATCACACCATCCTCCAGTAATCCCTGGATCCTGTTCCTAACCGCGCCTTCACTCAATCCGACTAGATCCGCTATCTCGACATAGGTCATACGAGCGTTCTCCTCAAGAAGATCTAGTATCTTCTCATCTATCTCATCAAGCATAATATGGAATTCGTAAAACCGGGATAAGAAACCTGCGGAAAAAGGAATGGGGAAGTTTATTCGACTAGGTTCAATATATCGTCTCTAACGAAGTCGATGAACTCTTCCGGTGTTGACTTGCTAAAGTTGGTTATAACTACGCTACGGGTGATACCAATGGTGTATCCTTTTTCCTGACTGGCGAACACAACATACCATATCATACCATGGTCGATATACTCCTTGTACATACCAGTATCAGCCAAGCCCTCTCCACTAAGGCAGAGCTTATTGACCCCCGGTAGATCCACGTTATCAAACCATATCAGGTTAGTTGCCTGAGGATTAGACTCGTGGAGTCTCTGAAGTGTCTCGTGGGTGATCTTGGATTCACGTACATCTGCGTTCAGAATCCCACCTAGAGCGGTAGCCACATGATTACTCAGCAACTTTTTGACACCACGAGCCACGCTAGGAGCCATAACCACGAGAAAACCCCTATCATCATGCTCCAGTAGCCAGAAAGGTGCTTCCTCTGTCTGTGGACTAGATATTATTCGGCGACGATAAGTTCGCTCCCTATAGAAATCCTTGGCGAAGATACCTCTTATCATATCCTCTTCTTCCTCGACCTCGATGACCTCAGTGATGAGTTGTAAATCGTCCTCACCTTCTACATCCGTCGCTTCTCGCCAACCAATCAACTTGTCCAAGGGGTTGCCTTCGAGTCCCCTGATCTCGAATACTTTTACAGGTAAAACCATTACTTGATCACTACTCTGAACCCATTGTATCCCTGAGATAAAAGGGATAGGCGAATTAACTTAGTTTATATTTAAAGCCGTTAACTTAATACATTCATCTCCAAACATTTCACGGGTATGAGGATTTACATCTCAGCGCGAAACATGTACCATGAGGAGACCGCGAAGATCGCCCGGTTCCTAGAGAAACATGGCCACATTGTATATTACTCGGCAAAGGACACCTACCAGGATGCCCCATCCGGTGAGATCTTCCTTAACAACCTAGTCTTAATTAGAAACGCGGATGTGTTTATAACCTATTTTACAAAAGAGGGGTGTTATGGGGTTGACTCCGCAGTTGAGGTGGGGATGGCGGCTGAGGCTGGTAAACCCATCATAGGATTCATAGACCTTAAAGAGGAACATATGGATCGATTCAATACACGATTCAAGAAGGATATCATGTTCAGCGGCGCATTCGACCATATGTTCACAGATCTTGAGGAATTCGCAGAGTATCTAATCAAAATGTAATCCTGTCAGGATAATCACTGATAATCCCGTCCACGCCCAAATTTATGGCGTTTTTTATATCCTCTGCATTGTTTAAAGTCCATGGATAGATTTTAAATCCATTTCGATGCACCTCATCCACATATTCTTGACTTAATAATTTGTGATAGAGGTTGATACTGTCCGCATCAATGATCTGAGCATAGGCCAGAGCCTCTTCATGGTTATTAAAAGACAAGACACCTAGTCTTGCATTTAGATTAAGATCCTTGTACTCTCTTAGCATCCCCCAGTTGAATGAGGAGACCATGAAATCCTCGTTTCTCCATCCCTTTAACGTTAATATCCTGTAAACCGGTTCCGCTATACGGAGACCTTTGAGTTCTATGTTGAGAAGTACACGATCTTTGAGAAGGTCCAATACCTCAACCAAGGTAGGAACCTGTTCACCAGCCCCAGCGTCTAACCGTTTTAACTCATCAAGGGACAACTCTGATACCCGACCAGATCCATCTGTGGTTCTATCCACCGTATCATCGTGGATGACCATGACTTCACCTGATGCACAGAGGTGAACATCAAGCTCAATCATATCACAACCGAGACAAATAGCAGCCATAAAAGATTTTAACGTGTTCTCAGGAGCATGCCCGGCTGCTCCCCTGTGACCTATCTTTAGAACCATGACTTGTTATTCCCATGGAAAGACTGTGTTTAAGCCTAACTCGTCACGCATCTGCATCACCTCTTCTCTGAGGCTACGGTTGAGGGGTACTCCTTTGTCTCTTCGTCTCAGCCAGGCCAGATGTTCTTTCTCTCCAGCGGTATAGATACGTTGCTCCCCGGGGATCCTTTTTGCGCTTCGGAGAGTTCTAAGAATATCACCGGTAGTCTTCTTGAAGGACTCTAGGTCTATGAAGGCCTCAATGTTTATGGCTAGGAAAAAGTAACCTACATTAACCCCGGTTATTGCTTGGAGAAAAGCCCCGCCCTGTAGCGCGGAGGATAGTATCTCAACCACGGTGCTGTACCCGTAACCCTTGTAGCCCCCTGTCTCTGCTTTACCACCTAAGGGTAGGAAAGAGGCTTCTTTCTCTAGTAGCTTTTCCAAGATGGTGTCCGGATCAGTCAGGTACTCTCCCTTCTCATCAATCACTAGGCCTGGAAGTAGTTGTTCACCTCTTCTAGCGTAGACCTCAACCTTGCCTCGATGGATAATGCTGGTAGCTGGATCCAGTATGAAGGGAAAGTCTTCATCTGTTGGCAAACCGATGGTGAAGGGGTTGGTGCCCAGCATAGGTTCTACTCCATAGGTGGGTGCCACCGAGGGGCGTGCATTGGTTCCTGTGATTCCAATCATACCAGCATCAGCGGCCATCAAAGAATAATACCCGGCGATACCATAGTGGGTGCTGTTACGAACCACGGTCATACCGAGACCGTGTTCCCTTGCCTTACTGATGGCTAACTCCATAGCTTGCTTGGCTGTAGCGTGACCCATCCCCCTGTTTCCCTCGATAACCGCCGTCGTCGGGGTCTCCCGGATTATCTCGTATCGTGATTTGGGATACTGAATCTCAGTTTTGATCCTGTCATAGTACATAGGTTTTAGCCGATTTACACCGTGGCTATCGATCCCCCGTTTATCGCTGGTGATCAATACCTCTGCGCATATCTCAGCGTCCTCCTCTGGAACCCCTAGACCTTTAAAAACGTCTACCATAAACTGCTCCATGAACTCAAAGTCAACCCAGACAGTGTTTTCTCTCAATTTTATCCCCAAACGTACAGCCAAGTTTTGGCATATGTTAAGTTACCTAAAACATGGTATGCGGAGTTAAAGAAAGCTGCTAGCACACGGTCTAGAAAAAGGATTATTACACCCACCAGAAAGAGACTCTCCCTTAATATCCTTAAATATAATCTATTCTTTGTTCCAATGACCACGGTTTCAACGGAAACAGCCGGATACAAAGTCTAAGATGTTACTGAATTCCCCCTTTTATGAGAGTTCATTGAGTACAAGAAGACACCATACCTATGCCAAGACCGGAGAGGACATAACTAGTGGCGGGTCTGGAGGGATTCGAACCCTCGGCCAATGGCTTAAGAGGCCACCGCTCTGCCTTGCTGAGCTACAGACCCATTAACTTTACACCTTATAGGTTAGTCCATTAAAAATGTTTCATCAATATGAGACAACAATAA
>WJJC01000109.1 GCA_014729945.1 Candidatus Bathyarchaeota archaeon
ACTATAGTTTCTTAATGGGGGAGAGGTTAGCGGGGTAGGGCAGTCAGGTTAGCCCGCGGGGCTCATAACCCCGAGGCCGGTAGTTCAAATCTACCCCCCGCTACCATTTTCGCTCAGTTTATTTGGTTTCTTTTTGTTTCTTTTCGGGTATTGTTTTGATATTGTTGTTTTACCTGTTTTATTAGGTGAGAAGGGTAAGAGTTTGGTTTGAACCCCCTTTTCCGTCTATTTAGGGAGACTCATACCGGATCAGCTTAAGGGTGGTTTGGATGACTGAGAATTTTAATAACTTCGCCCATGAATGTATACTAGAGAGTTTATAGACGGAGAAAACATTACTGGATGAATAAATACACTTCATTAACTGAATGATTTCCTGAACAGAAACATGCGAGGCATTAAACTAGAGCGAATTCAGGATTTCTTCCAGTCTATGAATGGCTTCAGAGTTTTTCCCTGTCCTATCTATCAATATGCTCTTGATACCCATAGCTTCTGGTCCAGCTATATCCCATCTTGGATCATCCCCGATGAAAATGCACTCAGATGGGCTTACATCTAATTGGTCTAACGCGTACTGAAATATGCGTTTATCGGGTTTTCTCCACCCTACATCCACGCAGAAAACGGTAACATCGAAATACTTTTGGAGGCCATGTTTTATCAGCTCTCTTCTCCAAATATGAGACGGGCACCCCCATGGAGTATTAGATACTACGCCGAGAAGGTATCCGCGTTTCTTAAGAGCCTTTAATCTGGGTATCACGTCACCGTGGAGGTTCCCTGTCTTGAGAATGGGCTCCATGAATACGCCGCACAACCTGTCAATAGTGAAGGGATCATTGATGGAGAAAATATCGCCTAGTCTTTCACATAGTGGTCTGACCCTGTTTTCTGGGGATTCATGGTTATTCCTTTGAACCTTTATCCAGATATCCTCTTTGAACTCTATTTCCTGACTGCGGAGATAGCTTATACAGTTCTCTATAGCGTTTTCCAGGACCTCTGGGAACTCGTCCCGAGTATAATAGCTTATTAACGTGTTCCCGAGGTCGAATAAAAACACCTTGACCATGAGCCTATGATCCCTGTTTATCCATTGAATTGCCAGGAGAAATAAGGTTATCCAAAACCATATGAAACCCTATTTTCAAAGTATGTCATAAAACAGGTTGACGCCACAAACCGAGACAAATAGGAGGGCTCATTTCTTAGGCCAGAGCCCAAGGACGCGGCGAGTTGATATGATTTGACCCAGATGGTAGCTGTTATGCTGGATGACTCCCAGTAACTCGGCGCCTACACAGGTGACCGACCCGTCACTGATCCTCACTTCCCTGTCCAAGTCCCAGTTCTCGGCGATGAACTCGAGACGTGATTTCCCCATGATAAACCTTGCCAAGAGGTCCTCCCAGCTTGACTTCTCAATATCCCAGTCCGCGTCCTCTACGTGTTCCACTTCCTTGCTACGCAATAATGCCAGTGAGTACTCAAGCCAGTAAACAATGTGATAAAGTAATTCAAGCACCGATCTCGTACCTTTAACGGTTTTCTTGGCTTCTGCAGATGATAACCCCTCAAAGGCTGCATATGGTCTCAGGTGGATATGTCTACCGTTGAGGCGATCAATGATTGATTGACGAACCCACTCACACATAACTGAATGTCGGGATTAAGCGAATATAAGGTCTGGTGGATAAACTAGGAACAACTCTCTCATCGATGTATGCATCTCGCTTATCGAGTAGAGTAAGATTGCAATATTTTTACGTAAGTTCAGAAAAAGATAACTAATTTTTATTTTTAAGACATTTACAGAAATGTAACATAAACAGCAACAAGAATAACCAAAAAACAATAGAACCCTACACTATTATCAGATCAACACAACAAATAATTCAAACTATACGACGGGATAATCTTAAACCCCTACATAAACAAAGACAAGAAAATGCCCCACGAGGATAAACCACTAAAAACCAGCACACAACTCCACGCAACAGCCTTTCTGCAGCAATACAGCGACTCATTGATCCAACGCTACATCAACTTACTGGCTATAGCCACAGGCGCCACAGTAGACCAGCTGGGCTTTCTCAACGCCTCCAGAACCCTCAGCATCAACCTATTCCAGCTAATATTCGGGAGAATCGCGGATCGAATCGGAAAAAGGCCCTTGATAGTAGCTGGTAGAGCCATTAACGGCGTCATGCTGCTGGCAGTGCTCAGAATAGATGCCCCCGGCTACTTTATCACCCTTGTAATCATAGCAAGTATAGCCATCAGTATGGCCATACCCAGCTGGAACAGCCTACTAGGAGACTACACAAGCGATACAAGGCGGGGAGAGATAATAGCAGGCATAAACAGTATCGCCTACCTAGGGGGGTTAGCAGCCATGACAACCGCCTTCCTCATAAGCATCCGAGACACAGCTTCCACCACCAGACAGAGCTACACACCGGTAATTCTACTAGCAGCAGCCGCAAGCCTTCTAAGCGCATTAACCAGCCTGACCCTGAAAGAAAAAAGAGGTAAACAGATTAAACCCGATCTGAGACTGGGTGAGATATGGAGGGATAAGGCTCTCACCCGCTTCCTCACACTCACATTCCTGTATAACCTGGGATCAAGCATCGCGATGCCCTTATTCCCCTACATATTATCAGAGAAACTACATCTAACAGTATGGCAGGTCGCGGTCACAAGCATCACAAACACACTAATAGGAGCCCTCAGCCAGCGGAAAATCGGGGCTATAATGGATCACGTTGGCAGAAGACAGGTACTCACCCTGAGCCGCATAGTGATGGCGGGTAGCTGCCTTATCTACCCTTTTGCAACCCACTGGAGCCACATAGCATTAGTAGAAGCCATAAGCGGACTTGGAATAGCCTCATGGCTCAGCAGCCAGAGCACATACATCATAGACATCGCCCCAATCCATCTAAGAGCTACCTACCTGGCCAGTAGCATGGCAACCATAGGCGTAGCCACCTTCATCGGATCAAATCTAGGTGGCCAAGTAGTCCAGAACATACTAGGTGGAGAACTTGCGGCAGTCCAGATCGGGCTCATAACCGCGGGGGTCCTAAGACTCGTGCTGGGCTTAACATACATGAGCTTACCCGAGACAAGACCCTAAGTTTCAGATATCTTTATACCCTTGAATGTGATCCAAGGGCGAAATGAGCGACGAGGAGACACCCTTACAGACCAACAGGATCCTGATGGCGACAGGGTTCACACAATTATTCAGTGACAGCCTTAACAACCGCTTCAACAATCTCCTCGTCGCAGCAGCAGGCGCCACAGTCAACCAGATGGGGTTCCTTCAGGGCGCCAAGAGCCTCAGCGCCAACCTAACCCAACTACTATCCGGCCAGTTATCGGATCGTTATGGAAAGAGGAGATTTATCTCAGCGGGTCGTATTCTTAACGCTCTAGCTATCACAGCCCTGTTATTGACTGATAACCCGGGCAGGTTAATCTGGTTAGTGATCCTCAGTAGCTTCGGTAACGGTCTAAGCATACCAAGCTGGAATAGTCTCTTAGGCGACTACACAACCCAATCCAACAGGGGCAGAATAATCGGCGCCATCAACGCCATCAGCCAACTGGGCAGCTTCACCGCCATGGTGATCGCCATACTAATCAGCATAAACCAAATCGGCGACACCACCACCGCGAGCTACCACATAGTACTAGCCCTAGCCGCAGCCACCAGCCTACTAAGCGGAATACTGATACTGAGGACAACAGAGAAACCACTACGAGAGAACCGGCGAAAACTCAACATAAGTGAACTATTCAGAGACCCCAAGCTAACAAGGTACCTCGCCCTCAACTTCCTCTATGGGGCAGGCATGAGCTTTGCGTGGCCCCTATTCCCCATGGTGATAACCCACCGCCTCAACATGAGGATATGGCAGATAAGCACCCTGAGCCTCACCAGTAGCCTTGTAAGTACACTAAGCCAGCGTAGACTGGGTAACCTCATGGATAATATCGGTAGGAAACCCATAATCACCATGAGCCGCCTCACCATGGCTATCGCCCCCATAACCTACGCTCTAGCAACCCAGTGGTGGCACATAGCCATAGGCGAGCTATTCCTAGGCTTCGGCATGGCCGCCTGGATGAGCAGCGAATCCACCTACATCATCGACCTGGCCCCCGGTGAGCTACGGGCCACCTATCTGGCCAGTAGCACAGCGGCCTTCGGCGTAGCCAGCTTCATAGGCTCCAACCTGGGCGGCTACATCATAGACACTTACTTCGGCGGCGTCGCGGGCCTCAACAAGGGCTTATTCCTCAGCAGCGCCCTGAGAATCATATTCGGGTTAGCCTACTTCACAGCCTACGAGTCCAAACCAGAAACACAATAAACCAGAAACAACACCATATACATGATACATATGAAAGTAAAATGGCTAGGCCACGCAAGCTGGCAGATCAATACAGATGACAAAATCATCTACCTGGACCCCTATGAAGGAGAATACGAGGAGAAAGCAGACATCATCCTAAGCACCCACCACCATGATGATCACTGCAAACCCGAAAAAGTAAAAAAAGCCAAGAAAGACTCCACAAAGATAATCGCCACAATTGAATGCGGTGAAAAAATAGGCACAGAGGTAACCACCCTTAAACCCGGTGAAACCACCACCATAGACGATGTAAAGATACACGCCGTAGAGGCATACAACTTTAAACGCTTCAGAAGCCCGGACACACCCTACCACCCCAAAGGAATAGGCGTAGGATACATAGTGGAAGCCGAAGGAAAAAGAGTATACCATACAGGAGACACAGACTTCATCGATGAGATGAAGAAAATCAAGGCCATCGATCTATTACTGGTTCCAAGCGGTGGAACATACACTATGGACAACCCTGAGGCCGCGGATGCAACCATCGAGATCAATCCAAAGCAGGCAGTACCCATGCACATATGGGACACCGACCCATCTGAGTACAAAGAAAAAGTGGAAGAGGCATGTGACACCCAGGTAAAGATAATGAAACCCGGTGAAACACTAACCCTCTAGACTATTTTTCCCACATATCAAGGGGAGGCTCCAAACCCTCAGGCAACGGGGTCTCATATTCTTTACCCCGTGTTCTCTCATCATGCTCCTCCCAGGCTTTCTCACGTAGCTCTTCACTCTGCAGCATATCCAAGGCACTGGCTGCCAGGACCTTGGAGGCGAAGATTAGACTCTTATGACCAGTGCTATACGCTCCTCCGGCTACATTCATCCAGCTATGACCAGGTGTGCCCAGTGGCCACGTAGCCGTGCTGAACTCCATGGTGGGCGCTTTCCAGCTTACATCACTCACATCCGTGCTCCCGGGGCGGGTAATCCCCTCGTTCCAGGCATCAGGTACACTGGTGTCTATAACAACATCCACCAGCTTCTCCCAGCCCGGCCTCCTAGTTTTACGAAGCGACCCCATCTTATCCTCACGACTAACAGTACTGGTTAGCTCCTTGAGCCACTCAATCTCTTCATCAGTATACTCCGGTGTTCCGATCATCCTCATATTCTTGAGGACCACATCACTCAGCACCTTACTGGGTATCTTGTTATAGATGGCCTTGAGGAACTCCACCTCTAGCTCAGTCTCGGTCATCATGGCTGCACCCTCAGCGATCTTCAAGACCCTTTCATAGATTTGATCAACTTGATCCCTGTGAGGCGCCCTCACTAGGTACCAGCTGCGGGCATAATCCGGCACCACGTTAGGCTGGCCCCCGCCCTCTTCAATAACATAATGAATCCTAGCGTCCTCTATAATATGCTCTCTTAGGAAGTTAACCCCAATATTCATCAACTCCACAGCATCAAGTGCGCTTCTACCCTGCTCGGGGCTACCAGCCGCGTGACTGGTCTTACCTCTGAAATGGAACTTGACGCTGTTATTAGCTAGACTGCTGGCTAGGCTCGCTGTATTCATGCTACTGGGGTGGTGGCTTAACACGAAGTCAACGCCATCGAAGACACCGTCGCGGACCATCCACACCTTGCCGCTGGCGCTCTCCTCCGCCGGTGTTCCGAAGAATTTTACAGTACCCTCTAGGCCGTGCTCCTCCATGGCGTATCGTATGGCTATGGCTCCAGCTAATCCTGTGGCTCCATGGATGTTATGCCCACATCCGTGACCCGGTGCACCCTCCTCCAGCGGATCCTTCTCTGTCTTCACCTTCTGGCTTAGCCCAGGTAGGGCATCGTATTCACCCATAACACCTACAACGGGTCCTCCTTCTCCCCATGTGGCTACAAACGCGGTGGGCATCCCACCCAAGCCGCTCTCCAAGGCGAATCCGTGTCGCCTAAGCTCTTCACTCAATAATTTAGCTGAGTTATCCTCCAGTAAGCCGAGTTCAGCGTATTCCCATATCTCATCACTGATCTCGATGATCCTATCACTGTTCTCCTGTATCCAGTTAATGGCGGTTTCCTTAACCTTCTCCATAATAATCTGTATTGATTAGATTAAATCCCTTTTAACACTACTCACAGAGATCAATATACTCTATGAGGATATTTTTCAGGACAACCCGGTAAGCGGGATAATAGGCTTCACGGTACGACTCGGTGTGATGCATGGGTACTATGCCCTCTTCTTCTATCCGGTCATCAATCTCCTCTATATCAGCTAGGGGGATATCGTGTTCATTCTCTGCTGCCATTCTCCTAAACTCGCTCCAGTACGCGAGAAACGTATCCTCATCTCCTTTGTGTTCCGCCGACTTCTGAATAACCGTGTAAAGGGTCTCAAGATCTCCATCCTGATTGAGGTACTGCCGCAGGTTAACCCGCACCATTTCCCTGTCGGGTGATACAGGCTCCAGAAGTGGATCTTCTGCGTGATCCGTAAGATCTATTCTACCCGCTTCCTCAACTAGAATACTCCACGCTTTTTCTGAGATAATGTGCCCGACACCGAATACCCCCTGATATAGTTGCTTGTAGACGTCTCTAGCCTCTGCTCTAGGACGTGTTTGGAGATGCTGCTTTATGAGTTTTCTAACCTTCAAGTAGACCACAGTTATTACACCCATATGTTTAGAGAAGTATATTTATCGTACCCCCAAGCCATTAACATATATTCCAAAAATTATTCAGATGTTAATCATTTATCTCATAATCGCTTATTTTTTTGGATAAAATACTAAATACTGAAAGACCTTACCTTAATGGACGAGCCGTCGCTGGGCGCAATAAACAACTTACCCAAGCTACGGAGAAACTTGAAGAGGAATGTACCATAAGAAGAGTTAAAACAGGAGTACAGGGACTGGATAAAATACTGAAAGGCGGTATTCCCTCAAAGAGTATATTACTTGTATGCGGAGGACCAGGGGCCGGAAAAACCATCATGACACTCCAGTATCTGGTTACCCTAGCTGAATGCGGGGAACCAGTAGTATACGTATCACTGGAAGAGTCGATGATTAAAAAGAGGGAAAACGCCCTCGCCTTCAACTGGGATATAGAAAAATATGAGAAAACTGGCTTACTCAAGGTTTTAGATCTATACACTGTCCCAAACCCCAGGGGACCAGCCTCAATTATTGACCGAGTAAGTGGACGTAAACTCTTTAACCTTAGGAAAGCCGTGGCTGAGGCCGTGGAAACGATTGACGCTGAACACGTGATCTTGGATCCTATAACCAGTATACTGGTTCATGAACCAAGATCAAGCAAGAAACGTCTCATCATAAGCAGATTATTTGACACCATAAGAGACCTCGGCTGCACGGCGTTAATCACCTCAGAGACTCTGCCTGATGAAAACAACTTCTACCTAGAGCATTTCCTAGCTGACGGGATCTTCTATTTGAGATCCAGTATAATTAACTATAACTTGATTAAGACAATCCACATCGAGAAGATGCGTGGAACCATGTTTGATGACCAGCCACATAGATACTTGATCACCCCCAAAGGGTTACAGGTGTTCCCATCTGAGCCGGTGATCGTCTAAACTTGTTCCACTTTCACTTTATCTGCGAGTCTCTCAAAAACAGCGATCTCTGATCTTTTTTCATGTGACTCAGGGTAATAGAAACAGATTAGGTTGGTCTGGGTTCCTTTTATCTCAGGTATCTTTGTGGTTATGAATGAGTAGATACGTCTCCACCCATGCATGTGGATCAGGTGGCTTAATGATATAATATTATCTCACAAACCAATCCGTGTTCCATACTATAATCGGTGACATCTGAGAGGATTAAATCAAGTTTTGAGACATCATCATTAAAGCTGATCACCCTTTCATCAAAGAGCTTCCCGCTGTTACGTGGCCCCGGTATCATCCTCACAATATAAGCATCCATATTTCCCAGGGGGACATCTTTCACCGTAATCAAGTCATACAAAGTGAGGAATACAGTTCTAACGCCTCCGCGGAGTTCTCCCTGATGCGGTTATTAATCCAGTTAACCTCATCTTCACGACTCGCACCATTTAATTGTAATAATACCAAGGATCCAGTCATGTTTCCCCCTGGCGTCATTGTTTACTCATCTAATTTGGATACCAGTACTGTGCCATCTTTTTTCGCTATCCACCGGATAACATCCCCATCTTCCAGATCGAGAAACTTGAAGATCCCTGAGGGTATAGTGGTTCTCCGTCTGTATCCTCTAACAGTGATGTGGGTGTCTTCCATTGCTACTATCTCTGATGTATCTATAGTGGGCATAGTATATGGTTTACACACTCTCCCTATAGTATTTGCGGGTATATAGTAACCATTGCTTAACCTTACCTTTTTAAAACTCAACACCATTCACCTACGAAAGAGGATAAAATAATGACTGGGAACGATTCCTCTAAGGGACTAATTGCCAAGGAGAACTTTACCGAGTGGTATGACAACGTACTGCTTGAAGCGAAGATAGTAGATGACAGATACCCTGTGAAAGGATTCAGTGTATACACTGGCTGGGGTATGAGTATAGTTAAACGCATCATAGGGATGCTTGAGGATGAACTGGAGGAGAACGGTAATGAGCCGATGCAGTTCCCGGTCGTCATACCCGAAGACTCATTCCAGAAAGAAGAGGACCATATCGAGGGCTTCAGCGGAGAGGTCTTCTGGATAACCCACGCTGGTAACAACGAGCTGGAGCGGAGACTAATACTCAGGCCAACCAGTGAGACAGCTATCTACCCCATGTTTAAGCTCTGGATGCGCAGCCACCAGGACCTACCACTGAAAATGCATCAAACCTGTAACGTCTACAGGTACGAGACAAAGGCAACCAGACCCCTCTACAGGGGCAGGGAGTTCCTCTGGAACGAGGGACATACGGCTCACGTGGACTATGATGAAGCCGAGAAAGAGGTTGAGGCCGCTATCGAGGCTTATAGAAGCGTCTATGATCGCTTAGGGTTATCATATATTATGCTTAAACGGCCTGTCTTTGACAAGTTCGCTGGGGCGGATTATAGTGTGGCTTTTGATACGTGGAACCCTGATGGTAAGGTGAATCAGATCGGCACTGTTCATCAGCTGGGACACAACTTTGCCAAGGCCTTTGACCTCACCTATGAGGACGAGGATGGAGAACAGGTGACAGCCACCAACACATGTTACGGTATGGGGTTCGGTAGAACATTAGCGGCTACATTATCTCATCACGGTGACGACCATGGATTAATACTTCCACCGATCGTAGCACCCAAACAAGTGGTTATAGTACCCATACTCATCAAGGGAAAAGAAGAAGTCGCCAACCAGTACGCGGAGAAGATCTATAATCTGATCAAGGATGCCGGTATCCGCGTCGTCCTGGATAATGATGAACGCTTCAACCCAGGAGACAAATACTATAAATGGGAGATGTACGGTGTGCCCCTACGAATCGAGATAGGTCCAAGGGAAGCTGGCAAAGAAAAAGTCACCCTGGTGCGAAGGGATACCTTTGATAAGACCCAGGTAGAGGAATCCAAACTAATCGAGACTATACACACCTTATTCGATGAGATATATGAGAGTCTAAGAGCACGTAGTAAGGAGAAGCTTGATAGCCTCATAGTTGACGCCTATGATATGGATCAGTTACGGAGCTACATGGATGCCCGTATGATTGTCCGGGTTAACTGGTGCGGTGACCCGGATTGCGCCTACAATATCAAGGACCAGGTGAGCGGCGAGATCAGAGGCACACGCTGGGATGAAGAAGATGAACCAGAGGGGAGCTGCATATTTTGCAAGGATGACGCAAAATACGTTGCATATGTGAGTCGCACATACTAAACCAGTATCTTCATACCATCGTAGGCTATTTCCTGTCCAGCGTTTTCAACAATCTTTCTATAATGTCCGCTTTTATCCAGCACAGGGTTGGTGTGGTTGAAGTGGGTATAGATAACCCGACCAATGTCCCGGTCCTTGAGTAATTCCACTGATGCTTCCTGGGGTACGTGACCCAGCTGATAACTTGTTACAGGGATGCCGCTCACTCTATCCAGTTCGTTGTTCCACCAGAAAGTGGCGTCCATGAGGAAGACATCAACACCTTCCAATCTATCCAGTAGCCGGGGGTTTAGCTCTCCCAAGTCAGGTGCATAGATTACCCGTTTCTCGTCGTGTTCTATCTCGTATGCGTAGGTGGTGCTAGGGTATTTTCTCCCATCCTCTAGCACCTGGGTGTGGGGTATCTCGAAGCCCCGTACATCAACTTCTCCCAGTCTGGTGACCGTCGCCTCCTCGATGAGCGGACGGGGGTCCACATAGTTTTTAGATAATCTCCCGAGTTCACCGAAGTAGTTTGGTGAAGTCTCTGAGCCGAAGAGGAACTCTATTAGATCAGGTGGGGCGTAGAGGGGGAGGTTGAAGCTCTTGCCTGTGCAGAACTCTGCTACTCCCACAGTGTGATCAGCGTGTCCATGGGTCAGGAACACGGAGTCTAGTCTGCTCTCTCTGTGGGTTTCCCCGGCGGTCTCGGGATTTGGTGTTAACTGGTTTGTCTCTAGCTGGGTCTTCAAGTCGTGTCCCGCGTCAAATAGGATGTGTTTATGCTCGTCCAGGGTTACTGTGATTGATGATCTTGTTCTTTGATGCTCCGTGTGTTTTCGGGCGGCTGCGCAATTGGGGCATGTGCAGTCCCATTCAGGGACTCCGCCTATTGATGCTGTGCCGAGAACCGTGATCTTCATGTATTCTGGTAGAAGGTTGGGTGTTAAATGCTTTTTCTCTGGGGTTAGCCTTATTCATTCATATGTATTCAATTGGTTTGATGGGAGAGGTCTATAAGCCGGGTGAGGACTCGTATCTGCTCCAGAAGTATGTTGAGGGCTTGGTCTCGGGTAGGGTGCTTGATATGGGCACGGGGTCAGGTATCCAGGCGGTGACAGCTGCAGCCAAGAATTTGGTGCAGTTTGTTTGCGCGGTGGATATAAACCCGGCTGCGTTGATAGCGGCTGAGAGGCGTGCGCTCGATGCAGGGGTATTAAGTAAGATTGAGTTCAGGTTGAGTGATCTCTTCAATAATATTGAGGCCATGTTTGACTGGATTATATTTAATCCACCTTACTTGCCCTCATCCCAGGGCTATGATGAAGCCTCGTGGGCTGGCGGTGATACCGGTGGAGAGGTTATCAAATGTTTCCTTGAGGAGGCGCCAAGGTATCTGATGGCTGGTGGCTCCATATTGATGATTTACAGCAGCCACTCAGGGCTAGAGGAGGCTGACTTTAATGGTTATGATGTTGAATACTTGGAAGAAATTGGGTTATTTTTCGAGAAAATATACTGTGTTAGGCTTACCCCATCTTGACGCCGATGCCGAAGCCCACGATAGCTCCACCAGCGAAGGGCAGATTAGCGAGGATAGTGCCCAGTACGCCCTCGAGCTGGCTCAGGCTTGATAGGGCTGTGTTCCCCCATGTCTCTACTCCAAGCCAGTCAACCGATATTAACCCTTGGGACTCCAGATAGATGAGA
>WJJC01000110.1 GCA_014729945.1 Candidatus Bathyarchaeota archaeon
ACCAGGTCTTGGGCGTGTAAATCGTGTGGTACCATCAGGGTTAGCGGAACGGGTCTCCGCGGGAACCCCGTCTAAGGCCTGTTTTGCTCTGTCTACTACTGCGATGAGAGCCGGTCTGCATTTCTCCTCTTTATCAGCTACGATAACCACAGCGTCCATCGGTTCGGCCCCCACAATTTCCCTAAAGTTATCCACTTCTTCCTGAGATATCATATACCCTGGAAGCTCATCTGTGTGGAATATTCCCTTTACACCGCCCAAGAACTTTGCATGATCACTCATCTCTGTCCCCAGTCTCCTATCCGGGCACAACTCCATACCCATTAATTCCTTGAATCCTTTTAACTTAACAGCGTAAACGCGTCCACCTCTCTCAAGGGCGTTTACAATTATCCTTGACTCGGTGCCCGCGAATACGCTAGATACATCAAAGAGTTCTTTCCCCAAGTCACTGGGTTTAACACCTCTCTCTTTGAGGACCTCTTTGATCTCTAATAAAGCGGTTTGACGCTGTGCCTCATACTCCACTATAGTCTCAAGCATACCCAGATCTTGAGCTCCCTTTATCTCGATTATAGCCCCGTCTTTGATACTGACGTTTACGTCCTGCCTTATGGTACCCAATCCTCGACGTACTTTGCCTGTAGCTCTAAGGATCGAGCCTATACGTTTGGCTACATGGTAGACTTCTATTGGTCTATGCATCTCTGGAGCGGTGGTTATCTCGATAAGGGGGATGCCCAGACGATCCAGTCGATAGGTTATGGTTTCACCATCTTCCTCTATCTTACGAGCGGCGTCCTCCTCGATAGCTACTTGTTCAATGTTGTATGTTTTTCCTTCTGCTTCTATGGCGCCCCCTAGGCTAACTACACTGGTACGTTGGAAGCCCCCCGTGTTGCTACCATCCACAACAGTCTTACGCATAACTTGGACCTCATCCACAGGTGTTCCCTCTGTTAGTAGTGTGAACTGGAGGGCGATGTCCAATGCCTCATAATCTAGAGCCCCCGGTGGTTCCTCATCCATCTCGACAAGACAGTTAGTATCGTGATTAGCCTCATAGATAATGGTCTTACCCTTCAGGAACTCAAATAAGGCTGCTGGGTCCACCTCACCCAGCTCACTCTGAGCTGGTCTTAGCTTTCTAATGAATGTGTAGTCAGGTTCGTCTTTACTTAGCTGAGGTGGACATGAGCAGAATAGTTTATGCTCCGTGGCTAATTCTTGGTGAATCTCGATACCAACCTTTAACCCTAGTTTCTCATAGTCCATTATCCCATCCTCCCTAGATAGGGTGTTCTTGAATTCAACTCTCCCACGATATTGGTTAACATGAGTTTCCTCACTTCTTCCGTTTCATCGGTCTGACCTAGACACCATTTGAGTTTAACTAGTGCTGTCTCACCGTGCATATCTTCCATAGGTATGGCGCCTCTATCCAAGAGTTCCCTGCCGTGGCTGTACACGTTGAGATTGACTCTACCCCAGATACATTGACTAACAACTCCGACAAAAACATCTTCCCTATGGGCTCTTTCAACGGCTGGCCAGAGTATCTTGTTTACCTGACCCAACCCGGTGGCCTCGATAATTAATCCCCTGTATCCATCATCAATGAAATACTCCAGTACCCCTGGATCCATATCTGGATGAAACTTTACAAGGGCTGCCTTATCGCTGAAATTGTTCATTAGCCTTGGCTCCGAGTCCTGGCGAGTTCTATAGTTAGGGTTTATAATCTCCAGTTCATCACTCCTGTAGCGGGCTAGGGGGAAATCGTTGACTGGCTGGAAAGCGTATCTGGCGCTTGTGTGGCATTTTCTCACCTTTGTTCCTCTAATATAGCTTATGGACTCGTCACTGGTGTTCTCGTGTAATCCTACGCAGACCTCCGCAAAAGGAGCATATGCGGCCGTGTATACTCCCCCCATGAGGTTGGTGGCGTTGTCGCTGCTGGGTCGGTCACTTGATCGTTGGCTGCCTACAAAGATTACTGGTACTGGTAGGTCTTGGAGTGCGAAGCTCATGGCAGCTGCGCTGTACCCCATGGTATCTGTTCCATGTGTGAATATGATGCCATCTGCTCCCCGCCTGATCTTCTCATAGGCCCTTTCCGCCATCCCCTCCCAGTGTTTGTGCCCGATATCCTCGCTAAATACACTGTAAAGGATATCAGCGTCAACATCAGCGATATCAACCAGCTCAGGCACGATACCAAGTAAGTCGTGGCTGGTCATAGCGGATACTACGCCACCGGTTACATAGTCCACACGGCTAGCGATTGTCCCCCCTGTACTAATTATGCTTACTTTTGGTAGTCCTTCCTCTGCTTTGGGTAAGGGAGGTTGCTTGAATTCTGGTTTTGGTGCCGTGCCTATTTTCTTTACCCGCATGTCTTCTGTGTACCTTAGTCCGATATTGTACCCTGATTTAAGTTTAATAATAAGGTGATACTGGTCATAGGTCTCTACCCTAGGCATTAGGCTGCCGGAGTATTGCTGATTATTGACAACCACCTCCACTTTATCTCCTATATCTGCATCCGCTTCTATGAGGACGTCCCTGAGTTGTCCACGGTATCCGGTTAGCTTCTCCTCCGACATATAAATCAGAGAAAAGAACCATCTAGGCATATTAAAAATATGGTTAAAATTAACCAAGTATACGTATATTACCCGAGTTTATTTGAGTGATAGAGGTGGTGATTACCCTAAAAAAGTTAAAAATTCTTTTTTGAAATCTAGATATAATCATTGTAAGGTAATTTACCAAAAAGTGAACCATGAAATAGCTCTATTCTGCATAGAAATATGATTCAGTGGGACGCATACAAATATATTTTAGAATCGGATGGAGAATCACCATCAATCAAGTTTAATAATCTTTCCGGATAATGCATCAGCTAAGTTGCTGGTTCTTGTATCTAGTTCAAACCCTAGAAAAGATAAGTAATATCAATGAAGCCCTTGTACTTATTTTTTTCTGAGTACGTTTCCCATATTAATAATGCGGAGGAATAGGCCATGAGAAAAAACGAGCATCTGCTTTTAAAAATAATAAAGCTCAGACAAGGAGTTTGCTTACGTAGACCCCTTCTTTCCTGTATCCTAGTTTAGTGTAATACTGTTTTGTGCCTAGGGCGCTCATGACGACCATCTTACCGGCATCATACTCTTCTATAGCAGTTTTCTCAGCCTCATTCATCAATCTCTCACCCCAGCCTTGGTGCTGCCAGTCTTGGGCATCCTCACCCACAGGAGTCATCTCCCCGTAGACGTGAAGCTCCCTGATTAAACCAGTATTCGGGTTTATCTCGGGTCTATGAGGGTTCTCACCGGGAAGTCTTAATCTAACGAACCCTATGAGGGTCTGGTTCCGATCCTCTGCGCTTATAAACGCCTCCACACCCCCTGAGGCTTCATAGACTCTATGATGAATGTCCAGTGTATCCTTATCTATGGGGACATCTGCACGTGCCCTGTGCCCAACTTCTCTACATCTAATGCAGCTACAATCTTCCCCTAGTTCCTTGAGCTTTTTCTTGGCTAGTTGGCGGAGATTGCTCTTGTTTACCCCTGCCTCTATCTGGTGTAGGGGTATATCTCGTTGTATCCTCATGATCCTGATCCACGGTGGGATCATCTGTTTAACCCTTGAGACTAAATTTACTGCTTCCTCCGTAGTAAGAGGCTCATACGCGCCGTTACGCCACCAATCATATAGACGAGTACCCTTCACTACCAGCGTCGGGTATATCTTGAGCATATCAGGCTTGAACCTTGGATCATTGAATATGGTCCTGAAGCCCTCTATGTCCCGTTCAAAGCTGCTTCCAGGTAGCCCAGGCATCATATGGTAGCATACCTTCAAGCCGACATTCTTCATGACGCGGGTACCATCCACCACGTCTTGGACAGTGTGCCCACGGTCCACCAGCTGATATATATCATCGTATACGTTCTGTACACCTATCTCCACTCGTGTTCCACCCAGTTCCAGCATTCCATCTACATGGTGGGGGTCCAGGTAATCGGGTCTAGTCTCAAAAGTAACTCCAACATTCCTCGTCCTACTTGACTCAGCGTTAAGTTTCGCTTCCTCCAAACTATTTGAATCCTCTAAAGTGATGGCATCCAGACAACCTTTCATGAACCAGCGCTGATATTCTATAGGAGAGGCAGGGAAAGTCCCGCCCATCACTATTAAATCAATCTTATCCACCTCATGCCCTATGGCTTCTAGTTGCTCAACACGGCTTCTGACCTGATCATAGGGATTAAACATGTTCTGTTCTCCACGCATCGCTGCTGGCTCGTGACCTGTATAACTCTGGGGAGAATTATCATCAGGTCCACCTGGGCAGTATGCGCATCGTCCATGAGGACACGCATGGGGCTTGGTCATTACTGCAACAACGTTTACGCCGCTGAGGGCACGAGTGGCTTTTCTCCTGAGTATTGGGATTAACTGGTCCCACTCATCGTCTTCTAGGAGGCTTATGATCTCAGAGTTGGAGGGGATATAACCCAGATTATATTTACGAGTAACCTTGAACTTGGTTTTCTCCACATCACGCTTAGTGGGGGACTCCATGGATAACAGAGTATCGATAATCTCTCTGAGTTCTGATTGCAATTCGGGGGAAAGAGAAGTAAAGGGATTAAAAAAGGATTAGTTTCGACGATTATATCCCGTATTTCCGCTGAGTATCCGTTTCTTGTAGTTACCCCTGTTCCTCTTTTTAGGACTAGGACTTTTCTTTGGTTTTCCCTCAATCTTGGGAGTCTGGGATCTTACTTTCCCAGCTTTTGTTAATGAGCCGTGTGTTGGCAATTTAATTCACTACAGCCCTTACCAGTTAGGAGTATTAAAAATATTTCCCTTTTTTATACAATATAAAAGAGGCGTTAAAAATATGTTGTGTGGTTTTATGGGGAGAAGGGTGCATCGTGACCTGGGATCACCTGAATAGGTTTCAAGTCTAGGACTTTCTTCATGCTATTGATAGCAACATTGGCATCGATGTTCTTGGTGACTACACTTGGAGGTCTTAGCTCCAGCATGTCCTCTTTTACGATCACTGCATCTCCTACTAAGGCCACTAAACCTTCATCGGTCTCTACAAGTGTGGTAATACTTCCAGGAGTATGTCCAACTGTCTCTATTACCCTGACATTCTCCGAGATCTTTTTCTCTCCCTTGATTACGTTTTGATCCATTATTCCCAGAAAAGCTTCTTTCCACTCAGGCCAGTATAGCTCATCCGTGTATTCTAGTTCTTTCTCATGTATGATCAATGGTTTGCCTTTGAACAGATAGTTTGCCTCCACGTGGTCATAGTGGCAGTGACTATTAATCACCATATCAATATCATCTAAGTTGAGTTCAAACTCCTCCAATCTACGTTTTAGTGTTCCATATCTTCCTAGTTGCAGTATCCCGGGGTCATGGATTATATTCAGATCACTGTCTCGGATAAGCACAGTGTTGGTACTACCCAAGCTAAACACCTTGCCATCGTATATATCGTTAATTGTCTCCCGTGGCATAGATGTAAGTGGCCATCTTACACTTAGAACAGGGTGCCCATTGTGGAGACCCATCCTGTGATAGAAACAGTGAACTAGTATATCTACTTCTGCCTTATTCATTCTTCAATTACCCATACATTGGGTTGTATGTATTCGTCTTTTAGTTTTTCCCGGTTTCGTGCTACTAATCCGTTAGGGGTGTTTGAGATCATGTCCAGTGCGTGGTCTTGGTCCACGTCTAGTAAGCTGAGTAGGGCAGCTAGGCCCTGTGGGTCTCTCATACCCCATACGGTACGTGCGCAACTACTGGCCACGACCGGCAGGTCTTTCTTTTCTGCGTTATCCTTGTTTCTCTTAAGGTACTCGATGTTTTTACGAAGGTAATATGGGTCGTCTGTGATGAGCTCTGATAGGTCTATAAGGTACCCGCATCCAGAGTCCCTCATCAGGCCTGCCTGCTGTCTATCAAGGTAGTTCTGTTTCCAGTTACGTGTAAAGGGATAGGAGACGAGGTCTACTCTACGGTCTCTTCCTGCCTGTCTCGCCACTGATTTCTTCCTGCATTTTACTGTGATTACCTCTGTGTTCCACCGACATTGTCTGAGGTCCTTAAGTAACTCGTTAGGGTTACCGGGCTCTAGGTCTACCCGTTTAACTAT
>WJJC01000111.1 GCA_014729945.1 Candidatus Bathyarchaeota archaeon
AGGAGAAAGCTGTTAAATTCCATTGCCCAAGCTGTGGAGCGGTAACCCTCTGGAGATGTGAGAAATGCAGGTTATTCGGGCGTCAATACAAGTGCCCGGCTTGTGGACATACTGGACCTTAATTCCTCTAATCAAGTAATATCCTAGAACAGCAAGTGATTTAGTACTGTTTTTATTCAGTAAATATTAGATGTTTATGGATAATAGAATCTACATAGGTTTAACTTTTATCGGTTTTCTCTTGCTTTACAGTTTATTCATATTGTTCTAAGGGAAGATTGAATGATGTTTCTTTGATTATTCAGGAGATTACTGTTTATCGCCTCAATGCTTTTGGTTAGCTAGATGTACTGGTAACGGCGGCAGCGGTGATGGTTACTGTGTTTGATAAGAGAGAGAGAGAGAGCATAGACAACTTGTTGATTTCAGTAATAAGCTTCATTAATCATCTATCCCTTCCGTGGATCACTCTTCATAATAGCTATATCTACGTAATTAGCTGCGAGAGTTTTTATCTACCCAGCCACTCGTTTAGACCAATTCTAGGTGAGAATTAGAGTGATGGAGATTGATTTTGGAAGATACCCACTATACGAGGAGTTAGTGGAGATAATGCAACAGATTCATGGTGAATATCCGTGGTTAACCAAGTTATACAGTATTGGGAAAACACTTCAGGGAAGAGACCTGTGGACAATGGAGCTAACCAATCAGGAGACGGGGGAGGGGGATGAAAAACCCGGTCTATGGATAGATGGAAATACCCACAGTAGCGAGCCCACGGGGACAAATGTCTGCCTCAAGACGATCTGGTATCTTTTAACAAATTACGGTGAGGACGAGTTGGTGACCGAGATCATGGATAACCGCGTGATCTATGTGCTACCACGGGTAAACCCTGATGGTGCTGAGATATTTCTAACACAGCCATACCACTACACCAGTGGAGGAATACCGAATCCCGAGTTTGAAGACGGAGAAGGTCACTACGAGGAAGATGTTAATGGAAACGGTTACTCTGCTTTTATGCGGTGGAAGGACCATGAGGGAGACTACAAGAAATCCCGGAAGGACTCTAGATTGATGATCAAGAGAGAGCCTGAGGATACACTTGAAGAGGATGGCCCATTCTACAAGGTGCTACGTGAAGGCTTGTTTCTTAAATGGAAACCAGGTAAAGAGATCACTATGGCGCCCAGAATGTTCCTAGGTGGAAGCAATAGAAACTTCCCCGCTTACTGGGCTCCGGGTGGGTTACCATTAGGAGGTTCAGGTCCATTCCCCCTCTGGGAACGTGAACCAAGGGCGATAGCTGATTTCTGGGCAGATCACCCTAACCTGAGTGGGATGCACACCTACCATACAAGTGGTGGTTTAATACTAAGGGAAGCAAATGCTCATCCAGACTCATGGTTTCAGGAAGAGGGTTGTGAAGCGGATCTTGAGGTATATAAGGTACTGGGGGAGATCGGTGAGGAGCTAACCGAGTATCCTTGCATCAGCATATATGATGAATTCACCTTTGAGGATGATAGACCATTCAGGCGTGGATGTGCCACCAGCTTTTTCTACGAACACCTTGGAGCCTTCGTGTTTAGCACAGAACTCTGGGACTGGCCGTGGATGATCGGGTTGGATCATTTCAGGGAACGTGGCGGAGTGGATTTTGACTGGGCAAGACTCAGTGAGGATGAACAACTAAAAGAACTAGAGTGGATCGATGAGAACTATCCAGAGGGATTCCTAGACTGGACACCCTATGAACACCCCCAGCTTGGACCAGTGGAGATCGGGGGCGTGGAGCGAAAACATACCCGCAGGAACCCCCCACCCGGTGAATGGCTAGAATACGAAGTGGATAAATGCCTCATGTTCGCCATCAGACACGCGGCGTTATTACCTTTACTTAGGGTAAAAGACGCTAAGGTGGAGAAGATAGCTGACCGAATCTTCAAGGTATCGGCCCAGGTAGCAAACACAGGTTATATGTCAACCAATGTAACCCAGATGGCTGTGAAGATCAAGGCGGCAAAACCGGTGCTAGCCGAAATAAAACTACAAGAGGGAGCGGACCTGGTTACAGGTCATAGGAAAGTTGAGCTGGGCCACCTTGAGGGACGGAGCGCTAAACTCCTACTACCACGAGTGATTGGGGCTGATGTGGTTGATAAAACTAAGAGCAACGTGGAGTGGGTCATCAAGACGGTATCAGATGAGCCCGTTGAAGCAGTCATTGAGGCACGGTGCCCAAGGGCTGGAACCCATCGCCAGAAGGTAATACTTCAATAATCACCAATCTATCCTTTCACCCATGAACTCGGAGAAGATTACCGAGAGATATCTCCTATTGTATTTTGCATCGTTAATATTCTTCTATGAGTTATTCATGATAATACCCAGTACATGGATCGAGTTTTTTACAGCTCGGATAAGCTCTGAAGCATTAAACTTACTGGGGTTTAACTCTGAATATGGACTGAGATCAAATATGGTCTGGATGACTTTGACAGGTGGCGCCAGAGAGGTGGAAGTTTATATTATCAGAGAATGCACAGCGTTTCACGTGTGGGGTATACTTATGGGATTGATAGTTCCCCTGAAGCTACCTGAATGGAGCAGGAAGATGAAGGCGATAATATTCGGTGGAACAATGGTGTTCCTGATGAACATCACTAGGATAATGCTTACGGTCTATCTTACAGGTTATGATGTACCTCCGTTAAGCTGGTTCTTCACCAATCCCACGGTTGAGACTTATCATTACCCGGTTAGCTTTGCCTATGGTGTAATTGGTATAATGATAGTTGTTTCATTGATTAACTCCAATTTCTTGCCGGAGCTGGGCGAGTTTCTAATGGTTCTGCCTGATGCAGTTGTAACTAAAATCCGTAAAATCTTCAAGAAATAATGTTATTTGAAGAAGGGGGATAACTCGTTGACATCATCCAGTTTCTCCAAATCCTCCACCATGGATATTATCTTCTCCACTTTATTCAGAGGTAGCTGCATGGAGGCGAATACCGTGAACTTTTCTTTGATGAAACTATTTAGAATACGTGGCTTATCCTCTTCATATAGTTCATAGTGTTCACCGTTCTTTGTGAGTATCTCTAATCTTGTTCCGATCTTGGTGGGGAAGACGGCGTCGATCTCAGGGTCCGTGTAGACATCAGTTTTCTTACCCAGCTCGACTACCCGGGGATCATCATAACATTCGAAAAACTCTTTCATGAATACTTGATTCTC
>WJJC01000112.1 GCA_014729945.1 Candidatus Bathyarchaeota archaeon
CTTATGAACATCCAACCTAGCCCAAATTTCCTCGTTGTTCTCACAGCATCTACCAGGTAAGTTCTAACCGCTTCAAGATCCTCATTTTCAAGTCTTTGCCTAGGCGCTAAACGGTGTGCTTCATCTATTATAACTAACCCGTTCAACAATTCTTCTGCTTTGTACTTTTCCTCAGCTTTTTTACCAATCTGAGAAAGAAACTGACCTATCACTATGAATTTGATCTCCTCATTCCAGAACAAGTCATCAGGTGTCTGAATACCTGATAGATCTATTACAACAAGTGACCTTTCTTCATCAATCTTATCAACCAAGTCCTTAATCATAGCTCCCTTGGGTTTATCCTCAAAAGTGAATAAACGGGCTATTCTTCGCCAGTCCTTATACTTTTCTTCTTTATCAGATCCCTGAATAGTTGCCAAAACCCGTTCCCTATACTCTCTTCCACTATAGATATGCTGTAGTACGTCATCGTCTTGAAGCCTTCGCCACACTATGTCGAAAAACTGGCGTTTATGAGAGTGCCAGAGAATCCTATATTTCTTGTCATCTTCGCATGCATCCTCCAAGATATATTGGATCTGGTTCGCTGCTTGCATACGGTTTGTATCAAGTATTATACCTAGTTGTTTCAAAAAACCAGAGTTCACCAAGATCTTCTTGAATAAATCCCAGCCAGTTAAAGCAAGTTCATGCGTCTCATATACCTCAATATTTCTCCCATAAGCTTTAGCGATTCTACGTATCTCAGTGTCTCGGGTGAAGTCTCGTGCAAACTCTCCTTGAGGATCAAGTATGAATATTGACATCTCGTCGTGTTTAGAATAAGCAGACAAGATCATCTTGGCTAGCACTGATTTACCAGATCCTGTTTTACCGAATATTCCTATGTGGTATGCTTCTCCTGCTCCTTGAGGACCCTGACCGAAATGCTTGAACCATAACGGTAACGGAATATTGGTACCATAAGCGTTGCCTAGATAGAATAATTGATCCTGATAATCTCTAAGTATGGAATCCATCACCTCTTTACTCATTAACTTAATAGAGGTTCCTGTGGGTGGAACGGTTCCGAGAATACTCTGATCTATTTCATCGCCTATCTTTTTGAATACTGAGCTTATTGCCATGGATGCTGTGTGAGTGTCTTGTCTCTCGGTTATTGGGTCTACTCTTCCTTTTTGACGAATCAAACCCCTCATAGTAGGATCTTGCGTCCATACGTTACGCATCTCAATCTCCACTATCTGACCCAATGCATAATGTTCCTGACCTTCTTGGTCGTAATCAAATATACTTAGTCCACCGACAAGACGCTTATTCACTGCTGTGCCCAGAATATCAATGGTGAGGTTTGCTGTGCTTGATGGAGAGCCTATTACACCTATTCTTTCTGCTCTATCAAGTATTTGTCTAAGAGTGTCTTCCATTTTTTTTTCACATTCCTGAATCTGTTCGATATGCATGCATTGCTAGAAACATTGGACCTAGTCGGTCATCCCAGTTCTCGGCGATATACTGTGTTGTTGTTCTTCTCAAGGCAGGTATAGCTTTTCTCAGATGTTTGACCATACGATCAGCCATATAGAGAGGATACGGTTCAAAGATGCTGGGTGCCCCGCACTGGATTTTTATAGCCTCGAAAAGCATTGATAATCTCTGCGGGTTTTGCGCTATCGAGTTTGCTACCTCTAATCGTAGTGTTGGTACGTGTTCAAAGGGTCTATAGTAGATTATTTTCAGGCTCCTTATCTGACGCATATAACTGGAGACGAAGTTCTTGTATTCAGAGGATATTTTCTCTATCTCCCAGGGCTTAGATACAACACTTTTCGAGATAGGTCCAACGTATTCACCTGACTCTAATACGAAGGATAACAAGCCTCTATCCTCATAGTCTTCCATTTGGAGAAACTGAGATAACTCTTTCTTTGTCGTGTATTTTGGGGCGGCGACGAATATTTTATCGCTCCTAGAGGCCTCAATAATCGTTCGGGTAGAGTCTATTGCTGTATCTAGTTTATCAAATAAAAATTCATTTATTGAACGGGGGGCATCCTTTGCGAGGCTTAAAGCCTGATTAATGTAGATCAAAGGAGTAGTCATGGAGCCATCCAGCATAACAACGTCATGAGGTGCATTTGTGGCTAATTCTAGTTCCATACACATCATAATGGCCCGTAATATACTGGATGTTGACTCATTATGAGGTACATCTTTGATAACACAATGGTGTTTGGGTTGTGCCCAGTATCGTGTCTCCACGGGAGGGGTTAAACCTTCCACAGCTACTGCTGCTGATACTGCGAGATCGGTGGATAATAATCTCTCAATGGCGTATGAGCCATCGACCCCACAACTTGTTGGGTTAATGGGAAATGAACTGATCTCAGAGTCTCGATGAAGCAAGTCTGCATTAATCAGCTTTTCCCGTATATTCTCTCTTTCATTTTGTATTGTGTGAAATGTTTGAGAAAGATTTTTACTAACGTTGCTACAGCGGGATAGCAATTCATCTATTAATGCCTCAGGAAGATCATAGAAAATATCAGCTGATTCCCCCATGGATCAGTATATGTTTTTTCGTTATATGATATTTTGTATGTAAGTAAAGATTAGATGTTTATGCTTTGTACATTGAAGAGGCTTCTCCGCCCCTTAGATTAAAAGATAAGAAACTAAGGTCCAAAGAGTATCTTAGAAGAGACAAGGATTATCTTGATGCTTTAGTGGGTGCTTCAGTGTCAATGTTTTTTCACGGGTTCTTGAGGGAGTTTACCCCCCTTACATAGACCCGTTTCTACAGGGGGCGAGGGATCGCTTGGGTGGTCTCTGACCGTGTGAAACCCCAAAACGGATCAGTAGAGAGAAGTCCTAAAACAACTCCTTATCCGAAAAGAAACATTTTTAGGCAATATCGGTTCTGCACTAACGCAACCCTCCAATGTAACTAAACATACATTTAGTTACCCTTTATATATGAATCACCGTTTTTGCAATAGTATTTTCAAAGATTCCCTTATGTGGAGGATGAGGAGGACCCTATCACTGACTAATACATGATGTGCAAA
>WJJC01000113.1 GCA_014729945.1 Candidatus Bathyarchaeota archaeon
CCCCTTATCTATAGACAAGATTTTCCAGAGGATTGGAGGTTCCTAATCTGTGTACCGGATATAAAAAAAGGGCTCAGTGGTGAACAAGAACAAAAAGCCTTTCAGCAACTTGAGCCTCCAAACGCGGATACGGTGGCTCGTGCGTCTAGAGTAGTTCTAATGCAGATGATTCCCGCTATTATTGAAGAAGATATTGACTTATTTGGTAGTGCTATAACTAAGCTAGACACCATATTCGGTGATTACTGGACAGAGATCCAAGGAGGGACTTACTCTCATCCACGAATTGAGGAATGTGTCAGTCATCTACTCGCTACTGGCGCATATGGTGCAGGTCAAAGTTCTTGGGGTCCAGTCCTTTATGGATTAGTAAATGGAGAAAATCAGGCAAAAAGATTACTACACTCTATGAAAAAGTTCCTCAATGATGGAGAAAACACAGGGAAAGCATACCTCTCACATGCAGATAACCGAGGTGCTTACATAACTGATGTGGTTACATGAAATATCTTATTGTAACTGGTAGACTCGCAGAGGATATGATAATAAAACAAATAGAAGATATTGATTTCGATATTGATGTAATGTCTTTACCTGTAACCGTAGCATCATTCATAACCCCACAGTATGCTGCTAAACAACTTGAGAAACACGATCTCTCTGATTACGATAAAATTCTCCTACCCGGTGCAGTTACTGGAGACCTTAGTATAATTGAAAAAACCACAGGAGTTCCCACCTACAAGGGTCCTTTACACGCAGCGGATCTCTCTTTGGTCTTACAAGAGGACATCAAACTATCGAAAACCTTTCCCGCGAATGAGTTAATACACGAAAAATTAAGAAACCAAGCCTTGAAAGAAATAAACTCAACGGAAGAAAACTGGAAAGAGATAATATCTAAAAAAGGAGGATTCCTAATCAGGGAGCTTCCTGTCTCAAAAGGACTGCCAATTAGAGTTCTAGGTGAGATAGTAAATGCTCCACGCCTTAAACTTGAAGATATCAAAGCCAAAGCTCTATACTATGTGGAACAAGGCGCGGATATAATTGATATTGGAATGCTAGCCGGAGATCCAATGCCAGAAAAAATCGATAAAATCATCAACACTTTGAGAGAAACCGTTGATCTGCCTATTAGTATAGATACCCTTAATGTTTTGGAGATAAAAGCAGCTATTGACTCAGGAATAGACCTAATCCTAAGCATAGATGACGGAAATATGAATGAGATCGCATCAAAAATCGATGATGAATCTGTGGTTGTACTACCCTCCAACATGAGAGAAGGTTATCTCCCGAAAAAAGCAGAGGAGAGGGTACATTATCTATCAGAAATAATCAACAAATTACAAGAAATAGGGATTCAAAAAATCATCGGGGATCTAGTAGTAGAGCCCCTATTAAAACCCGGTCTAATGGAGGGCTTAAAAGCATTTCAAATGTTTCATCACCAAAACCCAGAAATTCCATTACTTTTTGGAGTTGGAAACGCTGTTGAACTCATAGATGCTGATAGTCCCGGTGTACATGCTGCTTTAATTGCATTAGCCAGAGAATCAGGTGCTTGTATGTTGCATGTTCCAGAGTATAGTGTTAAGGCCCGTGGAAGTGTATCTGAGGCCGTTTCGGCGTCGAATATGATGTTTTTAGCCGAAAAAAGGGGAACGGTTCCAAAAGATTTAGGGTTGGATTTACTGTGTTTAAAGGAAAAACGATGGAAAGAAGAACTGTATGACTCAACCTTAGAGAAAGGTACTAGAGTTCTGATAGGTGCTGGTAACAAAGAGTATCATCCTGATAAATCAGGGTGGTTTAAAATACAGGTTGATAGAACCGAAGCGAAAATAGTGGCTATCCATTATCCCCTAGGAACCGATGAACCTAGAACAGTAATAAAATCAGATAATGCAAAAGATATCTATCAAACAATAATCAGGGAAAAGTTGATAACTAAACATGACCACGCCGCATATCTGGGTAAAGAACTGGAAAAAGCGGCGATAGCATTACGTTTAGGCAGAGCCTATATTCAAGATGAACCTTTATTCTAAAACCCTAATTATGGTAATAGGGTAATGGTCAACTGATTCAAGCATCTCCCATGTTACACCTGTTATTGAAGTCTCCATTTTCTCACTCATACTCCAAACTGTACGCCCAGCGCCTCCCCCACATTGCCTATGAAATAGATGCGCATACCATAATGCTCTATCAGGGTTAACATATTTCCCTGAAATGGCTATAGGCGTTTGACGACTCTTTAACTCAAATATTCTCCCCAAGATGAAAGTTATTACCCCACCTAAATGTATGAAGTCTGAAGACTCTAGTTTACGAGGTGATAGATGGAGATTTCTCCAAGTATAAGTGGTATCTCCATCCATGATCATCACCGTAACTTTTACCCCAAGTTTTTTCTGGATTTCTTCTCTGATCTCCGTAGCGATCTCCATTGGATTATTTAGAGGAAAACTAACAAACGTAAATGGAAGATTACTGGCATCTATACCTCCTTCACTATAATGTCTTAGACTTTGTAATAGCCCGACTTTCCGTAATGCTAGTTGTTTATGAGCTGCGCCTTCAAGTTCGGGATAGTTTTTCAAATTTTCTATAGTCTGTTTTTTTAAACCAGTTATTTTTCCTAATGGGCCTCCCCATATTTTTCTTGTCCAGAAAGATGCAAGAATACAAGCTATTTTCCCTGGAGTGATTGTTTTTTCATCTATAATATTTCCTAAAGCTGTGGATATAGCCTTCTCACTTAAAGCGATTCTATCTCCATCTTTTATCTTGTTTTTGATTTTTTCTATTATTTTGTCTTTAAACTCTGTGCCCGGTTTCCAGTATGTACACTTTATCGTAATGGCTTTAATCTTCATGGACTGGAAACGCTCATGGTTTATAGTGTTTCAATAATTGTTGCTCTAAACTTTTTACTTCTTTCACCGCTTTGGACTCGGGGCTATGATCAATTGTAGGTGTTCCTTCCATATCAGCGTCTGCAACCGCTTGATCATACGGAATCATGGATATTACGGGAACATTCAGTTCCTTCATTTTTTTATAAATAAATGCCTCATCTTTTTCACGCATAACCTTGTTACCTACTGCTAATACTGTTTCAACTTTGATATCATTAGCCATTTTCAGTATTCTTCTCACAGTATCAACTGATTTCATCCTAGGTTCAATAACCACCAACATTACATCCATTCTACGGGCAGTTCCCCTTCCCAGATGTTCAAGTCCCGCTACCATATCCATAACAAGCACTTCGTCACGTTGTATGAGCATATGTTGGATGAGTACTCTGAGCATCGCGTTAGCTCCACACATGCATCCTGTTCCTCCCCCCTTCACGGTGCCCATTATCAATAGTTTAACGTCATCAGGTGCATTCACTCCGAATCTATCAACAACATCGTTTACATTAGGTGTCATGTTGAACATAGCACCAAGGGCTTCTTCAGGTGAAACTCCTGTTTTTTCCTTAATCAGATCTTCATTATCCGAGAGCGGTGTTATGTTATTAGCCACTTCATAATCGACTCCTAGACTATATGCAAGGTTTAGATTAGGATCTGCATCTACCGCCAATACTCTGTAACCATCCTGTGCAAGGAGTCTGGAGAGGGTAGCAGCAACAAATGTTTTACCTACGCCTCCCTTACCTGCTATAGCGATCTTCAAGTTTTACACCTAGTATCCTGCTTTTTTCATAATTTTTTTTATAGATTGATATGTTGGGCTCTCTTCAGGTAGTTTAAACAGGGACCTTCCTTCGATATTATAGTCCAGAATTAGTGGATCTGGTTCTATTCTCCCTAGAAAGGGGAAAGGTTGCTTTTTAGCTTCATCAACCATTTTTTCTGGAAATCGATAACCTCCGACGAGGTAATAGTTTTCAAATTCTATATCTACCTCTTTCATTATTTTATGTGACCGAGCTGCATTATCGAAGCTCTTCTTACTGGGATCAAGTACGTTGAATACATCCTTGATCTCTTTAGTTATTCTTCTATTGAGGTGCTCGACGCCTGCAGGTGAGTCAACGATTACGTATTCATAGTTTTCGCCCCATAAATCCATTATCTGACTTAATGATCTATCAGGTAAACAGTAACACCCCTCTATCCACTTGGTCCCAATTCCAATGAAATCAAAGAAATCTCGCCCCTCGTATAGACTCTCTTGAAATAGAAATGGCTCAATCTTATCAGTGGGTGTCATACCCCTCATTCTAGCCATCTTACGTTCCTCGATGATTTCTGATAATACGCTAGCAATGCTTCTCTTACCGTGTTTTTTAAGATCTATCCCTAACATGTCTGCGAGACTTTCATCAGGATCCGAGTCGACTAATAATATTGGTTCTACGTTTTTTTCACCTAAATAGCGGCTCAGAAGTGTTGTAAATGTGGTTTTTCCAGTTCCTCCTCTACCGGTTACTACAATAGTACCTTTATGCTTACTCATTTTACCCCCCTCCGATGTAAAGAGGTTTGTCGCTTGAATAAAATATGAATATAGCTTAATCAGCTTTTAGTATAGGATGGGAAATAATCTTTATCTCCAGGTATATACAGCGCTTTGCTATACTCTTCGATAAATTCAAGGTCAACTAATAGATCGATGTAAACCATTTTTTTAGCTACTTCCACGGCTTCTTTTCTTTTATCAATTGATATTAGTGCAGCATATGCTCCCGATAGGGATCCGTTTCCCAGTGGATGATATTCTCCATTGGGGAATTCTGGTAGAATCCCTAACCTTATGGCGTTCTCCATGTCTGTATATGTTCCAAATGCTCCTGCCAGATAGATGTGTTTAGTGTCCCAGATATCTATCTTAAGTTTCTTCATTAGCACTGTGACTGCTCCGCAAGCTGCAGCTTTTGAGTCGATAACATAGTCGAGATCTGCTTGTGTTAACACAATGTCTTTTTCAATACTTGTTTCTTCAGCAGGTACTACAAGATACTCTAACCCCCATTTTCCCTCTCTCACGTAGGGCATACTTGATACAAATTTACCTGAGAAATCCATTACGCCTACTCTGAAAACCTCTGCTACAATATCAATCAAACCAGAACCACAGATTCCTTTTGCCGGAGCGTCTCCAATTGTAGAGACCTTGGCCTTTTTTGTTTTCTCATCTATTCTTACATGGTCTATGCCGCCTATAGCTGCTCTCATGCCATGTCTTACTCCTTCCCCTTCAAACGCTGGTCCACTGGCGCAGCTACACGAGAATAACCATTTATTGTTTCCAAATATTAACTCGCCATTGGTGCCTAGGTCTACTATTAAGCTCATGTCTTCTGATTTATGCATCTCACTAGCAATTACGTCACCGATTGCGTCTCCTCCAAGGAATCTACTTACATTAGGAAGGCAGTAAATGTAGCTGTCTGGGTTTACATTTAAACCGATCTCTTCCGCTCTCTTAATAATGGGTTCACGAGGTACCTCTACATTTGCTATCTCAAGATACCCCGATTCAAGACCAGCGAATAAGTGGTTCATTACCGTATTACCTCCTACCGAGGTTTCACTAATTTCTTGAGGTTTAATACCTGTTTCATTATAAATTTCATCAATAATTTGGTTAATGGAGTTAACTACTACATCTTGAAGTTTTTTTAACCCCTCATCTGTTCTAGCGATTGCAACTCTGGTAACTAGGTCCTCACCATATGTTATTTGTTGATTCATTCCAGATTTTTTCCCTAGTATTTCACCCGTTTTTAGATCTGTTATTAGAGCTACTATGGTTGTAGTTCCTATGTCGATTGCTAATCCATAGTGTTTAGTTCTTGTATCTCCTTCTTCTGCGTTAATTACTTCTGGGAATTCATTTGTACGTGTGATAGTTACTGTTACTGTTTCTTCATTGAATCCACTTATTTTATTATAAATTTTTTCAGGAACTCTGGGGGGTGTTCCCTTATAGTCGCTAATTTTAAGGCGTCGATAATTAAGTAAGATCTTGCTACTTTTTTCTGGTTTGGATTCTAAGAGATATTTTTTTACCGCTGGATTTATTTCGGGGATCTTCAGTTCTGAACTAATTAGAATTTTTGGGTTCTCAACACGGCTTTCTAAAGGTATGGTGAATTCGCAGTCTTCAATTAGTTTGACCATGCAAGCTAAGTAGTATCCGTCTTTCAGTTCTTTGTTTGATAGGAGTTTATCTGGGATCTTTGAACGTTTCTCAACATTGCCTTTATCAAGAATAACTTTACATTTCCCACATATTCCTTTCCCCCCACATAGAGCTTCTATGTGAATCCCCTCATCTTGTAGCTTGTGGAGGAGTATGTCTCCTTTTTTGGCAATTATCTCTCTGTTTATGGGATTCAGTAATACTCTTATGGTCAATAGTTGCTCATATTGAATGGGTTTTAGCAGTTAAAAATAGTTGACTATAGGGTAAGTAATATAGCGCTTCAAGTGGATTCAGTTATTAATGATTCTAGGTATATCCGGCAGTCCTCGTTCAAAATCAACTGAATATGTATGTAAATATGGACTTCAGCTTCTTGATGAGCTAGGTTATGAGACATGTTATTGGAGTGTTATGTCTAAAAAATTGATTTTTTGTACTCACTGTGATCATTGTAGAAAAAGAAACTGTTGTATCTTTAATGATGATATGGATGAACTTTACTCTTTGATGGAGGAGGCTGGTGCCTATGTTATAGCTACTCCCGTCTATCATGGTGGTATAAGTGGGCAACTAAAGACCGTATTCGATCGCTGTAGAGCCCTTCTCTCAAAAAACAGCGATGTATTCAGGTATAAACCTGTGATATCAATAGCTGTAGGAGGCGACAGGGTTGGTGGGCATGAACACGCTATCCAGCAGATACTATCTTTTTTCCAGATGAATGGAGGGGTTCCAATAAGTGGAGGTGCTTTCGGGGCTAACTTTGGTGCAACTTTCTGGTCAAGAGATAGCTTGGAATGCATTAAACAGGATGAGGAAGGATTCAAGACTTTATCTAAAACCATTAATCATTTGGACAAGTACCTGAAGAGGTTGACCAGATGAAGGTAGCTTGGGGTGTTACAGGTAGTGGGGATAAGCTAATTGAAACCTACGATATTATGAAACAGTTGAAGGATAGCCAAGGTAGCTCCTTGATTATACACGTCTATCTTTCTAAATCAGCGGAAGTAGTTGCAAGTTATTATGGTCTTGTTGAAGCGCTAAAAGAGTTTGATAGTTATAATGTTGAGAAGGATGCTAACACTCCTTTTCTTTCAGGTATGCTCCAGTTGCGTAAATATGATTTCTTATTAATTGCCCCCGCTACGAGTAATACTGTAGCAAAAATAGTTCTTGGTATATCTGATACTCTTCTCACTAATGCCGCAATTCAGGGGGTAAAAGGATTCTCTGATGTGTATATTATGCCCGTGGATTTCCGTGAAGGAGTAATTACCACCATTATGCCTTCTGGAGGAGAACTCAAACTCAGGGTGAGAAAAGAGGATGCTGAGAATGTTAGACGTTTAGAGAAAATGGAAGGCTTTCATGTTTTTGAGAAACCAGAAAAAATACAGGATATCATTAAAAAAGAAAATGGGGTTTAAGCAAGCTTGGTGCTTGCTAATTTTTCAACAGCTCTGACTACTGCTTGAGTGCCACTGGCCAGCATGTCTTCGGCTTGGCAGTGGCGATACATTTGGAGAACAAGACTCGTAGATGGTAAAGGCATCTTATTAGCGGCAGCTGTCTCCATGATAATTCCCAGGTCTTTCAGGTAATCTTTTATCTTGAATCCTGGTGACATATCGCCTTTTAAAACCCTGGCTCCGTTGTTAGTGAGTTGCCAGCTTCCCGCTGCTCCACCGGAAACTGCTTGGTGTACTTTTTCTACGTCTACTCCTGCTTTGGCTGCGAATACCAGTGCTTCAGCTACTCCCAGCATGGCTGTTCCTACGAGTATCTGGTTTACGGCTTTGCATACTTGACCGTCCCCGTTTCCCCCAATATAGGTAATAGTCTTTCCCATGACCTCGAAAAGGGGTTCGCATTTTTTGTAGATTTCTTCTTTTCCACCAATCATTATACTTAGTGTACCATCACGTGCCCCTATTACGCCTCCACTTACAGGTGCATCTAGCATCTCTACTCCACTTTCCGTTAGTATTTCAGCTATTTCGACTGTGGCGATTGGGCTTATTGTGCTCATATCGATGAATATATCTCCCTTTTTTGCTCCGTGAATAGCTCCATTTGCTCCTAGAAGCACCTCTTTAACATCGTCACTGCCAGTTACTATGCTGATTACTACGTCACTGTTTTCCGCTACTTCTTTAGGTGATTTTGCTAGTTTAGCTCCAGCTTCAACGATTGGCTTGGTTTTTGAGGTTGTTCGGTTCCAAACTGTAAGCTGGTACCCTGCTTTGAGTAGGTTCATGCTCATTCCTGAGCCCATTAATCCAATTCCAATAAATCCTATCTTATCCAAATTGATCAGATACTAAAAACGTTTGAGCTTCTAAACGGTTTCGTTTATTATAATATGCTCTGTTTTAGCCTTAGTATCAGGTAGTTTCCGCCGAATCCCAGTATTATTAGGATTATGCCTACCATGAGCCATCTGTTAGCTGCAGTCCGATTGTATGCTACCTGTGTGCTCCGGTATGTCATGTAGAATCCTGCTATTATGGCTCCGTTTATCATCATTATGACGAATCCTTCTGTGGAGGTCTGTTCATTAGAGTAAGGGTGAAGGCTACTGTAACCGTTCTGTAATGGTATTATAGATGGAGGACTTTCAAGGATATTATAGATTCCGCCCCCCATGATGAATATGCAGAACAGTACTACTGCGAACGAGATGTATTTTTTAGGGATTAATACCTTACTGGTGCCTCCAGTACTCTTTAATGCTTTTTTGATTCGCTTCTTGGCGGATGGCATCTCAGATTCCTCTGCGGATTAGACGCTGGCTATCCATATAATCCTTTTCTCTCTCAGGAAAGATACTGTTTATAAATGAAAATCCATGTAGAATGATGCTGAGGGGGTACTGTGCCACAAAGAATACTATGTAGTAAATGCGGTGAGGTTTTATATGAGGGTGATCTTCTAAAGTCGCCTCAAGACGTTATAAAAAAGTTTGAGGGTCGATGCCCAAGTTGTGGAAAAGAGCTTAATTTCGATACGAACTCTGTTACGGTTAAGCCTTGTGAAGACGCCTAGATTGGAATAACTGTTTTAACCCAGTCTTGGGAATTACCTTACGGTAATTACGTTGGATGTAGAGAATTTAAAGAAGACTCATATTTACGGGTATCACGCCGAGCATGGAAATATTGTTGACTTTGGCGGTTTTGCCATGCCCGTATGGTATGATGGTATTCAAGCAGAGCATAAAGCGGTTAGAGATTCTTGCGGTGTCTTTGATACTAGTCATATGGGACGTACTTGGGCTACTGGCTCTGATGTTGAACGGTTCCTAAATTATATTGTAACAAATGATGTATCGAAGCTTGAACCCAATGAGGGATTGTACACCGTTATGTGCAAGCCCACTGGTGGTATAGTTGATGACCTGATCCTATACCGGATTAATGATGAAAAATTCTGGGTAGTGTATAACGCGAGTAACCGTGAAAAGGACTTTAAATGGTTGAAGAAGAACAGCAAGGGCTTTGATGTAGACCTCAAGGATGTTAGCGATGAGGTAGCCATGATTGCTGTTCAAGGTCCTCAGGCTCAGGAAACATTACAAAAGATTATTGAAGAGGATTTAGCTGAGATTGAACGATTTAACATCGGTGAGGCTACTGTAAGTGGATATGATGTTATGGTGGCTAGAACAGGATATACCGGTGAGGATGGATTCGAGTTGTATATCCCTGATACGACTCCCAATGAGCCTGAGAAAGCGATGAAGATCTGGGAAGACTTGGTTGATGCGGGTGCTGTTCCCTGTGGCCTAGGGGCAAGGGATAGCCTGAGGCTGGAGGCTGGTCTCTGGCTCTATGGTAATGATATTGATGAGAGCATTAATCCGTTGGAGGCCGGTCTCAGCTGGACGGTTAAGCTGGATAAGAACGGCTACTTTGTGGGCCAGCGCGCTATTCAGAAGATGAAGGATGAAGGAGTCAAGAAGAGGCTTGTAGGTCTTAAGATGGAGGAGCGTGGGATACCTCGGCATGGGTACCCTGTGTTGAATATGGAGGAGGAAGAGATAGGCGTGGTCACTAGTGGAGGCCTAAGCCCCACATTGGGTTATGGTATTGCTTTGGCGTATGTTCCCCCAGAGTACCGTAAACGCGGTACTGAGCTCTATATTGAGATAAGAGGACGTCCTGTGAAGGGAAAAGTAGTTAAGCATCGACCCTTTTATGATGACTCTGAATACGGTTGGAAGAGGGATAAGTAATGAGTGACGAATACAAGGTTGAAGAAGGACTTTTCTACACCAAGGAGCATGAGTGGGCGAAGAAATTAGATGACGGTAATGTAGCTGTCGGTATAGCTGATTACGCTCAGGCCCAACTGCATGAGGTCGTGTATGTTGAGCTGCCCGATGTGGACTCTGAGGTGGAGCAGATGGAGGCAGTCGGAGCAGTAGAGTCAGTTAAGGCTGTAAGCGACTTTTATTGTCCTGTGGGGGGTAAAGTGATTGAAGTTAATGAGAGCCTCATTGATGCCCCTGAGAAGATTAACGATGATCCTTATGGTGAGGGCTGGATAGCTAAGGTTGAACCCAGTAACCTAGATGATGACCTGGGTGAGCTTATGGATGCTAAGGCTTACGGGGAATATTTAAAAACCTTATCTCACTAACTTTTTTCTCCTTGCGGGGGTTCCCAAGTGGCCAAAGGGGTCAGGTTCAGGTCCTGATGGATTAGTCCTTCGTGGGTTCGAGTCCCACCCCCCGCACCATTTGTATATTGTTTGTTATAATTGGTAGGAGGTTATATCGGGAAAAAATAGATCTTTTATTCTATTCTTTTTTGATGTGTTGATCTTTTGTTTTCTTATGGATATGTTTTATTGGGTAGTGTTTTTGATATTTATTATTTAGTTAGTTTTGAACTTTGATTATGTGGATGTTTTTCTATGCTTTTTTGGTAATTTTTTCCTTTATCTTGCTATTATCATGTATTTTTTTCGTATTTTGAAATAAGCTTTAAATGTGATTCGGATTACTAATATATGGAGACTATTTAAATGGAGAGAAAAGGGGTTTCAACTTACATATCTGTTCTGTTGTTGATTGTTGTAGTTATCGCTGGGGGTATAATGATCTACGGATATACCATGGGGTGGTTCGGTAGACTAGGTGGAGAAGGAGAAATGGGAACACTATCCCTAGACTCAGCAAAAGCATATGCAAATAACACAATTATTGTATATATTAGAAATGTGGGTAATTCACCCGTTACTATTGATTCTGTGTATATCGACAATACTCCTGCATCAGACGTTACCGTTGAACAAAATCCTATCCCAACCAACACTGCAAAAAAAGTAAGCGCGACAGGTGGTTTTACAATTACTTCAGGAACAACTTATGAAGTAAAAATTGTGGCTACTGATAATACCCAGATAGCGTTTAGTGTGAAAGCTGAATAATATCTCATATTTTATTTTTCTCGTAATACAAGGTTATTGATGTGAAGAGGCGTGGCGTTAGTGAGATTATTTCTACGATTATTATTATCTTAATTGTTAGCGTCGCGGGTACGTATCTTTTCTCATATAGTATGGGTCTTTTTCAAGATTATAATGATGATTATTTCAGGGAGACTGAGCTCGTTATTGGACAGACTCGTGAGCGGTTTAACGTCCCGGCTGTATGGTGTGATCAGAGTAGTAACCTATTCAATATCACGGTCTACAATTTCGGTGAGATCGATCTCAGAATCAGTGATATTTACATAAATGGTATACGGGTTACGAGTTACAGTTCTGGTAGAGACACGAAGATACTAACAGGTAGTCTGCAACAAGTGGTTTTCAATTCCCCTGTAAGCATCTCCAATGGGGAAGAATACAGGATCAGGATTGTCAGTAATAGAGGAGTGGTGAGAGTATTTGACTGGAAAGCGTAGGGCAGTTGGTTCCCTGATCTCCGTTATGTTCCTTATACTGATCCTTACCTCGGGTTATGGTTACTACCAGACTCGTCAGACCGTGCAGACTAGGAGACAACGAATACTGGATGAGATGAAGGAGTTCGACCATAACAAAGCACTGGAAGATCTAGAGATAAACAAAAGTGACTTATCGGGGTCTAACCAGTTAAATCTAAAACTGGAAAACACTGGCGAGATTCTGTTAACGGTATCCTATATTGGTGTATTCAATGAGTCTGTCTCGCCACGAGAGCAGCAATATATTGATGTAGCGTTTTCGTTGAATCCCGTTGATGAGATCTGGTATAACTCATCAATAACCATTAACCCAAGCCAAGATTATACTATTCAACTATTAACAGAGAGAGGGAACATATTCTACACTTCATATCCTTACATTGAACCGTTACCCTCTGGAAACGGGACAGATACCCAGATAGATATAACCTCGATTGGACTCCTTGAACAAACATATCCAAGTGATTATAGAATCAATAATGGAACATATGCAAACGGCTCACTCCCAGACAGCGTAACAGATATTGATGGAGACTTTTTTACAGTAGATAGCGAGCTACAGACCACGGATCTAATCTACGTTCCTTCAGCATATACTATCAGCTCAGGGGAATTAGCTTCAGGCACAGTATCAGATGTACAGCAAGATGATCAGAATACGCTTCAAGTTAGATCCAGTCCCTCTGATTTCCCATCTCAGTGGAACCAGTGGAGTTACAGAAAAAAAATCACAATTAATAACACGTATATAGATGAGGATCTTAGCGACTTCCCTGTATTCATCAATATTACTGACCCCGATTTAGCTAATAATGCTCAAAATGACTTCGATGATATACTGTTTATAGATCAAAATAATTCAACACAGTTGGATCACGAGATAGAGGACTATGATGGTACAACAGGATATCTTGCTGCATGGGTGAATACTGATCTATCAACTGCTCAGGACACAGTTATATGGATGTATTACGGAAACCCTTCATCACCTAATCAAGAGAAACCCTCCCAGGTATGGGCTAATGATTTTAACGGCGTATGGCATATGAGTCAAAACCCCGGTGCTGATCCCCAGCTTCTAGATAGCACCTCAAATAACGAGGATGGGAGCTTCCAAGGAGGAATGGACTCTAGTGACCAGGTTAATGGAAAGGCTAATGGAGCACTCGATTTTGATGGAGTAAACGATTATATAAATTTAGGAGACATCGACACTCGACTTGATGCCGTTACTGTTGAGGCATGGTTTTATCATGAGTCCACAGGGGATGAGCGTATTTTCTGTAAATCAAGGGGCACAGCTGTATCTGATCACATTCTAAGCTTGGGTATAGACGATGATATTGTTAGAGTTAGAGTAGATACCCAAGGACCTGGTGGAGGCGTTACCTCCCACGATAGCAATCCCTTTGCAACCACAAATAAGTGGCAATACGTGGCTTTCACATGGAGTCGTACTACTGAAAACTTGTATATATATGGCGACGACACGGTGATTGGATCCTTCAATAAACAGGGATTCAGAATTCAGGATCCAAATATCGATGTTACCATTGGTAACGTAAACACGGTTGACAGCAGATACTGGGATGGTGTATTAGATGAGATCAGGTTATCTTCTGTGGATAGAGACCCCGCATGGCTAAAAGCAACCTATTTTACTACATCTGAACCCGATAAATTTGTGAGTCTAGGTCCCCAGCAGGGACAGGATACAAGTGTAAGCGTTGTGTTTACGGGAAATAGTAACACCTTAAGCTTGAATGCATTGAACTTTACTACACATATAGCATATAACACTAGCAGTGTACCTACGATTATCCAATTATATGATTACAATGCAGGACAATACCCCACATCCGGTGATGGGTACATATCTTATACCTCTAGCGCAACCGCTGAAACCGAGGAAATAAAATTCCAATACATTACTACAAACCCAGATAATTACAGAGCCCCCAATGGAAATTGGAAAATACGTGTAACAGGTGATTTATCCGGGTCAAATTTACTAGCTTATTACGATTACATATCTTATAAGACTAAGACTAACGCCGTTAATATTGCTTCAACAAATTATACTTTCACTGGAATAAACTCCAGTAACCCCACCTCGCTAAAATTAAAACTGGTATCCAGTAATACGAAAAGTGGAGTTAATTCATTAGCCCAGTTATATGATTATAATTCACAGCAATACGCTGCTTCAGGGGAAGCCTACACGACTTGGAGTAGTACCTCTGGAAATGATACTATTTGGTTGAATATTACATCAAACCCCGAGTATTATGTAGATAATGGCATAGCTTCACTAAGATTTGTATCCACATATGATGCATCCTTTAGCCAAGACACAGACCAGCTATACCTAAACTATACTTACGCTTCAACCGAGCTACCCTATGACACCTACAAATCGTGCCTGATAAGTGTAACAAAGATATCCACAAGTGAACCTCTACCCTACATAGGTCTCATATTATATGCAGATGGGTCCAACGTGGATTTCTTAGGACAAAGCAACCCAGTTTACACAAACACAGATGTGAACGGACAGTATAGAATTACCTTAAAGTCAAGCACTCTTGGAGGAGAGGCTTTCACATTATATGCGTACGTGGGTAGCTTGGTTGAGAGTAAGGAGTTGGTGCAATTACCATGAGTGAGAATGAGAGAGAAGAAAGTATAAAGTCAAAACAGGCCAGCATGGCTTTCCGGGATTTCTACCCTGTTAATCCCCCCTACGGGTATGTTGGAATAGCTATTGATGAAGAAAAACAACAACTGAAATACCACACCGTAGAACCGAATCTCACTGATGAAGAAACAGATCTATTAGACAGAATAAAATCCATATTAATAGATCGAATGAATATTCCACTGGATGTGCTCAAAAATCCAGATAAAATGGAGACTTATCTTAGGGATGAGATTCAAACAATATTCAAAAGGTTCCAACGCAAGATCCCCGAAGAATCCGAGGACAAATTCATCTATTATCTAATGAGAGACTTCCTAGGGTATGGTATTATTGATCTACTAATGAGAGATGAGAAAATAGAGGATATTTCATGTAATGGCTCTAAAACCCCCATCTATGTCTGGCATAGAGACTATGAATCTATTCCAACTAATGTTTTCTATGACTCAGATGATGAACTGGATAAAGAGGTAACACGCTTAGCATATCGTTCAGGGAGACAGATCAGTATCAGTAACCCTATTATGCAGGGAACCTTACC
>WJJC01000114.1 GCA_014729945.1 Candidatus Bathyarchaeota archaeon
CACCTACACAGTGCTCTACAACTATGATGGAAGAGAATCATGGGAAGTCGTCGCTGTAAACCATATAGAACAAAGCCTAAAAATGGACTTGGAAAAATACCCGGGCTCATATGCCAAGATCAAGGTAATCGCCAACGACGGCTTCAACTCAGGGGAAGGAACATCAGACACCATAACGAAGACCCCTATGAAGCCAGTATGCGCCATCACAAACTTAGATAACAACACAGTACTTGACTCAAGAGACGTATTCCTAACCGGAGCCAGCCTAGACTATGATAGCGAAGTCAATGAAGACCAGTACTCATGGCACTCGAATAGCGACGGATACCTAGGTAGGGGTTCAGAGCTCAGCACACAGCTAAGCCCAGGAGAACACTTGATAACACTGACCCTAGATGACTACACCGGTGAACCCGTCACAGACACAGTAAGGATAAAGATAGTTGATGTCAAGGCGACCCTAATCAGTCACATAGTAGCCTCACAGCTAGACTCAAACAACGAACCAATAGACCAGATAAATCAATTCCAGACCAGTGACAATGTCTACTCATGGATAGAAATACATAACTCAACAGGAACAGAAGAGATTAGATGGATATACACTGGACCCAACGGCATAACCGCGGAGGCAGCCACGACACTAGGAGACATAGGCACAACAACAGCATCATCAGTACTAGACCTAACATACTACAATGAAACACAGACAACTGGAGACTGGAGTATACAAGTATACATAAACACAGAACTATCCGACACACAGACATTCAAGGTAACAAAACAAACAGACCCCCCAACAGGACTAACATGGTGGGCTCCATTCGCCGGAGCCTCAATACTAGTAGCGCTAATAGCAGGAGGTATCATCCTACTAAAACGGAGGAAAAAACCAGAAAAATCTCCGACACCAACCTGCCCAAACTGCGGGCAAACAGCCACATGGATAGAGGAATACCAACGCTGGTACTGTTATAACTGTGAGAAATACCTCGAATAATACTCTAAGTTTATAGGCGAGAAGCCTCAGACAGGAGAACAAGAAGGTTACCAACTTGGAGAAAGTAATAGGGGTAATAAAAGATGTTCAGACTAAGCCACCTGGCAGCTGGACCCAGAAAAGCTGCGACCTCATATTTACAGATGAGAGACTATTATGCGTAAAAGTAGGGGGAAGTAGCCTTGTTGCGGGAATGCTTGGAAACGCATTAAGTGGACCATCCAGGGCCATAGCGTTCTCAATGGACAACAACACCCACCAGGAGATAAATAGGGAGAAGATGAAAGACTTCGACCTGAATCAATTACTCGCTACGGATGAACAAAACTATATGATATGGTATAGTAACATCGAGTCGGGGAGCTTTAAGACAGGTTTTCTAGCCACCCTAGGTATGATGGCCCCGTTCAAGATCAAGACAATTGACGAAGAGAAATATTTCTATAACATCTACAATAACCAGAAAGACTACGCCAAATCCTTGATCGAGGCAACGATGCCGAGGATTAAAACCTAAACTGGACTCGTTCTCGTTTTTCTCTTACTGTTCTACTATGTAGTATTATTAAGCTAATAGAGTACTTAGATGTATGCAGAAAAATTATCTAACCATCAGTCTTATAGTCACAGTACTGGGAGTAGCCTTCATCTTCCTGCCATCAACATACACCATAAACCTGACGCCAGAGCAAGTAACTCTCTGGGAAGACGTAGATTATGGAACATCTTACAGCTTCAGCACTGGAACCCAGAGCATAGATGAAGGAGTATCACCCTATGTAAAAGTCTGGAGCGAATCCAACGTGACATTAAACACAATGTTTCACGTATCCGGAGTGGGTGAGACAGCCACATTGAATATCACCGATAACCCCTCCGAATACCTGCTACCAAGCCCAGGGGACTGGAACGTAGAGATAGAGGGAGAGGTAGTTGAAGATGAATCAGTTACTGTGAATGCTGGTTTCTACTATCTAAGACAGCTCGAACCGGAAAAGGTAAGATATTACCAGTATCGTTTCTTCGGGTATGGTATGACAATCATTGGAGCCATAGCTACGTTGATAAGCTACATTAAGACTAATGGCATATCTTTGAACACATAAAACAAGGGAATTACCAAATATATCCCAAGTGTTTATTTAACAATGAACTGGCTATACTTCGCAACTGGATTCAACATCACAGTAGCGGTATGGCTTGCAATCAGGAGCCAGATGTTTTAGAAAGAGTGACAAGGCTCCCAAACGCTATATTCTTTTATTATTCTATCTGGTGCATGAACCATCTATCAGCTACTCTCGTATTACGTAACGGTAAGATATTCACCGCAGATAACGCTAACAGTTTACATGAAGCAGTAGCAGTATATGAAAACAAGATAATCCATGCTGGGACAGATGAAGAAATAAGGGAATACATTGGCCCAGAAACCAGGTTAATAGACCTAGATGGAAAACTCGTATTACCCGGATTCATTGATAGCCACGTCCATCTAATGGGGGCTGGAAGGCTCGCGGTTAAAACAGAGAAAGAAGTGGACATAAAATACTGCAACAGTATCATAGAGGCCCTGGATAAAATTCGGGAAAGAGCAGATAGAATACCCCCTGGTGAATGGATTATCGGATGGGGTTACATGTGGAGCAGATTCAAAGAAAAAAGAGTGCCTACAGCAAAGGAACTAGACAGAGTAGCCCCAGAGAACCCTGTTTTGCTACGTTTCAGCGCCATGGGGGTAGCCAATACACTAGCAATGAAGAAAGCAGGGATAACAAAAGACACAAAACCAGAGTACGGACACATAGAGTTAGATGATAACGGAGAACCCAATGGGGTGCTCCAAGGAGGAGCAGCCGTAAGATTAGTCTCAAAGCATATCCCATCATGGGAAATAGAGTCCATCGAAGTCGCTGAGAAGGCTATTAACCAGTGGCTGAAATGGGGTGTAACCTGTGCTCATCAAGCGGGATCACTGAAAGAAGACACAGAGATACTTCAGCGGCTACGTGAGAAAGATAAACTCGCCATGAGGTGGAGACTCTACATCCATAATATGACGGACAACCTTGAGTATATGGAACACCTCATCGCCTTAGGCATTAGAACAGGGCTAGGTGACGATCTTATCCGGATAAGCGGGGTGAAACTTGCTCTCGACAGCATGGGTAGCATGGGAAACGCGGCCACCTATGAACCGTGTACCGGTAACCCTGATAACCTGGGAATATTACTGGTAACACCCGAGAAACTGGAAGAGTTAATTGTTAAAGCGCATAAAGCCGGACTCCAGACCGCAACTCATAGTATCGGCGACAGAGCTATTGACATCAACCTCGATGCAATTCAACAGGCACTCGAAGAATACCCCGAAAAAGATCATAGGCACAGAATCGAGCACTGTACGCTCTGCAAACCACCCCAATTAGATAGAATCAAAGAACTTGGTGTACACCCGGGGGAATCCAATTATATATGGAACTTTGGGGATGCATACAAATACCAATTCGGTGAAGAAAGAAGCAGGTGGCTATACCCTTACAGGAGTCTCAAGGAAAACGGGATAATTGCCTCGGCTAATAGCGACTATGGTGGAGGACCCTGGCATGGTGACCCCTTGACCGGTATCTACGCTATGGTAACTAGAAGAACTGAGGGCGGAGATACTGTAGGAGAGGATCAGGCCGTCTCGGTTAAGGATGCTATCAGGTGTTACACGTATAATGGTGCTTATGCTTCACATGATGAGGATAAGCTGGGCAGTATAGAAACCGGTAAACTGGCGGATATGATCGTCCTC
>WJJC01000115.1 GCA_014729945.1 Candidatus Bathyarchaeota archaeon
CTCGGAGAGAAGTATCGGCAGTTTGGTGTCCACTCTAGATGATCTTCTCAGCTGTATCCAGGCAGCTGAAGAAACATTAGAAGAGATTTAGAAAGAGTCCCTATTGCTCGATTTTACTAGGTTGCCATAATCTTCAGCTACTCCTTTCTACACCTTCCACTAGTAGCTCTGTGGGTGTTAATCCGTGTATATATATGTAGCTACAGTATACTTTTACCTGTGTGACTTTTCTTGTGAGTACTTTATCATCTTCTCCATATTATAGTAGCTGTCAGGGGGTTTTCTGTCCCGTCTTGGCACCGGCTACGGAGTCTTCCATTAAGAAACTTTGCTTTCCTATCGCAGATGAGATAGAAACGGATGCTAATCTGAATGCGTTCCATGGTTTCTCAATTCCCTAAGCGGCATTGTTAACTATTATCGTTAAGTTCATACTTGTTTCACTATATTTTCGGGTAATTACTTTTTTCTTGGTTGAATTTTGTCAAAACCTATATATTATTGGGCTGTATGTACGTGTCACTGAACTAGGAGAGAAAATGAAAAATTGTCCAGAGCAACAAGGGACAAATGGCGTCGCAAAGAATGGTATGATATCATTCTTCCACAGTACTTCGGCGGAACCAAAGTAGGAGAGACCCCCAGCGACGATCCAGAGAAGGTAGATGGCAGGGTCTTTGAGACCACATTAGCAGCTATCACAGGCGATTTCAGTCAAGAATATATGAAGATGTACTTTCAGGTCAACGAGCTTGAGGGGCATACTGCTCATACAGTTTTCAAGGGTCACGAGTACCTTAGGGATTATCTTAGGAGCCTAGTTCGTAGGCGAAGTACCAAGATTGATGGATCCTTTAGAGTCAATACGACTGATGGCTACAAGGTTAAGGTAGTGGTTACAGCCATGACTCAGGGTAGGATTAAGACTAGTAAAGAGTACACTATTAGGAAGATTATGCAAGATATAGTTGAGGAGAAGGCTGCTAATCTTACGTTTGACCAGTTAGCTCATGAGATGGTTCTAGGTAAGCTAGCTAGCGATGTGTACAATTTAGCGAAGAATGTTACAGCTCTACGTCACGTCGGTGTCCGTAAGAGCGAGCTTTTGACATTTCCGCAATAATTTTCTAATCAATATTCTTATCCGGACAAATACTCTTAGTTTTAGTAAATGAGTAATTTAGATGATTTTGTTGGGACATTGCGTCTGCTCTCAGTGGAGACACATAGAGAAGACGGTAGTCTACATAGACGAGGAGAACGCAAAGGATATCTCATTTATAGTAGAGAAGGTTACATGAGTGTCGCATTCATGAAAGAGGCGCGTAGCAAGTTTGCCTCTGGGGATATCAGGGGCGGTACTGTAGATGAGAAGATTTAGGCTTTCAACGGATACATTTCTTATTGTGGAAAATACGCTGTAGAAGATAACTATGTGTACCATTATATTGAAGTGAGTCTCTTTCCAAACCTGGGTAGGAGAGAGACAGGAACGTTTCTATGAGTTTGTTGAAGATAAGTTAATCCTAAGTACACCGCTTCAACTCGTCGGAGGTATGAAGCTCAGCTCTCATCTCATCTGGGAAAAGGTAACTGATTACCCTCTCCAGACTCGTTTGAAGAGTTTGTAGAAGTTTTCACCTATTATGCCTTTTACTTCCTCGTCGGAGTACCCTCGTGCCACTAAGCCCATGCTGAGGTTTGGCATGTATCTTAGCCATCCGTATCCCCAGTCTTTGTCTAGTGCAGGGAAGTAGGTTTTATCCACGTTTTCCGGGTGCTGGCTGATATAGGCTACTCTGTCAAGTGTGCTGTTAAAGTCTACGTCTGATCCGAATCAACATGTTTTGCTCCCACGAGGTCAACAGTATAGTCTATCTGGTCTAGAATATCGTCTGTTAGCGTGCTTTTACCTGGTTTTTTTGCGAAGAAAAGGGTTATTCCTATTACGCCTCCTTTCTCGGCACATGCTTTAATCTGTTCATCGGTTTTTGCGCGTCTTAGTGCATAGTCTGTCCAGCCACCGTAGAACATGTATTTGTTATTCCATTTGGCAAAGTCGCTCAGCTCACGTGGAGTATTAGCTCTGGGTAGAATGTGTGTGAAGCTCACAGGGTCTTTACTATGCTCGATGGCATCCATACTACTGGGATCACCAGTATGACTCAGGTCTATGAGAACCCCTAGTTTATTCATCTCCTCTACTAGATCGAATCCATAGTTGCTCAACCCCGCCTGATTTTTCTCACTGCATCCATCACCCGCGCTGTTCCTGTAGTTATAGGTAAGCTGGATTACCCTGACTCCATAATCGTATGCGATCTCTAGGAAGTCCAGTGTTCCTTCGAGGAACTGACTGTTCTGTGGACCGAATATTACGGCATGTTTTCCCTCTTTCTTTGCGTGTGTTATGTCCCCTGCGGATTTGGCGATAAGGGCTTTATCCTTACTTCGTTTCGCCCAGTTGTAGTAGCTTTTTATTTCGCGTAATGCGTCGCCCAAGTTATGTTGCATGCATACAGTAACGTTTGAGGCGGTTATTCCCCCCGCGAGTAAATCGTCTACCCAGAGGTCTTCGCCGACGTAGTCTATGTATCCTACTTGGCTTGCATCTATTATAATGGCTTCTCTGTGTAGTGCGAAGGGTGGTCTTCCTGGTCTTTGGTTAGGTCTTTGAAGTTGCTCAATGTTTGTCGTTTATTGATGAAGTTTATCGTATTTATTGTATAGCTAAAAGAATGTGATTTCTTGTTCGCATATTTGATTTTGTATACGGGAAAAGGTTACCCTACCGGTTTTTATGGTGATTGAGGTTTGATCTGGGCTTGTTTCGGAGTTGTTTCCGGTATTTATTATACCTACTCCCCGTGGTGTGTAGAGGTTGTTATTTGGTAGTTGTTTTATTCTAGACTACGTTTTCATGATTAGAGGTATTCATGGTGATCAGGATTCTTGTTGTTTATGATAGTCTTACTGGTAACGTGGAGAAGATGGCTGAGATGGTCGCAGAGGGCGTCCGGGAAAGAGGCGGAGAAGTGGATATTGTTAAAGTGGATGAAGTGGATCTGGATAAAATAGCCACGTATGATGGCTTTGCCTTGGGTTCACCAACCCACTGTGGCACAATGAGCTCAAAGATGAACAGTTTCATCAACAATAGGCTCCATAAGAGATATTGGGGGAAACTAGGGGGAAAGGTGGGTGTGGCTTTCACCTCCAGTGGTGGTTTGGGGGGTGGAAACGAGATTACCTTGATGGCTTTACTATCTGTTATCCTCAACTTTGGTATGATCACCTTTGGGATACCTGATTATGTATCTAAAGATGTGACGCTTCACTATGGGGCTGTGAGCATAAAGACGCCTGACAAAGACACCATTGAAGCCTGTAGGTTATTAGGCCGCAGACTGGTGGAGTACTCCATGATTGTTAAACAAGGATTAGAGTACACAGGGCTAGGCGAGAAAGATATAACTGGATTCAGCAAATAGAGATATTATGAACAATAAGAGAAAGATCGCCATCATAGTCTCGGTTATCCTAGCTTTTAGTTTCTACTTCCTATACAATAATACCACAGTGTACTGGGACGCCTACGCCTACGAGGTGTCACTAAAAGATAACCCTGAACCCGAGAACACGATCCCTTTGACCAGCGAGGATCTTTTTGATTACCCGGAAGTTGTTTCGGTGCTGGAGGAGGCTAAGCTAGAAGATTGGACCATGGTGACCCCGGAGGATGGCGATTCTTTGTTTGATTTTACTGATTTCCTTGAATCGAAGAACGAGGAAATGGAAAGGGGTTATGTGTATCTCCAGTGGGAGGAGGATACATACGCGGTCTATTTCACATCGTATGGGGGGATAGATGATCAACCAATCTATTTACTTTTAGCAGGGTTAGCCGGACTAGCAGCTTTGGGGTTAACTTCAGTTGAAATATACGGCTATATACGTATGCGAAACTAAGACCCTTTTTCAAATGCAAGCACTTATTATTCATAAACGGGTGAATCAATGGCCACTAGAGAACAAGTAGCAAAAGAAGCAGCCAGATTACTATACAATGGCATAGTGAAAGAATACAAAGACGCGAAAGATGTAGCGGCATCCAGCCTTGGAACACGGACTCTTCCAAGCAACTATGAGGTAGCCGTTGAACTTGATAGAATCGTAGAGAAGAGGGAGGGATCAGATAGACTCACCATGCTAATCGAGATGCGTGAGATAGCTCAGCAGATAATGGAAAAATTAAAGGAACATACCCCGGTTCTCATAGGAAGCGTATGGCGTGGAACTCCCAGACAAGGCAGCGACATAGACATAGTAGTATATCACAGGGACCCGGATGAGGTAATAGAGGAGCTCAAAGATTACCAGCTAACAGGAAAAGAGTCAAAAGAATTCACCATCGGAGGATTACCCAGAACATCCACCCACATTAAAATACAGGTAAAAAAACACATAGTAGAGATAGTTGTAAGACCCCCAAGAGACAGTGAATATTACCACAAAGAACGATGCGAAACCTACGGGGACCTAAAGAAAGGGTTGAGGCTCAGGGAGCTGGAAAGACTTATACAGACAGACCCCCTCCGACGATTCATACCTAAGAGGCGTAATAGATGAAGCCAAAACTATTCGGAAGCTCAGGCATACGTGGACTGGCAAACATAGATATAACCCCTCAACTAGCTCAGCGCGTGGGGGCTGCACTAGCCACACTTCATAGGGGCAGCACAACTATAATTGGACGAGACACGAGGCTCACAGGACCCATGCTGGAGGCAGCACTCTCCAGTGGCATTAACTCAGTTGGTGGAGATGTTATACAAATAGGCATAGTACCTACACCGGTTACTGCGTGGATGATTCACGAGACGGGTTCAAAATCAGGAGTCTCAATAACAGCAAGTCATAATCCACCACCCTACAACGGATTAAAAGTATTCAACGATATGGGGGTTAGTTTAACGGTTGAGGAGCAGCTTCAACTGGAGGACGTACTGGAAAATGAACGATACCAATACGTTGACTGGAACAGGGTCGGCATGGTTGAGAAATACTACGCCATAGACCACTACGTGAATATGCTCATAGAAACCATTGAAACAGCCTCGGAACTTAAAGTCGGATTAGATTGTTTCTGCGGAGCAACAAGCACACTAGCACCAATAGCTTTCAAAGAATTCCAGTTAGAGACCAAGATAATAAACGCCTTACCAGATGGTAAATTCCCTGCCGGCAACCCTGAAGCCACCAGTCAGAGCCTTAGGAGACTCGGCGAATACATGAAATCCACCGGATGCGATATTGGATTCGGCTTCGACGGAGATGGGGATAGAATGATGCCCGTTGGCGCTGATGGCAAGATGATTAGCCCCGACAGGGCTCTGGCAGCTTATGCTGGCTACATTGTGGAGCGTAATCAAGGGGGAACAGTCGTCACCCATGTGGGCGCCTCCATGAACATAGATGAAAAGGTCAAAGAAGCAGGAGGAAACATAGTGCGAACACCAGTAGGCGACGCCTATATCACGGAAGCTATGATGGAACATGATGCAGTGTTCGGTGGCGAGCCCGTTGGAGCATGGGTGTTTCCTGAGCACCATAAGTGCCCCGCCGGGGTAATGGGAGCTTTAAAAGTACTGGAAGCATTAGGCTACCTAGAACAGACCCTAGAAGAGTTCATCCAAGGAACACCAGTCTATCCACTAAGCCGGGCTAAACTGGAGTGCCCCGAAAAAAAGAAAACAACAGCAATGAAAGAGGTTAAGAAGAAATACATGAATGTCTTTAGAGACTTTAACTCAGTGAGTACCGTGGATGGTGTGAGACTGGAACTGGACTCAGGATGGGTACTGATACGTCCAAGCGGGACAGAGCCCCTCATAAGGATAACAGTAGAGGGTAAGACCAGTGAGGACGTAGAGAATATAATGAGGCAATCCATACAACTAGTTAAACAGGTGATAGGATGAAGGCGGTTATACTCGCGGCGGGTAAAGGAACAAGACTCAGGCCATTAACAGATAATACACCCAAACCCATGCTCATGATAGCTGGACGACCACTCCTAGAATGGACTATATTGAGGATAAAAGAAGCTGGTATACGCGAGATACTAGTGGTAACTAACTATCTTGAGGACCAGATAAAGGACTACTTCAAAGATGGGTCAGGCCACGACGTCAAGATCAGTTACAAGACCCAGAAAGAAACCAGGGGAACCGCAAATGCCTTCCTCCAAGCCAGAGAATTCGTTGAGAATAGCAAGTTTATGGCGCTTTACGGTGACCATTACCTAACTGAAGGCGTGTTGAAGAGAATAAAAGAGAACCACGAGGAGAGTGAGGTAGCTGTAGCCTCATTAAAAGTGGATGACCCTAGCCAGTATGGAGCGTTCAAACTGGATGGAGAATACATAAAGAAAGTAGTGGAGAAACCCGACAAGGGAAAAGAACCCAGCAAATACGCTAATGTTGGAATATACATCTTCCCCCCGGGAATCTTCGATTATATCGAGAAGACCAAGAAGAGTCCACGCGGCGAATACGAGATAACCGACACCATGCAACTAATGATAGATGATAACATCCTATTCAAGAAACATGACATTAGAGAGGAAGAATGGATGGACATCGGGTTACCATGGACACTACTAGAGGCAAATGAGAGAGCAATGAAGGAAATAGACTTCAAGATAGATGGAACAGTCGAGGACGGAGCCAAACTTCATGGACAGGTATGGGTCAAGAAAGGAGCCAAAATAAGATCAGGGGCATACATCGAGGGACCAGTAGTAATTGGGGAAGAATGTGACATAGGACCTAATTGCTACATCAGACCCGGTACCTGTCTAGGTAAAAGAGTACGGGTAGGCAATGGATGCGAGGTGAAGAACAGCATAATCGGTGATGAGAGTAACGCATCCCACCTTAGCTATATAGGGGACAGTATAATCGGTAAGAACTGTAACCTAGGAGCAGGCACTATAACAGCCAACTTAAGGTTCGATAAAACACCCATCGAGGTCAGAGTGAAAGGTGAACGCCTGAGCAGTGGAAGAAAGAAACTCGGTGTAATTATGGGTGACAAAGTCGAGACAGGTATAAATGTGAATATCCACCCCGGAGTAGTCATTGGGACCGGTACATGGATAGCCCCAGGAATAACTGTACAACGTGACGTAAAAGGAAAGGTCCTGAAATATTTCTTCAGCGACCTAAAGGAACGCCCCCTATAATCCCACATCATTTATTATACACAGTTTATGCTATGAGATTGATCTCAAATGGAGAAAAAAGAGTTCAAGAAAAAATACCCGAAACTAGCCGAGGAGATGGAGTTAGGGGTAGGAAAAGCAGAACTCAGTTTCGAGGTCGAGAAACCTAAGAAAGAGCGAAAATTCGCTGGCTATGACCCGGATGTCATTGACTTTATACGAAGATGCACAAATGACACACAAGCTCTTGAAATAATTGAATACATGAGGAACAGAGAAGAGATCACCAGTGAAGAGGCAGAGAAACTCTGCAACCAGTTAGAGGAAAAAGGTCTCAGAAGCTTTGGGAAGAAAAAAGATCCGGGTTATTATGAGAGAGAAGGCTAACTTTTCTGGAAAATAGATAATTTATATCTGAGTTACGGGGGATCTTTTTGATATGTATCGGATTAGAGGTATAATCGTCTCCATCATAGCGCTGGTATTCTTGTTATTCTTTGTGCGCACAGCAAATATGATGAACGCTCCACCCATATTCACCCTAGTAGCAGGCCTGATGTTCCTCATGATAATAATCAAAGTAGGGCGCTTAATACTCAGAGGATACTAGAACCCACCCAATTACTGATATTCTTAGCTTCCATTAGATTAAACGTGATAATATGGGAGTACTAGCGTACCTGTTATTGGCGGTAATGTTCTGGGGGATAGCCCCTATATTCGGGAAACTAGGATTGGAAAAGATTAGCCCTATTTTAGCTATCTCCATAAGAAGTTTTGGGATAAGTATAATCCTGTTAATAGTGCTGCTTGTATCGGGACAGATTCAGGGGGTCTGGAATATGAATAGACGTTCAGCTGGGTTGATACTCGCTGAAGGTATCTGCGCTGGCTTACTGGGGCATTTTGCTTATTACTATGCCTTGAAGGCTGGTGAGGTATCTTATACAGTACTATTAGCTAGATCAGCCCCCATTGTAACGGTGATTCTAAGCTATGTAATACTGGGTGATCGACTCACCCCAATACAAATTGGTGGAGTTGCCCTAATATTAACAGGATCAATATTAATGAATCTATAAAACTCATTAAATAAAGTCGTACCACTAGTCAGGCACCTAGGTCAGATATTTTTAGAAACCTAAAGAGTATTTGTTCTGTGAGACGCGTTGAGCCAATACTCATAAGCCACCGAGTCCACCAAGAAACGAAGATTTGAGGAGGAAAAAAGGATAGCAAAAATCGTGGGACTAGTGGGCAAAGCCAATGTTGGTAAGAGCACCTTCTTCGGAGCTGCCACATTGAAACCAGTGGAGATAGCGGGGTTCCCATTCACCACAATAAAAGCCGACATGGGCGTTGCCTACGTTAGAACACCATGTGTCTGCAAAGAGCTAGACGTACAAGACGATCCCCAGAACAGCGCATGCATTGACGGAGTAAGACTGATACCAGTGGACCTCATCGACACACCCGGCTTAATCCCCGGCGCCCACATGGGCAAAGGCCTAGGAAACCAGTTCCTAGACGAGGTACGCAGAGCAGACGCATTGATCGTGGTAGCAGACGCGTCAGGCTGTACCGACATTAATGGACAAGTCTGTGACCCCCTGACCCACGACCCCATTGAAGACGTCCAGATGTTTGAGAACGAGTTTGACCAATGGCTAAAAGCCTTAGTAAAGAAAGACTGGGATAAGATAAGTCGAACAGCCCAGACGGTGAAAGAGCACATAGCCAAACATCTGGAGATTAAACTAACTGGCCTAGGGATAAACAGATTCCAGATAAATGAGGCGGTAAACCAGTCTGGCATCGACGGATACAACAGTGCCAACTGGACAGAGGAAGAATTCAACAATTTCATAGTAAATCTAAGAAAAGTCAGCAAACCCCTCATAGTAGCAGCAAACAAAGCCGATAGGGATGGCGCCGAGGAGAATGTTGAACGAATCAAGGAAGCCGGGTATATGGTTGTACCCACCTGCGCTGAAGCAGAGTTAGCCCTCAGAAGAGCAGCTGAAACAGGACTAGTAGATTATACCCCCGGTGATAAGGACTTCAAGCTCAATACCCCTGAAAAGCTCAACAAGAGTCAACTAGCAGCACTGGAGAGAATCCGGGAGAAGGTATTCAAGAAGTATGGTGGAACAGGACTACAGGAGGTACTCAATATGGCATTCTTCACCTTGTTGGATATGATCACAGTGTATCCAGTGGAGGACTCAGATAAACTAACCAACCACCAGGGTCAAGTACTACCAGATTGTTATTTGGTCCCCAGAGGAACCACGGCAAAGAAATTTGCTGGACTCATACACACCGAATTAGCAGAGGGGTTCATACACGCGGTTGACGCACGCACTAAAAAGAGGCTTGGGGATACATATATCTTACAAGAGAACGATATAATCCAGATAGTATCAACTCGAGCAAGGAGATAATAAAATTTGGTAAAGATCCTAGTATGCGACCCCATACACGAAGACGGCGTCCAGATGCTCAGAGGAGCTGGTTTCACAGTAGACTTGGAGACAGAGATAACCAGTGAAGAACTCATAGAGGAGATTGGTGAATACGATGCCATAGTGATTAGAAGCCGCACAAAAGTCACCAAAGGGGTGTTGGACGCAGCTGAGAAACTCAAAGCCATCGCGCGAGCAGGAGTAGGTCTAGATAACATTAATCTAGAGTATTCTTCGGAGAAAAACATTGAGATCTTTAACAGCCCAGAGGCACCATGCAACGCCGTAGCTGAGCTGGTGATCGGCATGATGTTCAACATGGCCCGCAACATCGCCAAGGCAAATATTGGGATGAAACAAGGGAGATGGGAGAAGAAAAAGTTAACAGGATTCGAGATAGAGAATAAGACTCTGGGCATCATTGGGTTCGGTAGAATAGGTTATACGTTGGGGAAGAAGGCTAAATGCCTAGGTATGCGCGTTATAGCATATGATGTGGCCATGGACAGGGTGAAGAAGTATATCGATGAGATAGAAGCAGATGCAGTGGACCTAGATACGTTACTAAATGATAGTCACTTCATCACAGTACACGTACCATTACTACCCCAGACAAAGCACATGATCAGCACAGAGGAGTTCAACAAGATGAGGAAAGGAGTCTACATCATCAATGCTGCAAGAGGTGGTGTTATAGATGAAACCGAACTCAAAGAGGCACTAGACTCGGGTAAAGTGCAGGGAGCGGCACTGGATGTCTTCGAAAGGGAGCCTAACCCGGATGAAGATCTGATATCCAGAGTTGAGGTTATCTGTACACCTCATATTGGCGCTGGAAGCGTTGAAGCCCAACGGGGAAACAGCACCATAGTGGCTGAGAAGCTAATCAATTATTTCAACAACTAGGACTCCTCTTTTCCATATCGCCTGCGATATGGTTATATTATACGCATTAAACACCTAAACAAAACCAATGATCACGATAGTAGGTGCTAGGCTCTCTGGGCTTAGCGCAGCATACCATCTATGTGGAGCCAACTCGGCTTTCAGGAAAACAGAGTTTCTAAATATTGGAGGCTACTTGCCTCTCGCCTACGCGGATGATGTGGAGATATTCAAACGGATTAAGAAGTGGGGAGAGGTAAGGCTAAGCTGGGATATGCAAATAAAATATAGCGTAAGAAGAATCAAAAAGATGGGGTTGATGAACTATTTCTTCCTAATACTCAAGATGGATACGGAGATTATGGTACTAGGCAAACAACCTCTGAACAACAGCTACGCTAGAATGAATTACGATTAGAAATTTTTGTGGGAATTAGTTGGCTATCCAGCCGACTTCTTTATCAGTTTTTATCGCTGGATGATTTGGATCAACAAGAATAACTTCATACCACTTGTATTGTCCATCATCCCAAACCCAGTAACTATTCAATACCTCTAGGTTCGGGTACTTTCGAGCAGTCCTTTCCTCGGCGATAAGCTGCTTGCTCTTAGCTGGTGTAAACTTTTTTACACCTAGTCTCTTCTGGCGCCGCCCCAGTATAGGCCTTAGTTTTCTTCTTCCACCACGGCTGACCCGCGTGCGTACAACATGGAAACCATGCTTGGCTTTATAACCTAGACCACGAGCCCTATCAAGTCTTGTAGGTTTATCTAACTTCACTGAAGAGGGTTGTTTTCTCCATACTATTACCCTCTGCTTCATCAAATCCTTGATGTAGCTTTCCTCGGGTTTTTTCCATGCGTCTCTGAGATGTCTGTACACTGTGTTTTTCTCCTTAACGGGCTATCAAAGTACATTGATTCAAATTAATAAAGGTATAGGGAAACGGGTTAGAAAACCGCATATACTAGAAACAGTGGCAGGAAGACGTTTGCTACTAGTCCGATTACTGTGATTAAAGTGTTTAAACTAGGTCCAGCCGTATCCTTGAATGGGTCCCCCACAGTGTCTCCGATAACGGCTGCATGATGCGCGTCGCTTCCTTTTCCACCAAGGTTTCCGTCTTCGACGTATTTCTTTGCATTATCCCATAGCCCACCTGAATTACTCATGAGAAGGGCGAAGACAAGTCCACTGAATATACATCCAGCTAGATAACCACCAAGCGCTTCTACTCCGAACACAAATCCGATTATTAGAGTCACTGCAATAGATGTAACCGTTGCAGGCATAAGCTCCTTTAGAGCTCCTGCGGTTGCTATGTCTATACATTTACCATAATCTGCTACTGCATCTGGATCTCCTGCTAATAATCCAGGGATCTCTTTGAACTGGCGGCGGACTTCCTCAATCATCCTGAATGCATTGCGTCCTACGCCCAGCATTAACTGTGCGCTGAAGACCGCTGGCATCGCAACTCCCACAAGTGCACCCAGCATTACAAGGGGGTTCATCAGGTTGAAAACTACCTCGCTTCCTATGGTAACCTCTGCTACCTCTTTGAAGGTGGCGAGTATGCTGATGACTGTGAGTCCGGCTGCGCCGATGGCGAATCCCTTTGTGATTGCTTTACTTGTGTTTCCAGCTGCATCCATTGTGTCTAGAATATGGATTGTCTCGTGGTCGAGTCCCCCCTGCTCTGCTATACCCTTGGCGTTGTCACCTATTGGGCCGAAGCTGTCGTTTGCGACCACGATTCCCACGATGCTGAGCATCCCGAATGCAGCGATCCCAACTCCATAAACACCGTATCCTGGCCCCATTGGAGAGGTAACTGCGTATGCTATCCACGACGCTAGGCCTACTCCTACTAGGGGCGGGAACGTGCTTAGTAAACCGTAGCTGAACCCTGTGATTATGTTGACTGCTGCACCGGTTACGCTGCTCTCTGCAGTTTTTTTGGCTGGTGGCTGGTTAATACTTGTAAAGTAATCTCCTGTAAAACCTATGATAACTCCAGCGATTAAGCCTACTGCTGCCGCGTACCAGAACCTCATATCATAGTTGAGTAAGGTATTTGCCGCATAACTAAACACTAAAAATAGGCCAACTGTAACGTATGTTCCACGGTTCAATACTACGCCGGGGTCCTGTCCTTCTTTGACATTTACCGTGAAGATTCCAATTAAGCTAGCTATGGCTCCTAGGCCAGCATATACTAGTGGTAGTTCGATTAGATAGCCGCCTAGAACAGTACCTAAAACCATAACCGCCATCATACTAGCCACATAACTGTCGTATAGGTCGGCACCCATACCAGCTACGTCTCCGACGTTATCTCCTACATTGTCCGCGATTACTGCTGGGTTTCGTGGGTCGTCCTCGTCTAGGTCGAATTCTACTTTTCCTACTAGGTCTGCACCGATATCCGCGGTCTTCGTGTAGATGCCGCCTCCAGCTTTGGCAAATAATGCTAGAGCAGATGCTCCAAAGCTAAAACCAAGGATTACATTGGGGTCCCCGGTTAGGAAGTAGATTACGCTAACTCCAAGGAGGGCTAGACCGATGACACTGGTCCCCATGACTGCGCCGCCCCTGAATGCGATTGGGAATGATTTACTGATTCCCTTCCTAGCTGCGCTTGCTGCACGTAGGTTTGCGTCTGTGGCTACATCCATCCCCATCCACCCGGCTATAGCACTACAGATTGAGCCAAATAGGTACCCCACCGCCAAGATTATATTATCCATCACATTAGCGGTTGACCAGATAGGGTCAGGTAGAAAAATTAAGAGTATTATAGCCATACCTGCGATAAAGTACGCTAAGGTCTTGTACATCCTGTTGAGGAAAGCCCTTGCTCCTTCTTTGATTGCACCGGCAACGAATTGCATCTTCTCAGTGCCTGCGTCCTGTTTTTTAACAAATTCGTGGATGTAAAAACCCGCGAGAATCGAAACTATCGCTGAAAGGGGTGCGATATACCATGCTTGTAACATACATATTTTCTCCTTAAGTTAACTATTCCTCTCAATACACAGGTTTAATCTATAAAAATCATTGGGAATAAAACCAGTAAATATAGACCCAAATGTAAATATACTGTATAAAAAAAGTAATTACAATAAAAGGTGTTTATTGTTTTCGATGTTCCACGTATCTCCGTTTAGGAATTAGTCTCTGGGGTATTATCAGGAAAGCAGTGAGACTTCCAACGAAGCATATCAATAGCTGCGTGGCTGTCAGAGGAACCACGTGAAAAATTGTGTTAAGCGCGGGAGTATACAATATCAAGAACTGTAGACCCAGCCCCACTATTACGCTGATGAATAGCATCTTGTTGGCTGTCCATCCCTCCAGCCCCAGCTGGAATATATGCTTTGTCTCACTCCGGCATTGATAAGCCAAGAAGAACTCGAAGAACACTATGCTGGTGAACGCAACTGTTCTCGCGGTTGTCGCTGCTAATTCATAGTTTCCACCAGTATTCACTATGGTGTCGATATATGTCCAGAAGAAAGGTATGAAGTCACTGATAAAGTCAACCAGTGCAGCGAAGATTATGAATCTCCAGAACCTAGATAATATACCCTCATCCGGGTCTCTTGGAGGATATTTCATTATATCTGGATCCGGCGGATCGACGCTTAATGCTACAGCAGGAAGCCCATCAGTAACCAAGTTAATCCAAAGGATATGAATTGGTAAGAAAGGAACAGGTAAACCAAGTGCTGCGGTTACCGTAATCTCAAGGAACTCGTCAAAGTTAGCAGCCAGCATCAACCGGATATACTTTGTTACGTTGGTGTAGATCTCTCGTCCAC
>WJJC01000116.1 GCA_014729945.1 Candidatus Bathyarchaeota archaeon
CCTGTGCCTACTACGGTTGTTCTTCCTAGTATTGGGTCTTGGATTACGGTTACTTGGCCTACGTTTATTCTGCCGATGCTCAGGAAGCCGATGAATGCAATGAGTAGTATTACTATGAGTATTATGATGTTTCTTGACTCTATTCTCGGGGAATTATAATTAAATCGCTCCAACTTATTCAGCTTCTGGGTCTATTAGATTTGGTGGGATATAAACGGGCAGCATATATGGGTTCTATTCTCGTGGGAATGTTATCTTGAATATGGTTTTATTATTTAACTGTATTATTGGCTTGTGCTCTGTAGGGTCAACCGCTTATTGGTAATTGTATTAGCGCCTTGAGATTTTGGCTGAGGGAGAGTACGCTTACAATCTTCAAGTAGTGGCTAGGAAAAGTGATGCACCTAGTTTATAGGTGTTTTTCAGGGCCCCCGAGTTTCTTAGACTGAATCGTCCTATTCAGTATGTGACGGTGGGCTTTATGGGGAAATAATGGTTTGGGGGATTAGTGCTAAAATCGTTCTGGGTGAATGTTTGGGCTGCTGAAACATAATACGATGCCATCATACCAGCCTGTATCAAGAGGGATAGGATGGTTTGTTTTAACTAACGCGGTGTTTATTCCAGAGCTATTTCTCCTTTGTCTTATTATTTTGGTGTTTATATGAAGATTTCAAGTGTTGCGGGTTGATTTTTTATTAACGTGTTGGTTTTTTTGGATATATTGTATCATGTTGACAAGATATTCAGGTTTAGTGATCCTAGGATTACGCATATGCAGATTATGAATATGCTGCCTAGTATGATTTTTCTTGTCTTCATGAGGGTGGGTTCATCTACTATTGAGGTTTCAAGGTTTCTTGTAACAGGGTATAATAATTTGATGAATGTGACTCCCATGATGGTTATTGAGATGGGCATCAGGATATTATAGCCGAAGTATTGGTATGTTAGTGGTGAGAGTGTCATTATTAGGATCATGCCTCCCATTGCTAGTTGGATTCTTTGTTTGAAGGACATGTTGGAGGCGATGGAGTTTACTCCTTGTAGTTTATCTGCTTCTACATCGGTTGAGTCGAAGCCTGTGGGCATGGCGCAGAAGGCGAATATTGCGAAGAGTAGGTATCCGAAAAATACTCGTGTTGAGAACGCTCCCTGGATAGCATAGTTAGCGCTCATGGCTATCATGATCATGCCCGTGCTGATTACTGTCTCTTTTACTAGGAACCTTTTTTTCAGGTGTATTCTTGGGTAAGAGTACAGGGCGAATACTGTAAAGTATAGGGCGTTGAATAGGAAGCTTCCAGTGTTGTTTAGTAGGCTTGTTGAGAGACCGATTATGGATGATATGATGATTACTTGTTTCGCGGTGCTCTTACTTACTTTGCCTGTTGCCAGTGGTCTGGTGTTCTTGTATGTGTTTTCCTGGTCGGCTTCCAGGTCGACTATGTCATTGTATACGTATACTGCTAGGGCGGTGAAGAATGTGGCGGTTATGGATAGTATTGTGGGTTGTATTGGGGGGAATCCTCTTCCTACTATTAGGGCTGCTACTATGCTGCACCATAGCCATAGTCCTAGTGCTTCTTTCCGTGATTTTATTAATAGTATGCTTGATTCTAGGAAGCTGGTGCTGTGCATAATATTGACCCCTTTTAATGTATTATTAATCTATAGTGCAGGTATATATTATTTCATTTTGGGTTAATCCCGTTTGTATTGTATGAGTATCCTATGTGATGTGTTTATACTGCTGCTCTACGTGTGAATATATCAGAAAGTTGATCTAAATTATGGAATACGAGTAAATAATTATTTTATTATCTCTAGCGTTTCTTCACCAGAAACAGTTGAAGCTAACTACAGACTATCTAGACAAAATTAGCGTGCTTCATGTAGATGATGATGCGTCTCAGCTGTGCTTTACGAAGGAATTCCTTGGGCGCTTTGATCCAGGCATTTCCCTGGATTCTGTTCAGAATCCTCGACTAGTCATGAGTATGCTTAGGGATAACTGGTATGATTGTATAGTTTGTGACTATCAGATGCCCGGGTTGAACGGGATTGAGTTAGCGGCTAGGATACGGGAAATATGTCATTTGCCTATTATTCTGTATACTGGGAAGGGTAGTGAAGATGTCGCGGAGAAGGCTTTTTCGGTAGGGGTTAATGATTATTTCCGTAAAGAGACGTCTCCCCATCATTACAGGGTCTTGGCGAAAAAGATCCGGGAGATAGTTAGTCAACGAAGGACAGAGGAGATATACACAAAGCTAGTTAGTGAATCAAAAGATGCCCTAGTGATATTACTTGGGTCTCATGTTATTTATGGTAACCAGAGTTTCGCGGATCTTATCGGTGTAAATATTGATTCAGTGGAAGGCCTTGATATAATGGATTATGTTCCACGCAAGACTAGGTACCGTATGCGTGATGCGTTGAAACGTTTGCTTGATGGTGCTGTGGATTCCTGTTGGTTGGAAGTTGAACTAGAGTGCTCTGATAGTGTTGCCTGTATTGAGATAAATGCAAGTGTGATTACGTTCGTAGATGAACAGGCTGTATTATGTAATCTACGTGATATTACTGATCGTAAGGCTCTTGAGGAAAAGTTAAGGCGATCTGAGACACGTAACCGTTCATTACTTGAACTGGCGCCTGATGGGATTATTACAATAGATATTGGTGGTAATGTTACCTGGGTTAACCCTGCTTACTCTGAAATAACAGGTTTCTCTGAGGAGGAGATAGTTGGAAAGAAGGCTTGGAGCATCGGGGCGGTTAGGAGCCCTGATATTGGTATGTTTTTCCGGTCTTTTATTGCTTTGCTAAGGGGTAAGGATGTTTCACCTCTGGAGTTTCAGTGGGTGAATAAGGATGGGGAGGTTTGCTGGGGTGAGGGCCGGGCAAGTATATTAAGGGTTGATGGTAAACGGGCTGAGGTTCTCTTGATTCTTCGGGATATTACGGGCCGTAAACAGCTTCAGGAGGATTTGAATGCGAATATTAGGAATCTTGAGAGTCTTGCTGAGGAACGGGCGCAGAAGCTAGTTGAGGGTGAGAGAATGATTGCTATTGGAGCTGTCACGTCCAGCGTTGCTCATGATTTAAGGGGTTCTCTGGGGGCTATACGTAACGCTGTTTATGTCTTGGATAAGCATCCGGAGAAAAGCATGGAGATGAGTAATTTAATTTTATCCGCGGTGGATAATGCGGTAAGTATGCTGGATGATATACGGGATAAAACGAGTTTTGAGGAATTGGAGAAAGAAGTGGTGGAACTAGGTGGCTTCATTGAAGAACTGATGCATATGTATCCCATCCCGGATCGTATAGTGGTTAAACTTGAGTTAAACAATGTTGATGTGTATATTGATAAACCCCATTTTAGGCGAGTACTAGAGAATTTGATCAGGAACGCTGTCGAGGCGATGCCGGGTCACGGAGAGCTGGAGATAGTTAATCACGTGGAGGATGATATAGTAGTATTAACCATTGAGGATACCGGGGAGGGGATTCCAGAGGAGATTAGAGAGGATCTTTTCCAGCCATTTAAGACTAGTAAAAAAATGGGAACCGGGTTAGGGTTATATTACTGTCTGAAGACCATAAAGGCTCATAACGGAACAATTGATGTTGCGTCAAGAAGGGGTAAAGGAACAAAATTCATCATACGAATGCCTTTAGAGGACAAACCTACGGAACTTGTTGATTTCCCTCAGGTTCTTCGAAATCAAGTATAAATCACTTAATCCAGATTCTTTGGTTTCTGTGAATCGAGATGTTTAGGGCTGTAGTGCATGTGGGTTCGTCTCGTATCTTGGTACTCATACTAATTGAGAAAAGAATCCTACTATCGTCTTTGTAGATACAGAATCTTTTTATTCCTATTGCTGAGTTCATTGGTCAATCGTAGGAGGCAATGAGCGTGTATCACTTAAACTGGAATTACTCCTCGTAAAAGAGGAAACATTTTATAAAAACTGCCTGGCGAGAATTGCAAACATTCTAACCAGTGTTAGCCATGACACAATGAAAAAGGGGAGACTCAAAGATGGAGTTTGAACCACTCCAGGTAAACTTCTTGATAAAGGAGCAGGGCCTGAACTCCAGAACCATCTCGGATACTGTTAATCCATACGTTGCGAATACTCATCTAGTGTTAATATCTTTCTTGGAGGGTTATCTTTGTCTCTGAAACCAGTGATAAACAAAGTAATTGACGGTGAAGATCTAGGTTTCAGAGAAGCACAAGAATCCCTTAGGCTAATAATGTCAGGGAATGCGACAAATTCACAAATAGGGTGTTTTCTGACGGCGATGAGAATGAAGAAAGAGACCGTGGAGGAGGTATCTGGGTTCGCATCTGCAATGCGGGAATACTGTAAGACCATCAAGCCGAGGGTAAACGGGAAACTCTTGGACACATGTGGAACAGGCGGTGACAAACTAGGCACCTTTAACATCAGCACCATATCCATGTTTGTAGCAGCCGGGGCAGGAGTATCCATAGCGAAACATGGAAACCGGTCAGCATCTGGATAATGTGGACGAGTTTAAGGATGGTGAGTTTATTGTACTCAATTATTCTGGGAGGGGGGATAAGGATATAGATACTATCTTGAGGGTGTTGAATGAGGCTAGCTGAGAAGATACGGCAAGTCAATAGGGATGGCTTCGGGGTGCATATGCCCCATGTTTATGTTGGTGATCCATGTATTGGCTTCACTGGAAAACTGCTTGAGGTCTTGGCTGAAAACGGTGGGGATATTCTTGAAGTAGGTATACCTTTCAGCGACCCAGTTGCTGATGGTCCAACCTTTCAGAGTGTGTGTGAACGTGCATTAGATAATGGTATTACTCCTTCAAATTGTTTGGATGTTGTTAAGAATTTTAGGGAAAAGGGGTATGATAATCCTGTGGTTTTAACAACGTATTATAATATTCCTTTCAATATGGGTTTACGGGAATTCTCTAGGAAAGCTAGTGATGCTGGTGTTCAAGGTGTTATAATACCTAATATGCCTGTTGAAGAAGCCGAGTGCTTCATAGAGGCGGCGAGAGAACATGGTGTTGATGTGATCTTTCAGGTAGCCCCGACTACGACAGAGGAGAGACTCAAAAAGGTAGCTGATGTTGCCAAAGGGTTTCTGTATGTTATTAATGTTCAAGGTGTGACTGGTGCAAGGAAAACAATTCACCAGAGCACAATTAATCTTATTAAAATGTTAAAGAACACATTGATCTGCCTGTACTCGCTGGTTTTGGTGTCTCTACAGCTAGGCATGCTCGGGTTCTGATGGAGGCTGGAGCCAACGGGGTGATAGCTGGTAGCGTATATGCTAACATGTATCAAAGCTGTGCTGATCCGGTTGATAGTATATCACGTATACGAGATAAAGTCAGGGAGATTAAGTCTGGATGTATTTTTTAATATCCAAGCATCCCCTGTTAAGTGAATAATAGGTTTCTAGGACTGTTTTCTGTAGATGTTTAAACTGATTTACTGGTACATGGATTTATTATCTGAGTTGTTGTCTTATACTTAGTGAATGTTTCGGGTTCACCTGTGGTTGAAATGAAA
>WJJC01000117.1 GCA_014729945.1 Candidatus Bathyarchaeota archaeon
AGGTTTTTCGATTAACTCTTTAGTCCATTTGTAAGCTAGCTTGTTTATACTCAGCATATTAAGAACACACATTGTATTTTTAGGTGAAGTTATCTAAACCTTTTACGGTTAGTAATTATAATTTATACAATAAATATCGAGGGTTTCATAGAATAAGTGGAGGGCATGGTACTTTGAGTTATTTTTCTAAGTAATCTATTACTTTGCCTTCCTGCGTTAACCTGATGTCCTCAGTGTTTCTTTTATTTTTTCTTGAAATACAATAAGCACCTTCTAAGATTTGTAGGTGCCATTCTAAGGTTCTCTCGTCTATTCCGGTTTTATTAATGATGGTCTCGAATGTGTTATGTCCGTTTTTAATTTCAATTAATATGCTTCTTCTAATGGGGTTGCTTATTGCTCTAAGATATCTTTTATGTCTATCTTTGGTCTCTTCCATTGAGTTTGCAACGGTCTTGGATTTCATGGCCATCTCATTCTCTCTTAACTTATTAGTGGTGAAGCTAGTATTTTTTCTACTTTTATCTTTTTTAATGGGTCTGAAATTGCTTCTGAGTTTGGATGAAGAGTGTTAACTAGTAGGGCTGTATCCAACCCTTTCTCACTACCTGCAATTACAATATATTCTCCATTCACTAATTCGTTTTGGTAAGCTATGCTAGCGACTTCTAAAGCTGCTTTAATCCCTGAGTCAAACATCAGGAGTGTTTCTCGCATCTCACGAAGATCCTGAATCGGAAGATTTGCGTTCTCCAAAGTCTTTACATTTACTTTTTTCATGCCTTTTTTATTGGTTTTTGTGTATTCAAATTCTGATATCGCAATAACGTTGGAAGCTGATTCAATTTCTTCGGCAATTTTCAGGGCTGTTTTTCCTCTCTGGCTAGCAATAATGATGGGTAACCCATTTTTTTGGGTAAGTTGTTTTTTAACTTCTTCTATCAACTCTCTTTTTATGCTCATTAAACATCTATTAACAATAACAGAGTTGACTGTATAACTTTTTTTAAACGTAGACTATTTTCGGTTATTGAAAGTTAAATAAAGTAGTACGTAATTAGAATATATAGAGGTTCATGGTTTGAACATGAAGCTAAACCCAGAATTTTGCAGCTTGCCCTGCAGAGTATTGATGAATAAAATGCCACCAAGAACAGAGGCTAATGAGAACCTAGTCAAACTTACAAATAGGCTTCTTAATATCGATTATAAAGCTGTGATTGTTTACGAGGATAATGATCCTATTGGATTAATTACTTTGAAGGATATTATGAGGTGGCTCGTAAAATCTAATGATAAAGAGTCAATAATTGCTAAAGATTTGATATCTGTGCCCTTAATTTGTGTGGATATTGATGACCCACTTCAAAAGGCATTGGACTTAATGGATAAGTATTCTATTAATTATCTCGGTGTAAAGGAAGAAAATAAGCTAAAGGGCTTACTTCATGAAGATGGTGTAAAAGAAATCTGTGAGAATTATCCTCACTATCTTAGAATGTATAAATGATTAGGGTTTCCAACCTGTGAGACATAGTACAAAAAGTGAAGCTGCGGTTAAATCTGCAGTTGTGCCTGGATTTAATCTCCCTTTTTTCTTCTTCAGTTCTTTATCTAGGATCCATAAGTTATTTACTCCGTCCTCACTTTGTGACCCTCCAATTTCCAATATCTGTTTAGCTTTTTGTGAAACTTGGTCCGCGCTTTTTTTACCGCTTTTTCTAATTATTAATGAATCTGGGTTTTCTGATAATATTTTCAAAAAGGTGTCTACTGTTGCGTTATTTATACTGGCTCCCCTCGATAGTTTTTCATTTAGGAAAGGGTAACCTTGTTCGAAAACTATGTTGAATCCTGTAACCCATTCTTTGCATATCGAATCCTTTTTGCTACAGATTTCAAATATTTCTAGAGGTGTTATGTTATCTTTTCTTATTGTTTCAATTGACTTTGAGTTTGTTATATCTAATTTATTTGAAGTACCAAGATTATCTTGAGACATAGCTTTATTGATTGCATTATAAATATGAATGGAATCGTTTGATTGACTCTTTTTTATGATGTTTTTTATATCTTCTCTTAATTCATCCAGATCCAAAGATCCTTTTGATAAAGCTAAACCTGCTCCGGCTGATATTGGTGTAAAAAGGAGGATAACGCCTAGGTGTGTGTTTCCTCCTTTCTGCCATCTGAACATCTCATCTACAGAATTGTTGATACTTTTTCCCAATCCAATGTTTTCTTTTTTGCTGCTTTTTTCCGCTAGATGTCCCATCACTGATCCAATTGATACGCTTCCGGCTAGAAACTGTTCATAATTTGTGGTAAATCCATCACTATGTCTATGTACATTACCTGGCTTTGGGTATGCTGAGACTTCTAGAAGGGCTGCTAGAATGCTGCAATTAGAAACATATTTTCTGATATCGATTGGATTCAAAACATTCACCGTTTATTGTTGCTTAATGATCTTATAAGGTTCTACGCTCATTTTATTTTATGGATGCTTATCTATATTCTGAAGGGCATTATATTAGAACGGTGGATGGCCTTTTTTTCGCTGTAAAAGGTGGTAGGCATAATGACGGCATCGTATTGAGTACTCTGAGATATATTCCAAGTGAATGTGGTGAGCGAGAATATTTAGGAAGACCCTATAAACGGGTCTATGATGTCGAATCAACTACAAAATTTCTTGAGGAAAATTATCCAAAATATATTAATTACATTGATTGGTTGGGAATGGACCTACAATCAGTACCTGAATCATTGATTGAACAGGTATATGATCCAAGATTAAGATTACAAGACATAATGTCTAACCCACAATCAAGTTTAGAGAAAACGATTTTTTACTTTGTAAATAAATTATCGGAAAAAAGTGGTGTTTCTTTATCTAATTTCGGTATATCTGGTTCTGTTCTTATTGGTCTAGAAACTGAAGTTTCTGATATTGATCTCAATATATATGGAGAGAAAGAGGGACGTGAGGTCTATGTTGCTTTAAAGGAACTAAGGCGAGAATTAGCTTGGGTATCGGGATACGATGAGGATGATGTCTGGTCTGTGCTTTTATCGAGATGGGGGGAAACAGGACTAAATCTTGAACAGATGCGTTCTATCGAGTGTAGAAAAATTCTTCATGGAAAAATTAGAGGCGTAGACTATTTCATCAGATTATTGATCGAAGAAGATCAATCCGTATCAGAGCCCTTAACCCGAGTAACTGTATCAGGTACTATAACGGATGACTCAAAATCGATATACATCCCATGTACGTATCGGGTTGAGGACATAAAGAATGAGGATTCTGGTTCTAAATGTAGTGTAGTTGAGTTGAAGAGTTATCGTGGAAAATTTACAGAACAAGTTAAAAAGGGTGAAAAAATAATGGCAAGAGGAACTCTTGAACGAGTTCATTCAGGTGGAGATACTTATTATCGGCTTATTCTGGGTAAAAAAGAAGATTATTTATTATCTATATGGTAATTATTGGATAATTATTTGTAACTCGTTGCAGAAGTAATTATGTCCAATCCGTTGATCAAAATGAATTCAACCAAGATGTTAACCACCTTAGAAAGACTGGGCTTTACTGAGGGCGATATAGTCGAATCCATATTGATTACTAGAGATGAAAAAGGAGGGTTCAATCCAGCACCAATGGGTCTAATAAGAGACTCAAATTTATTAGAGGTAAGAATTTTCAAGTCTAGTAATAGTTTCAAGAACCTAATCAATGATGATAAAGCTTCAATTAATTTAACTGACGATCCACTGCTCTTCCATAAAGCAGCCTTCAAAGAAGATTTAGGTGAAACTCCGTTGATTACAGATTGGACCCTTAATGGATCTGATACAACAATTTACGCCGAGAAACATTCTGGAAAAGATTTTTCAGAGAACCGATATTCGTTTTTCCTTAACCCTGTTTCAATAAAAATAACGAAAAAAGAGCCTACTGTTTTTAGTAGAGGTAGAGCGCAGGCAATAGAATCTATCCTTCATTCGACTAGGATAAAATTTTTCCATTCAGAAGATCGTATACAAGAAGTAAAAGCTCTGTTAGAATTGGTTGATTGGTGTTTTAATGTAATTAACAAGGTGTCTCATCCCGATTCTAATGCGTTAAAGGTTGTAAATAGTCTAAAAGAACTATTTGAGCAATGGGGGGTAGATTATTGAGGCTTAAAATTAGCACCCCTGCTCGCCTTCATTTTGGTATTATAGATATGCGTGGCGATTTAGGTAGAATTCATGGCAGTGCAGGGGTCTCTGTTCAAACCCCTAGACTCGTATTGGATGTACAACAATCATCTGATACAAATGTATATGCTGATCAATCAGGACGAGTCACTAAGTTAATTGAGATAATAAGGACCGCTTACAATATCCAATCGAGTATTTCTGTAAAAGTGATTCAAGAAATCCCAGAACATATTGGATTCGGATCTGGGACTCAGCTAGCGTTATCACTTGGGATGGCTTTTAACAAAATATATGACCTAAATCAATCTCCAGAACAAATAGCCGTTCATCTCAAAAGAGGACGTGTGTCAGGAATAGGAACGCACGGTTTCATAAAGGGTGGTTTCATCGTTGATGGAGGTCATAGGGTGGGTAATCCCAATACTGTTCCTCCCCTTATCTATAGACAAGATTTTCCAGAGGATTGGAGGTTCCTAATCTGTGTACCGGATATAAAAAAAGGGCTCAGTGGTGAACAAGAACAAAAAGCCTTTCAGCAACTTGAGCCTCCAAACGCGGATACGGTGG
>WJJC01000118.1 GCA_014729945.1 Candidatus Bathyarchaeota archaeon
ACCAATCCACGTAATATACGACCTTGACTTCAAGGTCAGGGACGGGGAGGTCACAATCATTGTAGGCCCCAACGGGGTCGGAAAGACCACCCTTCTGAAAGCTATCATGGGTTTGGCTACTGTCTATAGCGGCGAGGTTCATTTCGAGGGCAAAAATATTACTAACTTGCCCGCACACGAGAGAACCAACTTGGGTATCGGATACATGCCTCAGGTAGGCAATATATTCAGCAACCTGAGCGTAGATGAGAACTTGAGAATGGCTGCCTACACGCAGACCGATCCAGAAGTCGTACAGGATAAACTAGAGTTCGTCTTCAGCTTGTTCCCAAGACTCAAGGACTATATGCCACGTGAGGCAGGTACCTTGAGCGGCGGTGAGCGCCAAATGCTAGCCGAGGGAATGGTCCTCATGAGGGACCCCAAGATCATGATGGTCGATGAGCCAACCGCGGGCCTCATGCCCAAACTGGTTACCGACGTCATGAAGCAGCTGAAAGAAATGGCGGAAGAGACTGGTCTACCAATTATCCTGGTTGAGCAGCGTGCACGCCGTGCGTTGGCCGTAGGCGACTATGCATACATGATGAGAGGTGGAAACTTCACATTCGAGGGAAGCGCCCCTGACCTGTTGAATCATCCACAGCTAGAGGAAATGTATCTGGGCGCCGTTGAGGTCCATGAACTAGAGACAGTCAAGGAGTAACCCTCCTATCCCAATTTTATATTAATTTTACAACTTATTGATATTACAGCGCATATAGTGCTAACTTTGGTTTTATTTTAAACCCAAACAACTCTTAAAACCGTAAGTATTAGATGGAAAAGCTAACAGCGCCCATGCTTACAACAAGGGGAAGCCGTAAGGGGGCATCATCCCCTGAAACATCCCCTAAAACGACTCTAAACACACTCGAAAAGTGGTGCGGAGGGTGGGATTTGAACCCACGAACTCCTAAGAGACAAGGCCCTCAACCTTGCGCCTTTGGCCATGCTGGGCGACCTCCGCACAGATACTGCATAAACCATCGATACTGATTTATGTTTTTGGGATGGGCCGCAGCGGGGAATTGAACCCCGTCCGAGGGCTCCACAGGCCCGTATGCTACCATTACACCACAGCGGCCACGCAACCACAATCAATTCTCCAATCAATTAAAAGGGTTTCGCGGGGCATCTATAGACGACCACTGGTATAGTAATCGTGTAGAATTTTTTTGTTCTTTTCTCTCCTTTTAATATATATTTTAACGAATTAAAAAGAAAGCCAAGGACATACATGGAGAAACTTTGACTAAAAATGGGTTAATTAAAGTAAAACCGAGTTTCTTTGGGCAGATGCTATCCCTCGGCTAGCTTCTTAAAGACATCCGGAGTCATTCTGAAAGTGGTCCATTCATCCATGGCTGTGGCGCCTAGGCTGAAGTAGAACTGCCTACTGGGCTCGTTCCAGTCCAGTACCGTCCACTCTACACGCCCGCAATCCTTCTCTACCGCTATCTGGCATAACTGTTTGAGGAGCTGTGTTCCTATTCCGTTTCCCCTGTATTCCTCTGGTACGAAGATGTCTTCTAGCCACAGTGTTGGTTTTGCCTCAAATGTGCTGAACGTGTAATAATAGAGAGCTATCCCCAGATAGTCTGGTCCAACCTCCCCCGTGTTCTCAGCTAGTAAACAATCATATATGGCGTCTTCCCCAAACCCATATTTTCTGTACTGCTCTTCTGTTCCCTTGAACTCTAGTTTCTCATAGACGCTGAGCTGGTAGCAGAGATCAAGTATAACAGGGATATCTTCCTCTGTTGCTTCCCTGATCTTCCACTCTAATCCCTCGATCTTTGGCATAATAATCCAGTAAAACAGTGATTAAGGGGCTTTAACGTTAACCCCGTATTAAGTTGAGTATGATTAGATTTTGTCATAGAAGACAACCTCCTCTATTTTTTTCTTTTCCTCGTCTTTTACTTCTTCATCTGTGAAGTAATGGCTGCTGCGTCTTTCTTTTACTAGTTTCTCAAACTGCAATATAATCAATGATTGATTATTACCTCTACTTATTAATGGGTTAAGATTGGCTTATTGAGAGATATTTAGCTAACTCGTAGAGGTTCATGTGTTTGGCGTTTCGATCATAGTTTCCCAGCTTGAACGCTAACTGTACAAAGTATCCTATGCTTAGAGCAGTGATAACCGTCCCCAAACCTATGGGGCCTCCCATAAGATAACCCAAAACGGTTACTGTTACCTCAATGCCTCCTCTAACCTGTCCAACAGGGCGGTCAAGTTTCTGAACTAGTCCGATCATCAAGCCATCCCTAGGCCCTGCTCCCAACTTTGGTCGCAGATAGAAGTAGCTGGCAACACCGATCATGACCATTCCCCCCACCAGTAGAACTAGCTGCATGCCTAGGTTATTGAATCGTGGCACAATCCCCCACTTGATGATCCTGTCTATGAAGTACCCTATGAAATACATGTTCATCACCGTACCGAAACCCGGTGGAAACCCAAGTAACCATCCTAGCACCAGTACGCCTAGACCCACCACCTGTGATGCTTGTCCAAAGGTCAAACCAACGCTATTCATTAACCCCACCTGGAAGACACCCCAAGGACTCATCCCTAGGTCAGCGTAAAGTATCATAACCGCCCCTAAGGCGAATAAGAAAAGACCGAAATAGAGACTGGGGAGCCTGATAAGGAAACTCCTCCATTTATCCGTTAATTTGGTTTGAATATTATTTTTCCCCCTGTCTTATCGATGGCTACTCTGAAGCCTTCTTCGGCTTCGTCTAGGCTGAATCTATGAGTTAGGACGCTATCAACGTCTATGATGCCTCTTTTGATAAGGTCGATACTCATTGGGAAGTTATCCGGCTTAGCGTCATATGCTCCATTTATTCTTAGTTCTCGTCTGACCAGATGAGTCATGTCTAATGGGACTTGTTCACCGAATATACCTACCATGGTTACTGCGCCTCTCTTCTTTATGATCCTTGTCGCTTGCTTAACAGCTGGGGGTGCCCCCACTGCAACGAATGCAACATCTGCGCCTCTCCCCTCTGTATCATTCAGCACTCGTTTCTCCAAGTCTTCTTTCTGTATATTCACGTATTCTAGTCCCAGTTTCTCAGCGATCTTGAATCTCTTTTCATCTATATCCAGCCCCGTTACGATTACCCTGGCGCCTCCCATTTTGAATAACTGTGCACTGAATAACCCGATAGGTCCGATACCCTGAACCACGACATAGTCATCTATCTTGAAAGACGTAATATCCCTGACAAAGTGTACTGCATTACTGAGTGGCTCAACTAAGGCAGCCTGATCAAAGCTCATCGTATCCGGTATTCTATGAAGTAGCCTGTATGAAACTTTAACGTATTCAGCGAACCCACCGTCAGTGTGAATACCGAATAAAGTGGACTGATCACAGAGATTACTCATACCCGTCCTGCAGAAGCGGCAGACCCCGCAATCCTTAACCGACTCAGAGAGAACACGGTCACCCAAATCAAATCCTTTCACTCTTTTTCCCTTCTCAACGATCTCCCCTGAGAACTCGTGCCCCAGTACGACTGGTAGCTTCATCTTGCTGTACGCTGACGTGTAATGGTATATTCCTAGGTCGCTTCCACATATAGCGGCTGAGTGGACCTTGATTAGTGCCTCATCATCAGATAGTACTGGTCTAGGAGTTTCCATGACCGTAACCCCTGGTTCAGGCTTGGTCTTCATTATTGCCTTCAATACTATTATCCAAATTATGTATCCTTCAAGGGTCTTAATGTTTTCCCGGGTTCTTTAACCCTAAATAACCGGGGATATATGATCAAGTTATGGGGATTTGCTTCAAGATAAGCTTAACAGGTTATGTGCTCATACTCCTACCCTATTTTCTCTCACTTGAGCACAACCGTTTGATGAGATGGTTCAAGGAGGATAGCATTATCATGGGTGATGCATTAGGTTATATCAGTGGTTGGGGTTTTTTCTGTTTCTGGATCGGTTTATGGGTGTGCCCCCAGAAAAGGTTCCGGTTAGGGTATCCTGTTTTCACTATCCTTGGGATAACATTTGGGTCAATGAATATCGGGTTATCTTTTCTATTTTTGTTACCTGCTTTCTGGTTTGGGATAAAAGGAGTGCTGGAACTGGGGTTTAAGACCTCTGAGACCCATCGCCCAAGTGAACTTGTCACCAAAGGAGTCTACGAGGTTGTTAGACATCCTCAGTATCTGGGCGGATTGTTTGGACATTTCGGTGTTTCTTTTTTGTTTGGCTCAAGAGATGCTTTGCTTGTAACCCCAATCGTGTTCATTGTGGTCTACCTGTTATGCTGGAAGGAGGAAAAGGAGCTCCTGAGAGAGTTTGGTCGACGTTACCGTAGATACAGGGAAGAGGTGCCCATGCTCATCCCCCGAAGATGATATAGCCCATAGCGTCCGAATACGGTATATGAAACCCGTAGAGAGACGCGTCCTAGACTCAATCGATTATGACTCCATGTATAGCTTCATAGAGGAAATGATTGCTACACCTAGCTATGGTGGAAAAGAAACCAAAGCACAGATGAAGATGGCGGAGAGGCTCACCCAGATGGGGTTCAACGTGGATAAATGGATGATTGAATTTGATGAACTCCGTGAACACCCAGACTTTAGCATGAGTTATGATCGCGAGGAAGGCTTAGGCGTGGTGGGAACCATTGGAGGCGAAGATGGTAATAGTCTCATAATCTGCGGCCACATCGATACAGTAGCACCGGGAAACCCAGAGAACTGGGAGACGCCCCCACTCAAGGCAGTGATCAAAGATGGTAGACTCTATGGACGCGGATCCACTGACATGAAAGCAGCCCTCATAGGAGCACTATACGCGATAAAAGCAGTAATAGACACTGTTAATCCAAAAGGGAAGATAATCTTCCAGAGCGTAATAGGGGAAGAGGACGGTGGATGCGGAGCCCTAGCAACATGTCTCAGAGGATACAAAGCTGACGCCGGTATAGTAATGGAGCCCAGCGAGACCAAGATAGCCCCCGAAATCGCTGGAGCCATAAGCTTCAAGATAACCGTACCGGGAAGGGCAGTTCATGCCTGTGTTAAGAATGAAGGAGTTAGTGCTATCGAGAAATTCATCAAACTATATGATGGATTAATGGAGCTGGAGAAGACGCGGAACAATAGATTCAAAGACCCCCTTTATACTCGATACGAGTCACCTTACGCCATCAGCATCGGCACCGTGAAGGGCGGTGAATGGCCCGGTACCGTGGCCGAGAGCGTGGTTTTCGGGGGACGGATCGGTGTGGCTGTTGGTGAATCAGAGGAATCAGCAAAGATCGAGCTTGAGGCTAAGATCAATCAGATCGCGGAGGATGACCCTTGGCTCAGAGCGCATAACCCAAAAGTGGAGTGGGAGGGATACAGCTTCGCCTCATCTATGATACCCTTAGATCACCCTATTATACAGGAGATAGGAAAAGCATACAACGATGTAACAGGCGATGAGCCCGTATACGAGGGCATGACCTACGCATCGGATGTAAGACACCTTATCAACGTGGCTGAGACTCCTACAATGGTCTTTGGGCCAGGGGATGTAAGAGATGCACACGGAGCCAACGAGTATGTATCTATAAACCAACTTGAGACCATGGTAAAAACTCTAGCATTAACAGTAATGAGATACATAGGGTATGAGGAATAGGGTTTGAAGAAAATTGGGTTAATTGTTAACCCCTTAGCAGGGATAGGTGGTAGGGTGGGGTTGAAGGGAAGCGATGGGGCGGAGATAAAAAAGAAGGCTCTAGAGATGGGGGCGGAACCTATGTCCCCGACTAGAACAGTAATTGCACTGAGGCAGTTGGAGGAACTTGAGTTCGAGCTCTATACTTACCCTGATGAGATGGGGGAGAACGAGGCTAGGGAAGCTGGGTTGGACCCTATTGTGTTAGGGGATCTCAGCGGTGAGACTACGACAGCTGAGGATACCATGAAGGCTGCTGAGGCTCTCATAAATAAGGTGGATCTGCTTGTTTTTGCTGGTGGGGATGGAACCGCCCGTGATGTCTACTCTGTAGTAGGTGAGGAGGTACCTGTTCTAGGTATACCTACTGGGGTTAAGATTCATTCAGGTGTCTACGCCTTGGATCCACGGAGCGCAGGCGAGTTATTACACCGGTATATTTCGGGTGGGAGCGTTGACTTCCGGCTTGAGGAGGTTATGGATATTGATGAGGAAGCTTTCAGGGATAACCGGCTTCAGGCTCAACTCTACGGTTATATGAACACCCTGTATGTTGAGGATTATATTCAGGGAGGTAAGGAGTCCAGTAGGATGACCGGGGAGTCCAGCGTCATCGGTATAGCTAATGAGCTAACGGATGAGATGGAGCAGAATATGGTCTATATCTTGGGACCGGGAACCACGGTTAAACCCATCGCGGATATACTGGGGGTCAATAAGACCTTACTGGGTGTAGATGTGGTGAAGAATGGGGAACTGGTAGCAAAGGATGTTAACGAAAAACAGCTACTGGAGGTTATTGAGGGTGAGGAGGTCAACCTCATAGTGACTGTAATCGGTGGCCAGGGCTTCGTATTCGGACGTGGGAATCAGCAGATAAGCCCCAAGGTTATACGGGAGATCGGTAGGGAGAACATCATAATAGTGGCTACCCCTGAGAAGTTGGCTAATCTTGGAGGGCATCCTCTGCGGGCGGATACAGGTGACTCGGAGTTAGATGAGGCGTTGAAGGGTTACTATAAAGTACGCACGGGTTACGGAAGGCGTACCCTCTATAAGCTGGCTTAGATGCATAATATATTCTCGATGGTATCTACTTTTTTATTATTTTGCCGTGTACGATTTTGTAGGGTTTTAGACCTGCAAGAATTATTTTGGAGTTATCCAGTAAAAAGGAAACTTGTTTAATTGTTTGAACTCTGTCTATTTTGGCTTATATGGACCCAAGTACTCTTCTTGTAGTATATTACCGCCATCGACGACTATCTCGCTTCCAGTGAGATAATCAGACTCATCTGATGCCAGGAAAACCACCAAGTTACCTATATCCTCAGGTGTCCCTTGACGCCCCATTGGTATCTTGTAGCCGAATTCCTTCATAGTCTTCTCAGCATCTGAACTGTCTTCGCTGCCTCTTAACCCAAAGGCGCTGGGGCTGTAAATATATCCAGGTAGTATTGTGTTCACATTGATTCCATACTGGGCTGTTTCTAGTGCAAGTGCCTTGGTAAAGCCGATCACGGCTGCTTTAGTAGCTCCATAAGCTGTCTGTCCACCGCTGGGGGCTCCCACCATTGGTCCGGTTACGCTACTCATGTTGATGATCTTTCCTTTTCTCTGTTTCTTCATCTCTGGTAGCACTGCTTTGCTACAGCGGAACATACCGAATACGTTGATGTCGAACATGCGCTTCATGAACACTTCATCCATGTCCTCCAGATTCATGCGTGGGTAGATACCGGCGTTGTTCACCAGTATATCCACGGGATTAACTTCATTGAAGACCTGTCTCACCTGACGAGGGTCCGTTACGTCCATTATTCTCCATGAAGCTTTCTCGATCTCTTTAGCTGTTTGCTCAACCTGTTCATTGATATCGGTTAGCACTACATCTGCGCCGTTAACTGCCAGACATTTGCTGATTCCTGCTCCTATTCCCTGCATGGCTCCTGTTACTACCGCCTTTTTCCCCTCAAGTCTTTTCATCTGTGTTTCCTCCTGTACGCCCTCCAACTCATAGCCCACCTCTCTGGGTCGTTGAAGCCGTCCCACTCGATTTTATGGATGCTACTGCAATGAGGAGCTGACTTCACCAACTCAGGGTCCTTGTAGGCTTCCTCACTCACCTTCTCCAGAACATTGCACCAGTAGTCGATGTCTTTTTTACTGTAGGTTTCAGCGGGTTCGGGTGTGAAGGGTTCTGGTATGAGCCATGGGTGGTGGCTCATGAAGTAGCTCTGAACACCGTAATCTATTACCCTTCTATTCACATCCCTGATACCTACGCCTGTCTCCTGTTTCATCTTTTCTAGGCTCCACCTTGCCTGGTCCACTCTACGCCTGGGGTAGGTCAGGGTTACTCCCCTAATCTTCTTGACTTTCTCCATGAGGTACTTATTGTTGATCATGCTTACCTCAGCGACTTCCCTCAACCCACGGGCTCCCATAGCCATGCACCATGCGTAACTGCGCACCACCACGGGTAGATTCCCCATGAAGTCCCGTATTTTACCTATGCTCTTGGGGCGATTATAATCCAGCGTGTACCCATCTTCTTTCTTCACGATAACTGGCACGGGCAGGTACTCCTCTAGTTCCTCGGTTACCCCGACCGCGGCTGAGCCCGGTCCACTGCTCCCGTGGGGGCTGCTGAAAGTCTTGTGAAGATTGAAGAATAGCATATCGAACCCCGCTTCACGGGCACGTGTGACACCCAGCAAAGCGTTGGCGTTAGCCTGATCATAGCTGCATAATCCACCAACGTCGTGGATTATCTCGGTCCATGCATCAATGTTCTTATTGAATATGCCGATGTCCTCGGGGTTGGTGATGAAGCAGCCAGCCGTGTTGGGTCCAACTGCCTCCTTTAATGCTTCGGTGTCAGGTAACCCGGTTTCGGGATCAGGGTAAAGGGTAATAACTTTGTAACCGGCTGTCGCTGGTGCGGCTGCATCACATGGATGACTGTAAATAGTGGTGATCACCTCGTCTCGGTGGGACTCATCCCTGTCGGCATGGTATTTTCTCATGATTAGCGCATTATTGTAACATCCAACTGACCCCCCCGGTGGCTGATACGTGAAAGCATCCATGCCGCTTAGTTCACGTAGATAAGTGTTACCGAACTCGTATGCTATCGCCAGTAACCCCTGTATGGATTCGGGTGGTTGATGTGGGTGGATGTTTTTGATCATACCCGCTAGCTCCTCGTTTATCTTGGGGCTGTACTTCATGGTGCATGTACCAACACCCAGATCGATGTCCAGCTCCATCCCCAGTGTCATCTGGCTTAGCCTAAGATAATGCCGCAGGACATGGGGCTGGCTTAGCTCAGGTAGCCCGGGATCTTTTCTACGTTTCATGGATTCGGGTACCAGACTGCTACCTTTCCCGACTCTTTTTCTGATTTTTTCCTCTGATCTTGGTGGAATGAATCCTCTCTCACCAGGAGTACTGAGTTCATGTATTATGGGTTCAATCCATCTGGGTGCGTGGTACTCTCGGGGGTTCATGCAAGAACCTCCAATGCATCCCTGAGTTTCTCAATCATCTCTAGACTATGCATTTCGGTTACACAATAAAGCGCTGAGTCACCTAGCTCAGGGTAGTCGATGCTCAGGTCTTTTCCACCATAGATCTTGTGGCTCATTAGCTGATTGTTGATCTCTTTGACTGGTTTACTGAATTTGACTGGGAACTCTTTAAAGAACCCAGAATAAGGGACATCCGCGTTCTTCAACTCATCTATTATGCTAGCTGTATAGTGGCTCTTCTCAAGGATGGTTTCCCCCAGTTCCTTCATCCCTTTTGGGCCCATAAGGCTCATGTAGACTGCTGCGGTTATACCCCAGAGAACAGTGGTTGTACCCACCCAGTCCTTGGCGTTTTCCCTCGCCATATAGCTGGTTCTCTCGTATAGTGCTTGACCAAAACCATACTCTCCCTCTACGGTAGTGGGGGCGATGCTAACCAGCCTCAGAGGGTATTCTGCGACATATCGTTCCTCGTCTCTTGAGGCTATGAAGCCGCAGCTTCCTCCACCCGCGTACAT
>WJJC01000119.1 GCA_014729945.1 Candidatus Bathyarchaeota archaeon
GACTCGAACCCACGAAGGACTAATCCATCAGGTCCTAAGCCTGACCCCTTTGGCCACTCGGGAACCCCCGCAAACACATCCCAACATATCAAACTAATTAATGAATCTTCCCATACAAAACAAAAACAAGAAATAACACCAGAAATAAAAGAACAATTTTTCCGGATATAACCCCCTACCAGTTACACTCATCTCGCCGATGCCAGCACCAAGGTAAATGATCAGGCACCAAGGAACCCCTCTGGTGCTCCAAGGATAACCCCAAATTAGATCTATTTCACAGAAGGATACAGCAAGCAGCCCTGTCTAGACCAGAAAAAGGCAAAAACAAGTTTCATACTATACAGAATCTATACCCATATAATACAGAGATGAAAAACCAGAAACCCTGTCTAAATAACTACAATATAAAGCAAAGTCACCAAACAACCTACCTAAATGAAAATAACCCATTTAATCCCCCACTACAAAATATAATATATAAAATGCATCACAGACTCGACCTCGGGGAAATAATAAGAAACCACACCTACATTAGAGAGATCCAGGCAACAAGCACCCGGGACGCCGATAACCACCTGCTCTCATCCCCTGAACTATTCCACAAACTATCAAAAATATACGAATACATAGACATCTCAAAACCCGACAAGACCCTAGACGTGAACATCAGGTTACCCACAAACCCCAACCCAAACTATAGCAAGAAATGGCGCCACACAAAAATCAAGACACTAGCTGAGAAACCCAGTATAGTAAAGATAGACACCCTCGCTAGATACTATATCAGTGAGGTGGTGCTGGCATCAGATAAATGGATGAGCAACCATGAATCCTTCCCCGGTGACAAAATCATCATGAAACCCAGCATACCCCAACCCCTTAGCGAGCTTAACCCCTAAAAAAAGGACAACCTAGAACCCAATAGCTGGATAAATATTCCAAAATACACAAAAAACAGGATAATTGTTTTAAGACCCCCCACCATGATCCATATCCTCTTCAGGTGAAATAGTTGAGCAAAAGGGTTATGATCGCATTAGGCGGAAACGCCATCAAACAGCCACATGAGAAAGGAACATACATGGAACAGGTGGCCAACGTAGAGACAGCAAGCAGCCAGATAGCCATGATAGCTAAAAACGGGTACGAGATAGCCATCACACACGGTAATGGACCCCAGGTGGGAAACCTGGCCATCCAGCAGGAACAGGGAGCCCACATGGTGCCACCTCAGCCCCTATTCATACTAGGCTCCATGACGCAAGGCCAGATAGGTTTCATGATGCAGCAAGCACTATACAACCAGCTAGCAGACAACGGTAAACAGGTGGCCACAGTAGTTACGCAGGTAGTAGTAAGCACTGATGACCCGGATTTTCAGGACCCCAGTAAACCAGTGGGCCCATACTACGCGGAGAAGACAGCTAAGAAGCTAGCAGAGGAAAACGACTGGATAGTGAAACAGGTTAAACCCACCGGGGATAAGACCTGGAGAAGAGTCGTACCGAGCCCCCGACCCCTGGGAATAGCGGAAGCCCCCATCATCAAGACCATGGTACAATCCGGGGCAGTCGTAATAGCATCCGGAGGCGGCGGCATACCAGTCTACAAGAACAAGGAGGGAAAACTCCACGGAGTAGACGCCGTGATAGACAAGGACAGAGCCGGCGCCAAACTAGCCGAAGAAGTGAGGGCAGATATATTCCTGATACTAACAGACGTGGAACACGCCTTACTCAACTATGGCACCGACAACGAGGAGCCAGTGGAAAAAGTAACAGTGGATCAGGCTAAACAGTACCTCTCAGAGGGCCACTTCAAGGCGGGAAGCATGGGGCCTAAAGTCGAGGCCGCCCTAGGCTTCGTGGAGCGAGGCGGAGATCACGCCATCATCACCAGCCTAGACAAAGCAGTAGAAGCCCTAGAGGGAAAAACCGGCACCCACATAGTTCCCAACTAGGCATTTCTTTTATATTTCTCCAACTACTTTTCAACTACTATGAGTGAACAAGCATCATACCTAACCCCATTAATAACTCAACTAGGAGCAGGCGGCATCATCGGCTTATGTATCGGCTATGCTTTGAAGAAGATGGCAAAGATAGTAGCAGCTGTAGTAGGATTATTCTCACTGGGTCTCATATATCTGGAGTCCCAAGGGTTAATATCGGTTGACTGGCTTGGAGTAGAGACATGGGGGAACACGGCCCTATCAAGCTTGAGCCAGCTCGAGGGCGTACTGGGCGCTATCCTCGCTAATCTGCCCTTCGCTGGTGGAGCTATCGTGGGCTTCGGCATCGGCGTCAAGATGGGGTAAGCCTAATACAGTATATTATCTCGAAAAATAACCCAATTTCTTCCAAGTATTCAACATCATAACCATTAAAGTCAGCCTCCTCTAGCCCTGAGTGGCTGCTGTAAATCATCAATATGGAGCCGCCCTCCATCAGATACTTTGGCGCCTCCTCCAGGAAACATTTGATAACCTCTCCACCGGTATCACCGCCAGCCCACGAGGCTTCATCATAGCCCTGGGATGAGGGCAAATAAGGTGGATTAAATATAATCCAGTCAAACCCGTCCTCAATATTATTGAAGAGATCACTCAACCTGAACTCAATCTTACCTAATACCCCTGCATAGAACGCACGCCTCTCAGCCGCTATCAACGCAGCCGGGTTGACGTCCACCGCCAAGACATGTTTAACCTCCTTCTTCGCTGCAGCTGATACCGCCTGTATACCTGACCCCGTACCCATGTCAAGCACCCTACCCAAGATCAACTTCTCCACGTACGTCTGGAGCAGATACGAGTCCTCACCCGGTTTATAGACCTCTTCCATCAAACCATTGATACGATCACAAGGGATAAGGCTAACCCCAGAGAAAAAGCATTTAACATCCAACCCTTCTACCAGAAGACATGAAGATCACGGTTCTCGGCACAGCATCAATAGGCGGAGTTCCTGAATGGGACTGTACATGCCCCAACTGCGCAGCCGCCCGAAAACACGCTGAGCATCAAAGAACAAGATCATCAATCACAGTAACCCTGGACGAGCATAAACACATCCTATTCGACGCGGGACACGACTTAAAGACCCAGCTGGAGTATAACAACCTGACCCCAAACCCCGAGACCGCGGGGGAAACCTATAGGGAGAGCCGACTTGACTCCGTTTTCCTGACCCATGGACACGCTGATCACACTGTGGGAGTAGCAGAGTTCTGCACAGGCAAGAGCTTCA
>WJJC01000120.1 GCA_014729945.1 Candidatus Bathyarchaeota archaeon
AAAATATTATGTTTACGAGATTCAGTTAAGAGGCTAATCCATATCTAGGTAGCCTTTTCTCTGCAACCAGTAAGCCTGGTTCTTGGTGTACCGGAAAATGATGTCGCCTTTCTCATCTGACTGGAACTCCCATGGACTCACAAGTACAACGTCTCCCTCGCGAACCCAGTTCCTCTTCTTCATCTTACCTCTTATGCGGCAGACGCGGGTCTCTCCGTCCTGACACTTTACATTCATACGAGTGTATCCTAAGTTCTTCTTAACGACACCTAGCACATCATACTCATTGGGCATCTTGATGTGCTTCCGGATATCTCCCTCGTTTTTAACTAATCTTTTACCCACGTTTATACAATCCACCCATCGATCTTTTTGGGCTTCTTATAAATGATCCGAAAAAGAGATGAAAATAATTACTTAATATAGAGAATTAAACATAATAAATAGATGATTCTATATGTAAAAATGATTAATATTTGTTTTTCACTTCAAAGTTTATTATAAATAATAAAAAAAATACCTCCTTCATGTAATAAATGGGTATCAACTGGAAATATTCCATCACATGATATACTTATACGCAAGAGAAAACCCAATGGTAATATGTCCAAGGATGTCGAGGAATCATTAGCATATGGAGGTCAAGCACTCATAGAAGGAGTGATGATGCGCTCAGGTGGAACCATAGTAATGTGCGTCAGACAACCTAACCAAGAGATAGCGACATTCTGTGAACAGACCAACAGTGTAACAAATAAGAACAGAGTATTATCCCTTCCATTCATCCGTGGAATATCCACGTTATTTGAGACTATGTACTATGGCATGAAGGCTATGATGCAGAGCGCAAATATGATACTGGAGGAAGAGGACGAGGAGTTCAACTTATTCGACTATTTTATTCTCATAGTGATGCTACTCTTTATGAATGGCTTATTCATCGCCATCCCATTTGTTTTAACTAATTATCTCGGATTGATCGGGTTATGGTTTAATGTAGTCGAGTCTCTTATTCGTCTCTCATTGTTCGTAGGGTACCTTTACGTTGTATCGCTTTGGGGGGAAGTTGCTAGGGTCTTCCAGTACCATGGGGCAGAGCACAAAGCAATCAACGCTTTTGAGGCTGGCTCAAATATGGAGGTCGAGGATGTGGCAAAGTACTCTAGACTTAATCCAAGATGCGGCACGTCTTTCCTATTCCTGACACTGTTAACCAGTATCGCGTTATTCGCCATGATCCCGAGAACAACTTACCTCCTAAGATTAACATACAGACTCATGCTGATACCGGTAATAGCCGGAGTAAGCTACGAATTACTAAAACTAAGCGATAGGTACAGAAACTCCACCATTATGAAGAGGATTATTATGCCAGGGTTATGGTTCCAGAGACTCACAACAAAGGAGCCATCCAAGGATATGATAGAAGTGGCGGTAAAAGCGTTGAAAGAAGTAAAAAACATAGAAGAGCTAAAAAAAGAGTGAATAGCCCAAAGGGTTAATTGTTTTATTTGTAGCTGGGTAAGATGTCTTCAGCGAATTTCTCTATGTCCTTGGTCAGTGTTTCCCTTGGGAATGCAATATTGCAGTAGGTACATCCTTTCTCCTCAGCCTCCTCGATGATCTCTAGATAGCTTGAGGCATCATAACTCCCTTGAGCGCCCATTATTCCACCCATGAACTCGATCTTATCAACTCTATCTGCTTCCTCCGCAGCATCCAAGACAATCTCCTTCATCTCATAGAATCTATGACCCTGCCAAGGTGGAACAAAACAAATATCACCCTCCCTCCCAGTAAGTCTAAGCATCCTATTCCCCGAGCTACCGAAAAGTATCTTTGGATACGGTTTCTGTACAGGTTTGGGGTCTAGTACAGCCTCCTTCATACTGTAAAACTCAGAATCATGAGACACCTTGTCCTCGGTCCATAGACGTTTTATTATATCCAGAGCCTCTATTGTCTTATCAACACGTTTCTTTGCGCCCATCCATTCACTGTAACCGTTGAACTCCACCTTGCTCCAACCAGCACCTGTTCCAAGCAACACTCTTCCACCTGATAAGACATCCAGTGTGGAGAGTCTTTTAGCTAGTAAGCCCGGTGGCCTGAAGGGCAGTGGAGTTACAAGGGTTCCTAGGTGGATGTTCTCTGTTTTTCCAGCCAAGTAGGTTAGAGTTGTCCACGTCTCAAGAGTATCATACGGGTTCTCCATGTTGTGACCTATTTCTTCTCCCCACATGTAATGGTCGGGCATCAGCGCGCCATCGAATCCCTGTTTATCAGCCTCTATAATTCCGTTGATGATAGAGTCCAAGTTAGAGTACAAGTTTCCTAAACCAGTCAAGAAGAACTTCAAACTAATCAAAATATAAGAAGAGAGGAATAGTTTAAAACCTTCAGTCCTTGTAGAGCACCAACTCAATCTCAACTAGAATATCTGGGTGAACCATATCACAGACCACGGTACTTCGCACGGGCTTATTCGCTTCAAAAAAGCCACCGTACACCTCGTTCATGGCACTAAAGTCTTCCATATGTTTGAGGAAAACCGTTGATTTAACCGCGTCGTTGAAGGTTACACCGGCTGCGTCTAGGGTCTTTTTTATCTTCACCATTGTATGACGGGTCTGGCTCTCTATATCAGTTAAATTGTTGCCTTCCTCATCCCTTAGGGCAGCGTGACCTGATATATAGACGAACCCACCGGCTTTCACGATGTTGCTGAAGGGTAGTCTCTGATCCTCGGATAACGTAATGTATTCTTTAGGCATAACTAGGTTGATTACTGGAGCCTTTTATGGGGTTTGGTTCGATGAACCTATATCCTAAGATGTAATACTAGAAACAGTTGGGGGCCATGTGGTACAACGATCTCTTAATGATATTGATGGGTTTCGTAGCTGTGTTAATGATAGCAATGGCTTTAGTAGTGTTTACACGGGTTAACAAGCCATCGGTGGAAGAGGAAGAAGAGGAACCCAATAAAATATTAGTGGAGGAAGACTTTGAGAAAGAAAGAGATACAGAAAAACCAGAATCCAATGAAACCTCACTAGACACCACCAAACCCATCACAGAGAAGAAAGAAGAGCCAAAAACCACCGATAAAGAGAAAGAAAACCAGATAGAAGTAACGGTTTCTGAAGAAATTGAATCCAGTACAAAGGAAGAGGTTGTTGAGATAACACCCGTTGAAAAAATAATAGTTGAGCCAGAACCCAAGGAAAAAGAAACATTGACGACTGAGACAAAAGAAGAAGTGGTCATAACACCAAATGAGACCTTCTATGAATTAGAACCAAAAAATGAAATGCATCAAGAGGAAGAGCCAGAAAAAACAGACGTACCCGAGGTAGAAAAATCGTTACCAGAAATAGAAGACCCTGAAGAAGAACAAGGAGTAACCAAGGAAAAACCCAAGAGAAGGATAAGAAAACCAGTAATAGATGAATCAGATCCAGACCTGAAAATAGATCTAGGAGTTGAAACCTGTCCCCACTGTGGCTCAAAGGTACCTAACACAATCTACTGCATAAACTGTGGGGGAGCATTGGACCCGGAGAACACAATTGGGTTAGACGAGGAATAAGTTACAGGATCTCAAGCTCATAAACAGGTTCTATACCTGCGTCCTTCCAGATTACACCCACTGGACAAGTTATAGAGGTGATATCAAGAATCTTCTCCAATGCTTTTCTAGAAGCATCACTCTTTATTTTCACCAAGAACTCAACTGACTCAATGGTTTTTGAGCCCTCTGGTTTATCGGCCAGTACTTCAACCTCTAGACCATCAAAGCTAACTCTTCTTTTCTCGGCCACGATCTTGAAGATGGTTACTATACATCCAGCGTAACTCATTACGGATAACTCAAGTGCTGTCGGTCCTTGGTCTTCGGCGCTTGGTAGGTCACAGATGGTCTGATGTCCTCTGCCATCACTGAGAAGCACCTGTGAATTACCCATCCACTCAGCGGTTGACTTAATTACACCCATTTTCCAAGATTTCGCGAAACGGTATATATTATATCTTATCTAGAGAAAAATTGAAGGGTAAATACTGTAAAAACAGGGTTATAGTTTTCTAATCTTTATGGCGCATATTTTTAACTCGGGTATCTTGCTATCGGGATCCAGAGCTGGGTTGGTCAACATGTTTGCAGCAGTCTCAGCGAAGTGAAATGGAATAAATACGGTGCCCAGATCACTTCTATCAGTGATATGGACTTTACCGGTTATACTCCCACGTCTACTAGAGACCTTGACAACATCTCCAGTGCTTAAACCAAGGGATGCTGCATCCTGTGGACTGATCTCAATCGGACACTCCGGGACCAGTGTGTCCAGAACCTTGCTCCTACGAGTCATGGTTCCAGTATGGAAATGCTCCAGCATCCGCCCAGTAGTTAAGACATAAGGATACTCTTCATCAGGCAACTCATCCGCTGGCTTATACTCGACGCCATGGAATCTACCAAATCCTCTGCTGAACTTGTGCCTGTGAAGGAACTGGGTTCCCGGGTGATCGAATACTGGGCAAGGCCATTGTAGCCCATTTTCTCCAAGACGCTCATAACTGATCCCATGATATATGGGGGTAAGCTCTGCTATCTCCCTCATAATCTCCTCTGTTGATCCATAGAACATGGGGTAACCAAGCTTCGTTGAGACCTCGCAGATTATCTGCCAATCAGGTTTACATTGACCCGGTGGCTCAACAGCTTTTCTTATACGCTGTATTCGTCTAGCTGTGTTAGTAAATGTCCCGTTTTTCTCCGCAAAGCAACAAGCAGGTAGAACAACGTCAGCGTGTTGAGCTGTCTCCGTGAGGAAAATATCCTGCACCACCAGAAAGCTTAGAGATTTTAATCCTTCCTCAACGTGGCTAATATCAGGGTCGCTGAGCATGGGGTTCTCACCCATAATGTACATGGCCTTAACATCCCCGTTACGAGCCGCGTTGAAAGCTTCAACCACGGTTATGCCGCTACGATCATCCAGTTTAGTATTCCAAGCTTTTTCAAACTTTTTCTTACTAGTCAAGTCCTCAACGCTCTGGTATCCACTGTAAACGTTTGGTAATGCTCCTAGGTCGCATGCGCCCTGAACATTATTTTGTCCGCGGAGTGGGTTGACACCTGTTCCGTGTTTTCCCACGTTTCCGGTTAGCATGGCCAAGTTTGCTGTGCTTAATACGTTGTCCGTTCCAGTGGTATGCTGGGTTATTCCCATGCTAAATATTATGGAGGATTTATCCGCTTTAGCGTATAGTCTGGCGGCTTCTCTTAGTTTTTCAGCGGGTATACCTGTGATGCGTTCTACCCGTTCAGGAGTATATTTAGATACGGTGTTTTTTAATTCATCAAAGTTTTCTGTGCGTTTCTCAATGAACTCTTTATCATGCATATTCTCATTGATTATGATATTCATTAAACCATTGAACATCGCCACATCGGTACCACCACGCTGTCTAAGCCAGACAGACGCATCACGAACCAAACCAATTTTACGGGGATCGGCTACGATTAGATCGGCACCGTGATCCATTACGGCTTGTCTGATGTATTTAGCTATCACGGGGTGATTCTCGGTGGTATTACTGCCAGTTACCAAGAAGCAGTCTGTGTCTATCATCTCCTGTATGCTGTTGGTCATAGCACCTGATCCAAAAGCCTTCACAAGTCCAGCGACTGTGGGAGCGTGACATAATCTCGCGCAGTGGTCTACGTTATTGGTACCAATAGCTGCCCGGATAAGCTTCTGGAATAAGTAATTCTCCTCATTGGTACACTTTGCTGAAGCCAAACCCACGATGGCTCTGCTTCCATACTGCTTCTTTACCTCAAGAAGTTTACCCGCCACCAGATCTAGGGCTTCATCCCATGTTGCCGCCCTAAACTCACCGAAGTCATCCCTTACCAAAGGAGTAGTTAGTCTTTCGGGGTTATTCACCCAGTCATACCCGAATCTACCTTTTACGCATAGGCTTCCCTGGTTCTCTATGCCTGTCTCTTTTCCTCTTACCTTGATTATCTTATTGTCTTTGGTGTATAACTCCAGTGAACATCCAACTCCACAGAATGGGCACGTGGTATCTGTTAGCTCCAAGTCTTTCCATCGACCCTTGAAGCGGCTTGGTTTCTCGGTTAATGCTCCTGTTGGGCAGACCTGTATGCATTCACCGCAGTTAACGCAGTCACTGTTAACGAATAGCTCCCCTAATCCAGCGATTACTACGGTATCATAACCCCTGTTTTTATAGCTCAGTACATCGTGGTGGCGTATCTGGTTGCATGCTGAGACACATCTCCCACAAAGGATACACATATTGGGGGCATAGAGAATCGCCGGGCTGGAGTCATCCACCGGTTTATCCACATCCTGAACCCTAAACCTAGGGTGGGTAAGATCCAGCTCTAACTCGTATGCTAGATCCTGTATGAGGCATTGACCATCTTGTTCGCATGTGACACAGTCAGCTCTATGGTTTGATAATAATAGTTCTAGGTTTAATCTCCTAGCATCAAGTACGCGCTGGTTCTTGGTCTCAACCACCATGTCCTGAGAGATGGGTGTTGTACAGGCTGCTTCCAGTCGATCACTTCTACCGACATCAACGACGCATATCCTGCATGCGCCGTTGGGGGGTAGTAATGGGTGATGACATAGTGTTGGTATATGTATTCTGTGCTCCTGTGCTACTTCTAGCACTGTCTGACCTTTTCTACCTGAGACTCTCTTCCCGTCGATAGTTAGCTCTACTGACATCTACCATACCTCCTTTATGGCGTCGAATGGACAAGCCGTATAACAGTTACCGCACTTGATACAATGATCTTGGTTAATCTCTGCTTTATCCCCGGGCTCAGTCTGGGTGATGGCATTCTCCGGACACTCTTTAACACATAACCCACAACCCCTGCAATCACTGGGTTCCACCACATATCCCTTTATCAGGGCATCGCATACACCGGCTGGGCAGCTCTGTTCTTCAATATGGGCACGATATTCATCTTCAAAGTATTTGATGGTAGTTAAAACAGGGTTAGGTGCACTCCTACCCAATGCACAGAGACTGCTATCAATTATTCCTTTACTCATATACTGTAATAATTCAAGATCTTCGATCACACCCTCACCCTCGGTTATCCGTTCTAGTACTTCGTGCATCCGCTTCAAACCTATCCTGCATGGGGTGCACTGGCCGCATGACTCAGCAGTGGTGAATCCGAGGAAAAACTTGGCTACATCCACGGTGCAGCTGGTATCATCTATAACCACGACGCCCCCGCTACCCATTATACTCCCAGCGGATTGAAGGGACTCATAGTCAAGCCCTAGATCAAGGTGTTTTTCTGATAAGCAGCCACCTGAGGGGCCACCTGTCTGAACTGCTTTGAAGCTCCTACCCGGGTGAGGTCCACCACCGATATCAAACACCAGCGTTCTTATGCTAGTACCCAAGGGCACCTCCACTGCTCCGCTTCGCTCAATAGCACCGGTGAGACAGAAAACCTTGGTTCCCTTGCTTTTCTCGCTTCCAACCGCTGCGAAGGCTTCCGGTCCTTCATTGATTATCTTAGGTACATGGGCAAGTGTCTCCACGTTATTGATGCATGTTGGTTTACCCCAGAGACCCTTTGTTGATGGGAATGGTGGTCTAGGAGTGGGCATAGCCCGTTTACCCTCTATGGCTCTCATGAGGGCGGTCTCTTCTCCGCAGACGAACGCGCCTGCACTGAGTATCACATCTGCCTTGAAACTAAAACCCGAGTCCAGTATATTATCACCAAGATACCCACGTATCATAGCTGATTCTATCGCCTTCTTCAGTCGTTCTCCCATGAGGGGTTTTTCGGCTCTCACGAAAAAGAAACCTTCCTCTGCGCCTACAGTATAGGCTGCTATAATCAAACCTTCCAGTATCTTGTGAGGGTCTCCCTCTGCGTTTAATCTGTTCATGAAGGCTCCAGGGTCGCCCTCATCTGCGTTGCAGATCACATACTTTTTTTCGCTCTCAACTGGGCGTGTGAACTTCCACTTCAACCCCGTGGGGAATCCTGCTCCACCCCTGCCCCTTAGACCGCTCTCAATAACTGTCTCGATTACTTCTTCGGGTGTCTTCTTTAACGCTTTTTCTAGTGCCTTGTATCCCCCGTAGCAGATGTATTCATCTATGGATTCTGGGTCTATTATGCCACAGTTCTCGATGGCGTCTCTCACTTGGGGTTTGAAGAAGGGATGATCTTGGAGTCTAGGTAGGTTTAATTCTCCAGAGTAGGCCCCAGAGTACTCCCTGATAGCCCAAGCATTATCGATTTTCCCTGAAACATAGTCTAATATGATCTTCTTAGCGTTATCTGGGTTAACATTACTGTAAAACACCCCAGGTTTATCCAAGGTGAATATTTCTACTAATGGCTCAGCAAAGCATGCGCCTATACAACCAACGTTAACCACCTTCGCAGAGACATCATTTTCCTCTACTGCTTCTTTGAACGCTGTGTAAACAGGGTTTGCACCAGCAGCCAGGCCACAGGTGCTCATCCCTACATTGATTCTAATCTCGCTATCATCGAAAAACAGTTTATTTGACTGCATCAGCTTTCACTCCTGTATTGGTTTAATATCTCTCCCAGCTTCTTGGGGGTCACTTTTCCGTAGACGGTTTCATCAATTTTGACAACGGGCGCCAAACTGCATGCCCCGATACATCTAACCTCTTGGAGTGTGAATAATCCATCCTCTGAGGTATCTTCCTGCGGCTTTATCCCCAGCTCCCTGACTAAAGCGTTGTATACATCGGTAGCGCCAGCCACATGGCAGGCGGTTCCCCTGCAGACAGCTACCTTGTGTATTCCCTCCTCTTCTAGCCTAAACTGGTGATAGAAGGTTGCTACACCATACACTCTGCTCAGGGATGCACCTGTCTTCTCTGAAACCTTACGGAGAACATCTCTTGAGAGGTATCCTTGATTTTTCTGTACTGCCTGTAATACGGGTATTAGTGGGCTACTGGAATCGTTATCATAGTTTTCCAGCACATCATCGATAAGAGTGTCAACTTCATTAGACTTCAAGCATTTACTCACCAGAGTACCGTTATTCATGGATTTAGAGGCGTTTAAGGTTCTCGTATATAAAATAGTTAATCTAACTGTTTCCAACCTTTGCCTTACAGTCCTCAAGTATCTTTACCAAGCTTTCAATCTCACCCATAGATAGAGCTTTCTTAATATGTGGAATAGCTTCAGCGTACTTCGCCATTCTGTATAACAATAATCCCTTCATATGGTTGGCCAACGGGTTATGAGGGTCCATCTCCAAGGCTTTATCAAAGTAATTTAACGCTGAATCAAAGTTACCAGTATTATAATCCGCCTGCCCCCTGAGAACATATATCACATCCGCTGGCTGGATCTCCAAGGCCTCATCTATCACGGGTATTGCTTGCTGATATTTTTCCTGTTTCATCAGATATGTTGCGTAGAGTTGCCTATGTATAGCGGATTGGGGATCATAGGTTATGGCTTTCAGGATGTACTCAACAGCCTTCTCCATATCATCAAGGCCAGCGTAGGCCTGTGAGATATAATTCATTATACTTGGTTCCTCGGGTTTCTTTTTCTCAGCGTGTCTAAAGCTCTTTAATGCTTTTTCGTATTCATGTTTCTGTAGGTGTTTGACTCCATCCGATATGTGTCTCTTGGCGGATTTCAGGAAAGCCATACGAACAATATAGGAGACACATGGTTTAAGCATATTCAGTTAAGTGTACCTGTTTTACCTCCGTTACCATTATCAGTGAAGAAAATAGATGGTTGGATATGAGTGAAGTATTCAGTCCGTGTGGTATACATTGTAATAGTTGCCCATGGTATCTTGGTGAGATGGATCAAGAATGTCCTGGGTGTCAAGCGGTCGAGGGAAAACCGTTCTGGGGTACCTGTGATACATATTCGTGTGTACGAGAACAAGATGTTTCACACTGTGGAGAGTGTAAAGAGTTCCCCTGTAGAGAGTTCATGACAAGATACGATCCGAGAGAGGGTCCAAGCAACGCCCTCATGAGAGCTGGGTTGTTAGCGTACAGAGCCAAGTATGGGGATAAAGAGGCGCTTGAGCTACTGGCGAAAGCGGAGAATTTTGAACCGGAGTAAAACATCTTTTATGTCTAACCCTAGTTCAGTTTTCTAGATGAGAAGCTTCACCGAGGTCTCGGATACTATTCGAGAAACAGCCATAGTAATATCCATCACACTAACCTTTGTATTCTTACTAGCTTCAGCGATAACCATCCGCAGTATCTTAAATAGAAGACTATTACTGGATGTATCCTTCATAGTTGGAGTATTCTTATTTGGTGTAATCGGGTTTTTCGTGTTTGAGATTACGAATAGGCTTAGTTTTCTCGGCGGTGCTCTCAAGTATGGTGTTGCTGGGTTCATTGTACTGATACTGATAGGCGCAGCATTGGGTGGTAGCAATATGGTTGCTTTTCTATGCGGCACCATTTCAGGGGTCACCGTATTCTACTTGAAGAGCATATACGCCATATACTATATTCTGATGACCGAGACCAGACAAAGCTGTGAAAGATTAAAGATAACCGAGAAAGACCCCATAGGACCCATTTCTCACTACAGTTTTGAGGGTCTTGGCTCCAACTTTGAGTTAATGAATAAAATAGTGGAGAAACTAAATAAGGATAAACAAGTATTATACTACGCCCGATACGAGCCTAAGAATACCCGCATAAGTTACTTCATTGAGAACACAATAAGATTCTACGCAAACCACCTATCACACCTCCACGAGATCAAATCTGTACGATCAATCAAGACGATCAAAGAGATCGCGTTTGAGGCAACCTACTTAGAGACCATGGAGAAGGGATTATTCAACTACTGGTTACGAGCATATCTCAGTGGAAAATACATCAACATAATCGTACCATATATGGATGATTTCGTGGAAAAGGCAGCTGCTTGCGAGAATAGTAAGGGGGATAGCTTTGAGATAGGGGAGATTCTTGGAGACTCTGATTTCCTTTTCTTAATGAGTTCTCTTTCCCCATCTAGAAGTGGTGTAAATGTGTATAGTCACTGGAGTAAAAAGGAGCTAGCTGAGAAGATAAGCAAGATACACCCAGTGGACTAACTTGTTTCATCAATCTCTTTACTTAGCAGGAGAGGGAAAAGACCAGCAAGCATTAGCGTTAAAGCTGCTCCAATATAT
>WJJC01000121.1 GCA_014729945.1 Candidatus Bathyarchaeota archaeon
CCCACTCATTGGTATTCGGTTTATCTTCTTGATGAGCTTCTCGTCTACGTCTACCTCAGAGGCGAAGGTGTCAGCAGTGATGTCGAGGTGAACAGGTCCCGGTCTACCATTGAGAGCCAGCTTGATGGCGTTATTGAAAGATTGGTTCAGCTTTATTCCATTATTCACTAAAGTACTGTACTTCGTCAATCCGTCAAATATCTCAACGTGATTAACTGTTCTCCCCTGACCAGTAGCCTCCTGTAACCCGCCCTTTCCTATGGCACTATTACCAACCTGTGCTGTAAGCACCATGATGGGGACACTGTCCATATACGCGGAAGCCACACCGGTTACAAGATTGGTCGCCCCGGGACCCACAGTACCTATACATACGCCTAGTTTACCGCTCACTTGAGCGTAACCTGTTGCCATAAAGGATGCCCCACTCTCATGCTTCGTCAGTATAGGAGTAAGATCGCTATCCTTTATAGAGTCAAATAACTTGAGAAGATGCCCCCCCGGAACACCAAAAGTATACTTTACCTCATTTTTTTCAAGAACCTTTACCGCTAACTCAGAACCCGTGATCTTCATATTTTACTAACTAACACTAATATTTATGATGTTTTTCTTGACTAGATCAATTATAGATGTAATTTTCTGTAAAATATTTAGGAACCTTTTTATCTAATTTATCTCCCAAATAAGATACCAACCATATTGGAGAAAAGACAAATGAAATATATAGTTGTCAAACCCCTCCCGGAGGGAATGTAATGGGGTATCGTTTTATTAGTAAGTAAACCTCGACAACAAAAAAAAGCGGTATTAACCCGCGAAGCAAATAAAAATCAACAGACCCCCCTTGGAGGGCAGCGTCTGAATAGAATATGGGAGCTTAGTAAACATGACTGAGATGACAGGAAGCAGAGCATTTGTTAAATCACTAGAAAACGAAGGAGTAGAACACATATTTGGAATATCAGGTGGAGCGTTAATCCCCATCTGCGACGAGTTACTGGACAGCGATATGCGGTTTATACTAGCACGACACGAACAGGGCGCAGCACATATGGCAGATGGCTACGCCCGGGTACTCAACAAAGTAGGAGTATGCATGGCCACCAGCGGACCAGGCGCAACCAACCTTGTCACAGGTCTTGCGACGGCGCAGATCGACAGTAGCCCGGTGGTTGCCTTCACTGGACAGGTTAATCGCGCCGTGATCGGGAGCGACGCCTTCCAAGAATGCGATATAATCGGAGTCTCAGCCAGCGTAACCAAGTATAACATGCAGGTTATGAGCCCTAGAGAAATACCTGAAACGGTTAAGAAGTCATTCCATATCGCTAATACGGGTAGAAAGGGGGCGGTACTGGTGGATATACCGAAAGACTGCACAACCCTTAGAGACGAAATAGATTTCAACCCAGTGATAAAGTTCAGGGGATATAACAACGATCACGCACCATCACCTAAAGAACTGGACTGGGCTGCCCAGATACTCGCCAAGGCGAAGCGCCCCATAGTGATGGCCGGGGGAGGAGTAATCGCAGCCGGGGCAAGCAATGAACTGGTTGCCCTCAGCGAGGCTCTCTTAGCACCCACGGCTAACACTCTGATGGGTAAAGGCACCTTCCCCGAAGACCACCCATTGAGTCTTGGATTATGCGGAATGCATGGTACACAGGCCTCTAACAGCCTGGTGCCTAAAGCAGATGTCTTGCTTGTCGTGGGTTCAAGGTTCAGCGACAGAACAACCGCCAAGGTAGCCGACTTCAACCCCAACGGTAAGATAATCCACATAGACATAGACCAGAGCGAGATCAACAAGAACGTGGAGACCGTGACACAGGTAGTCGGTGACGCGAAGCTTGCTCTAGCCGGGCTACTGGAAAGGGTTAAGACTCTTCGACAGAATCCGGATGAAGCATGGAGTAGAAGGATCAATGAGTTCAGATGCGACTGGGCTAGCGAAGAAGATTCACAGAATGGATACCTTCGGGCACCGAAGGTCATCAGGGCCCTAAGGGATGAGCTTCCAAGAGACGCCATAGTCACTACAGAGGTAGGTCAGAACCAGATGTGGGCAGCACTACACTATGACACATACCTCCCTAGAACATTCCACACCAGCGGCGGCTTAGGCACCATGGGGTGGGGATTCCCAGCCTCCATAGGAGCCAAAGCAGCCAAACCAGAGGTTCCAGTAGTAGATATCGCGGGAGACGGAAGCTTCGGTATGACAGAGAACAACCTTGCAACAGCTGTAGAAGAAGAGCTACCAGTCATAGTTGTTGTACTAAACAACAGGGTACTGGGAATGGTAGCCCAGTGGCAGAGACTCTTCTACGATGAACGATACAGTGCCGTGAAACTCAAGGGAAATCCCGACTTCGTGAAACTAGCTGATGCTTATGGAGCTGAAGGAGTCAGAGTGGAGACCCTAGAGGAGTTCAGAAGAGAAGTCAAGAGAGCTATAGGAGCAGAGGTCCCAACGGTCATCGATGTGCCCATAGACCCTGATGAGAACGTGATGCCCATGATCCCACCAGGCATGGGTCTCAAGGATACCCTGTGGGAGGCAGACTAGTGGCCATCCACACCGTAAGCTTCCTCGTAGAGAACAAGGCAGGGGTTCTCTTCAATGTGACAAACCTCTTCAGACGAAGAGGGTTCAACATCGAATCAATCGCCGTGGGTCCCATATTGGATCCAAAGTACAGCCGCATGACCATCAGCGTCGAGGCCGACGCCAAGACCTTGGCTAACCTAGTGGAACAACTGGATAAGATGGTGGAAGTCATCAAGGTCAAGCGACTAGACCCCTTGAGGACAGTGAAACGGGAGATGCTTCTAGTCAAACTCAGTACAAGTGACCCGTTAGCCCGTGAAGACGCGTTGAATTATATCAATGGCCAGCACGGCCTTGTACTTGATATCGATGATGACACCATCATGGCCGAGGTTACGGGTAACCCCGGGGAGCTGGAAGAGTTCCTAGAATATGTTAAAAGGATAGGCATCGTGGAGATGTCTCGTACCGGTATAACCGCCCTAGAGAAAGGACGGCTACAACTATAAGGTGAAAAATGTGAAAGTATATTACGATAAGGATATTGACGAATCAATACTAGACGACCTGACCGTAGCTGTACTAGGCTATGGTAGTCAGGGAAGAGCTCAAGCTCTTAATATGAGGGACAGTGGCGTAAACGTTGTTCTAGGCCTCCGTGAGGGAGGTAATAGCTGGAAACGCGCCAAGAAGGAGGGATGGGCCCCCATGACTCATCTTGAGGCCGCGGAGAAATCGGATATTGTTCTCATGCTCATGCCGGATATGGCCCAGCCCACGGTCTGGGGAGAGGAGGTGAGCCTCGCTATGACCGAGAACAAGGCCCTCCAGTTCGCCCACGGCTTCAACATACATTTCGAGGAGATAGATCCGCCGGAGAATATCGACGTAATCATGGTGGCGCCCAAGAGCCCCGGCCCTGAGCTACGGAGACAGTATGAAGCTGGCTTCGGTGTACCAGCGCTGGTGGCTGTTCACCAGGATGCATCAGGCAAGGCCCTTGATAAAGCACTGGGCATAGCTAAGGTTATTGGAAGCGGAAGAGCAGGGGTAATTGAGACCACGTACAAGGATGAGACCGAGAGTGACTTATTCGGTGAGCAGGCGGTTCTCTGCGGTGGAGTAGACCAGCTCATCAGAAGAGGATTCAAGGTGTTAACAGAGGCGGGTTACCCACCTGAGTTAGCCTACTTTGAGGTCTGTAACGAGTTGAAACTCATCGTAGACCTAATCTACACCAGCGGTATCGGCGGTATGTACAGGGCCGTCAGTGATACAGCTAAATGGGGTGGATTAACCATGGGCCCCAAGATCGTGGATGATCACGTGGAGGAGAACATGAGAAAAGCTCTGAAAGGAGTCCAAGATGGAAGCTTCGCCGAGAAATGGGTCGAGGAGAGCAAATCAGGTGCAAAGCACTTCGATGAACTCATGGCTGAGGTTGACGCCCTAGAGATAGAGAAAGTAGGTAAGAAGGTCCGTCAGATGAGCGGACTGGAAGACTAAACTATTCCAAAATTTTTATTTCCATAATTTGTTATCTTTCCGTGAATAAACGAGTTTTCTGGTTAGTAGGAATTGTTGCGCCAGTCTTCTTTACTCTAGCCGTAGCAATACTGGGGGCGTTAAAGCCGAGGTATAGTCATGTCTATCACACGATAAGCGAGTTAGGGGAGACTGGATCAGTTACAGCCACACAATCAGCCATCGTATTCATATTAACAGGTTTAATGATCATGACATTCGGCTATGGCCTTCAAATTAGGTTGATGCGAGGAGATAGACACGTCTGGAGTGGAATATTGATAATTTTCTACGGATTACTTGACTTTGTGGGTTCTGGAATCTTCCCCATTGACCCCGGAAGAGCAGCCCTAACCCGTGTATCGATGATCCATGTATACGCTACATTACTAGGGGAATTCGCAGCGGTCAGTGTCCCGGTCTGGTTCGTCAATGACACAGAGGGATTAGCTGAGTGGAGTAAACATAGGTTATTCAGCAAGAGGATGTTTTACCTAAGCTTACTATGGATTTTTTTCCTTGGTTACTGTATTGTGGAGAACACACCTGGTTTGAGTGGCACTCCTATCGGATTAGCTCAGAGACTGCTAGTAGGGGGTTTCCTGTTCTGGATCATGGTGACAGCTTATCGCTTGATGAAAAAATAGGATTAATAAAAACGATACTTATGTAGGAATATGTCATATTGCACAAACTGTGGAATCTAGGTACAGGCTGGTAGTAATTTCTGCAACAATTGTGGACAAAGCTTACAGACCGATACCTAATCAACCCCAAGTATATCACAGAGTGGAGAAACCGTTATCACATCTATCAGCGGCCTGACACAGTGAATGCTTGGGAGAAAACACGATGTAATGCTCATCACCAGTCAGCGTTTAATGTTCTTAGAGCTCGGGTAAAGATGTTCAAGAGATCGGTCAAGTCATAGGGAAGACGTAAAAGAGTCTGGAGCAGGTATGCTCCACAGATGGGCTGCAAAGCTAAGCGTCTTCAGTAATATTGGGGAGTATTTCATTGGATGGAAGCCTCAACAGGTTCAGGTCAAGTATAATGATGTCTACTCAGTCTCCATTGACAGTGTCAACGAGTTACGAATTAGATCCATTACTGATAAATTGGACCACTACGAGTTACATATCAAGGATCCGGGTTTTTAGAGAAAAGTTCAAGTTTCCCTAAATTCGTGAAAGAACAAAGCGAGACCTTGAAACATTTACTCGGTCGACGTTTCAAGAGTAACCAAAGGTTCCTTTAATATATGTAACTGAAGTAAGAAATGAGCGAACATATCTTAATGACTGGGCTAGGATACCTATCCAATCTATAAATATTCAATGAAGATTATATTATATCTAGAGGATGTATTTTTGGTTAAAAATGGTGGAAACTCAAACCCCTTTCCAGAGATTCGAGAAACAAGCCAAGAAGACCATTGATAAAATACGTACAAGCACAAAGAAGCTGATAGAGAAGATGCAAAACAAGGGTACCGATGAATCTGAAGAAGACCCAATCATCCATGAATCCGAGGAAAAGCAAACAAAGTGGCCTATGTGTAACAAAACTTGATCATACCTTTTTTAAATCATGATTCATCTTAGGGCCTACCTCAAAGGAGAGAAATATTAATGGGGTATCGCTTTGTCC
>WJJC01000122.1 GCA_014729945.1 Candidatus Bathyarchaeota archaeon
CCTCTATGGACCTGAGATAAAGTTTTACGCGATGAGAATAGCTACTGATAAACATCTGGGGACAAAGATCCCGAACCTCTATGTGGCTGGTGATGGAGCAGGGGTAAGCAGGGGAATAGTGGGTGCAGCGGCGACTGGACTAGTAGCCGCTAAGGGTATATCTAAACAACTTGGATAAGCTTAAACCTGAATATACTACCATTTCCACCAGAATTGGTATCAAGTAAGCTGAAGAAACGTTTCGAGGATAGGGTACGGTTAGCGGTGGAACCCCTTGGTAGACTTGGGTTAACACCCAATATGTTAACCATACTTGGAGCAGTAATAGCCACTATAGCTGCTTACACGTATACCCGAGTATCCGTTAACAAAGTATACTTCGTCTACTGTGGCTTGTTGATCCTATTTTCGGGATTCGTTGACGCAATAGATGGGGTGCTGGCTCGTAGCACTGGTAAAGTAACAAGTTTCGGGGGGTTCTTCGACAGTGTAGCGGATCGCTACAGCGACGCCATCATATACACGGGTATCATAACCGCTGGTCTATGCAACTTGTTCATAGGTTTAATCACCTTATTCACCTCTCTAATGGTAAGCTACTCCAGAGCAAGAGCCGAAGCGGAGAACATAGCCATGTCCGGAATAGGGTTCGCGGAGAGAGCCGAGAGAATGATTTTACTCAGCTTCTCCACCTTCATCGCTTTTTATTGGGCTCCAGCGTTAAACTACGGGGTAGCAATAGTAGCGATTTTGGCTTTGATAACCTTGGCTCAGAGAATACTATATTTTAAGAAAGAAATTGAGAAGTGAAAAACTATCTTCTATTTGGTCTTCGTCGTCTAGGAACATATTTTCTATCTTTCTTGCTCCTAATTTTTACAACGCCACGGTGAACCGCACAGCTGATACAATAATACTTTGTAACCTTGTTACGGCCTAATCGTACTCCTTGTTCACGTAGCTCCTTGTATAACCTTGGTTCAACTAGACTCGTGTGTTTGGTTACTCGTTTCGCTTTATCTCGTGGGACCTGGGCGCCACATAAGCTGCATTGGACTGTACCAGAGCGCCCTTTCCCTCCTTTACTTCGTCCACCGCTGCTTCTCTTTTTGGTCATTTCCCAAGCCTCCTGCCCCCATATCCTTGGGATCGATATAAATGCTTCCGATAAATTTCTTCATTATTCCTTATATAATCCGACGCTGGATATGAAGCGAATAGGTGCCGTTTGATGCGTATAGCCGTAGTTGACAAGGAAAGATGTAAACCCGATAAATGTACCCAAGAATGCATTAGATTCTGCCCCATGGTGAGAACCAGAAGAGAAGCCATTAGACTAGATGAGGACGGTAAAGCATATGTGTCAGAGTTTGTATGTAGCGGCTGCGGTATATGTGTCAAAAAGTGTCCATTTGATGCCCTGAGTATTGTTAACTTACCCGACGAATTAGAGTCAGATCATCTACACCGCTTCGGACCAAATAGTTTCACACTTTATAGAATACCCAGACCTCGACAGGGAAACGTAGTGGGGCTACTGGGGAGAAACGCTATCGGTAAATCTACCCTTTTAAAGATCCTTGCAGGTGAGTTGGTTCCTAACTTCGGTGAATTCGATGAACCTCCCACTAAGGAAGAGATTATTGAGCACTATGAGGGAACACCTATGCATGACTATTTTGAGGGAGTTTACGGTGGAGACTTTAATGCTATCCATAAGCCCCAGTACGTGGATAAGATACCTCAAGTTGTAAAAGGGAAGACTGGTGAATTACTGGAGAAGCTAGATGAACGGGGTATGCTTGATGAGATCGTTGAGGATCTTGAGTTGGGGCATCTACTGGAAAGGGATTTAGCGGTATTGAGCGGTGGGGAATTACAGCGTGTAGCCATCGCTACAGCTATCATTAGGGATGCACCAGTGTATCTCTTTGACGAGCCTAGCAGCTTCCTCGACGTGTATCAACGTACCCGTGCAGCCCGCATCATACGAGGATTAGCGGATGATGAGCGTATGGTGATCGCGGCTGAGCACGACCTAGCTGTACTGGACTATATGAGTGACGAGATATTCATCCTGTATGGTGACCCTGATGTTTATGGTATTGTCTCCAATATTCATAGCACACGTGAGGGAATAAACCTCTACATCAAAGGCTATCTCCCCGACGAGAACATACGTTTCAGACAGAATCCGATAGAGTTTCACGAAAAACCTCCGCAGGACGCCCAACGGACTACATATCATCTCCTTGAATGGACTGAGATGGTGAAGGATTACGGTGGTTTCAGATTGGAAGTGGATGCTGGAGGTATAGGTGTGGGTGAGGTGGTTGGTATCTTGGGTATGAATGGTATCGGTAAGACTACCTTCATCCGTTTACTGGCTGGTGTCGAAGAACCAACAGAGGGGCAGGTAACTAACCCCGAGGTTAAGGTAAGCTACAAACCACAGTATATTACAGGGGATATTGAAGGCACGGCCGAACAGGTACTTCGTAAAGCCGCTGGAAGCAAATATGCTACTAACTGGTATAAGGCTGAGATTATCAGCCCTTTGCATCTCAAGAAACAGCTGGATAAAGAGGTAGGTATACTAAGCGGCGGTGAGTTACAGCGCGTAGCCATCGCAGAGTGTCTGAGCCGTAACGCAGATATTTATCTACTGGACGAGCCCAGTGCTTATCTGGACGTAGAGGAGCGGCTAGCCGTAGCTCGTGCCATCAGGCGCATCACCAAGATGCAGGGAGTTACAGCTTTCGTGGTTGAGCATGATATTGTGACTCAGGACTTTATCGCGGATAAGATCATGGTGTTTGACGGTGAAGCGGGTAAATATGGTCATGCGGGTAATCCTCAGAGTCTAGAGGATGGGATGAATACATTCCTTGAGCAGATGGATGTTACCTTCAGGCGTGATGGTGATACCAAGCGTCCAAGAGTAAACAAACCTGATAGCAGACTAGATCGTGAGCAAAAGAATTCAGGACGGTACTATTATAGCGCCTAGTGTCCTCCGAGTAAGAGGGCTATTATAGCTACAGCGATACCTGAGATAACCATCTTTATTCCACTTATTATGAAGTTTTCCCCGCTTATTCTTCCTAGGTATACCCCTAGCGCGAACAGAGTTATCATACTGGCTGCGATTGATAATATGTAGGCGATATCTATTCCTATTATTATTGGGACTAATAGAAATGGTATTACTGATGGTATTGATGCTAGGAATGGCGCTGACCCGTCCACTACGGCGGCGAATACGGATACGACTTTCCCAGCCCTACCATATACTGTATTATCAAGGTTGATTAACATAGCATCTTCCAACTCGTTTAAGCTGTGGTTTCTTTCGGCACTCTCAGTCATGTAAGTACCGCTGAACCCTGATACCATCATGGCTACTCCACTTGTGATTATAACACCGATTATGCTTCTGGGATCGCTAATATTCGCCAGTAAAGCGCCCATGACTACTCCTAGGCTGGTCATGGATCCGTCGAAGGCGTTCATAGCGAAGTATCTTCTTATTATTTTCTGGGCGCCTGTTACTGCAAGGTATTGACTCAGTTGTAAAACTTTTTCTCTTATTCCTTGAGTAAAACCGTTTTCGTTTTGTTCTTCTTCAGCGGACTCATCCACTAGGTTTCTCTCCATTGTGGACTCCGAGCCAGTTTATTAAACTTAAAGGGCTCTTCATCTACTTTATTGCACTCATCAGGCAGAACCCTCCAGATAATATAAAAGTTATGTAGTTTGCCCATAGACTCTTATACAAGAATATTGGTGTTTGGAGCTAATGGTGTTCAACGTCGTACGTGTGGTTCGGGTTGAGCCCGGGGCGATGCTCGATGATTCTGTTTTTGATCAATGGCTCTACATAGAGTTTGGGGGTTCTACTATACCTGTCTTTGACCATGAAATGATTGCACCTGATTATGCTTCTGGGGAGTTGCATGAAGTGCGTCTTGGTTTGATGGCTACCAGCGTTCAGTATACAAATAGTAGTGCTTCTGGTTTGGCCGGGAACCGGTATTATGGTAGGGTGGTCTCTGTGCGGGAGTTGGACGGGTTTTTTAGTTATTTACTGGATATAAACGGGTTGAAGGTTCATCTCTCTGACGATACACAGTACTCTCTTGGGGATTATCTTGTGGTTCAAGGGCGACTTGATTTAGAGGATATTAAGTTACCTAACACTGCTTTATGGAATGAAGTCTAGTTTATTTATACTCTGTAGGTTTTTGATTTTTCCTTTAACAAATATTATTCTATGTTTGTGTTAATTCGAGACTATTTCTACAATTTTCCTAGTTATTTTCTAGTAGAAAAGTAGAGGAACTGATTAACTGTCGATGATTTTATCAATCTGAATTATTTGTTTGAGTCCATGGATAAAAGCACCAGATGTTTCGGTAACAATGACCCATTAATGGCAGAGTATCACGACGATGAGTGGGGGGTACCGCTACATGATGACCGTGAATTATTTAGCTTAATCATACTGGAGGGAGCTCAGGCAGGTCTCAGCTGGAGAACGATCCTACACAGAAGAGACGACTACAGAGAAGCATTCGCCGACTTCAACCCGGAGATAGTTGCAACCTACACGGATGAAAAACTGGAAAAACTAAAGTTGAATAGTGGAATAATACGGAATAAGTTGAAAATAGCCTCAGCTGTGAAGAACGCAAAAGCCTTTCTCGCAATTCAACATGAGTTCGGTAGCTTCGATAAGTATCTCTGGGCATATGTCGACTATAAGCCCGTTATGAACTCTTACTCTACTTGGAAAGATGTTCCTGCGGAGACAGCTCTCAGCACGGAAATCAGTGAAGATTTGAAGAACCGTGGCTTCAGCTTTATAGGTCCTACAATCATGTACGCTTATATGCAGAGCGTGGGGATGGTAAACGATCACTTGACCAGTTGTTACAGATACAATCAGATACTGGATGAGTATGAAAGATGAAAGCAGACACGGTATTAGTTAACGGAAACATCGTAACCCTAGACACAGAGAAAACAGTTTACAACGCACTAGCAATCAAAGGCTCTAAGATTCAGGCGCTGGGCACAGA
>WJJC01000123.1 GCA_014729945.1 Candidatus Bathyarchaeota archaeon
CAGGTAGAGGATATCTCATCTTGGTGCTCTCAGATATTTCTGTATACCTACAATAATGGAGCCCATCCACTAAGAATGATCAAGCGTATTCGTTTTATGGACTCACTAAAGTTTTTTCTATTATCGTCTTATTATACGGTATTCTAGACGGCAACATAGGTAAAGCTCTACATAAATTAACAAAAATTGTATTTGAAGTCATTCAACCGGGGATTCAATATGCTTGTTACATGAAACACGTGTATTATCGCTTTTTAGTAAGATAGTATTTTCTTTGATCATCCGGTAGTTTTTCGATAGCGTACCTAAGCATCGTCCTAGGCATCTCCAGACGATATTCATCCAAGAAGCCGGTTAATATTTCAACATCCTTTTTTCCCACCTCACGCAGAACCCATCCAGATGCTTTGTGTATTAAGTCATGATCGTCATTCAACAACATACGTGCAAGAGCAACTGCATCAGAATATTCATCGTGTCTTATGAAAGCAAAGGTCGAGATAATGGAAATACGTCTCTCCCATAGACAATCGGATTTCGCTAAGTAATAGAGTATATCTCTGGGTTTATCGAGAAGCCATACTCCAAGTATTTTGTGAGCACTGCTGTCCACTAGATCCCAGTTATTAATATACTGGGTGTTTTCCAGATAAATTCTTACAATTTCTTCCTTTTTCTTATTTTCTGCTTTATTGAATTGGTCGGTTAAAATGAACAGTGATGTTAGTCTGTGTTCATGGATTTTACTATGTAGAAGACCAACGGCGTCTTCTAGTGGGATGTTCCTGTGTTTTTTCGCTATTTTTCGTTGTTGGGGAACTCTGACTCCTAGAAAAACGTCGCCTTCACCGTATTCGCCGACACCGGTCTTGAAGAAGCTTTGTAGTTTTTCCGCGTGTATCGGGTCAGCAGCTTGTTTAAGATCTTTTTTTACGGGAATGGACATAAGCTATTACTAGAGTGTTACAATATAGATTTTTATTAGCTCGCCTTATTTTTTTAGGGCATCATTTTCTTAGTGGTTGGTTTGGTCCGAGGTTTCCAGCTTGTAGATCAGCCATCCAGTAACTTTCTCCCTCTATGGGTGAACCATCCATTCTTCTAAGCAACGCTAACTGGCCTACATGGGTGAATGCGTCTAGAAGAGGGCCTTGTAGGATCTTCTCAGGTGAATATTTCCTAGGCAGGGTATTAGCTTTGAGTGTCTCATCAAAAATAGCCACCATCTCGTAGAATAACTCGGTCTCCCTTTCCCAGCCTTTCTTATCTGACTGTTTTCTTCGTTTCGCCATTGATATGGGTCTTTCATGGCTCCAGAAACGGTTTGATAACTGTATCAGCGAGTTGATGTGGCTCAGGATTTTCATTGGGGTTCTGGCCCTGTTTCCTATGGTTATTTTGGGAAATGTCTGTGGTGCACCGTGGATTATTTTTGTTGTTCTATAGACAAGACACGCTAGCATGTGTCTAACTATCTCATTCTTCCCAATATCTTGATCCGAGTAACTCATAATGAATCAATTTATCTGACAATATAAAAGTCTCAAATACTTTGTTATAATGCAAGAAATTCAAACGCATTGTTACATGAAACGCGTGCTTCGCACCTTCCCCGCCATTCTACTCGCGCGCGAGCGCCGGTTCAGTTTTATCCTTATCTTTCTTACAACTAAATAGAAGCAAGGTAAAACATGTAAACAATCTATTTAATAATAGATTATCTTTCAAAATGGTTTCTAACTTCCATTTGATTGAATAAGTGGCTGGAACCCTCCATAAACCATTCTGCTGTCGTCAAAGATTAATTTTTCAGGATTGGTTATTCGCGTTACTAATTCTGCCATTCTTGGATCTGTTGGAACTTTTTTATTGGCTAAATCACGTATCTCTTTTGACGGAAAAACAACCCAACCAAAAATAATGACTTCATCTTCTTTTGTTTTCAAAAATTCAGGGAATGATCGTGTGCCTTCCAAATATAAGTCATCACCAACGTACTCAAAATAAGCAAGAGCACCGTGCTCCTTCCAAATCTTTGCAACCTTCTCAGCTACATTCCTATATTGGTCTAGATGCTTTCGTGGGATAGGAAAAACAAATCCATCTAAGTAATTTGTCATAGTATTGTAATTTGGATCCTATTTATCATTTATAGTTTATCTGTCGATGAATTGAATGATGGTGGTAGGATTAGGTTTTTCCTGCTACTACATGTTCATAGCGTTAATTAAAGTTACTCGCTTTTGTGCTTTCTCAAAATTCTATAATACGAACGCGTTTTTTTTATTAAACCTAAACTTATAGAAAAGGAAAGATTATCTGTGTTATTGTTTTGCTTCGTCTATTATTCTTGATCCTAGTACGCGCACGCAAATATTCCCACTTTTAATAATAAGTTAATTAAACTTGGTATATCTTTGTTATACTGCGGGAAATTCAATATCATTGTTACATGAAACGAGTTTAAAACAGAGGAATTTACGACACCTTTTATGTATGATTGCCCATAGGAGCATTTTATCCGTCTTCGCTCCGAGCAGAATTTATGCCGGTATCCATGTTCCTTCTTCTAGTATTCCATATACTCATTTGTTAAAACCAAAACTGTGTTCCTGAATAGGGCAAACTGTTACAATACGAGTTATGAGTACTAATTTAGAGACGTATTGTACCCTTAATGATTGTTATTGATTGCCCACTTATCATGACGCGATTATCTTCAAGTTCCACATAGAGAATCCCTCCCCTCTTAGACGCCTGATAAGCCTTCATACTTTTCTTACCTAATATCTTACTCCAATAGGGAGTAAGAATGGTATGATTAGAGCCAGTAACAGGGTCCTCATCAACACCAACAAGAGGAGCAAAATGTCTTGAAACGAAATCATATTCATCAAAACCTGAAGAAGTGACCATGACAGCTCTCCAACCATATGGATTATCTGCATCAACAAGTGCCTGAAAATCTGGTTCAACAGATTTCAAAGTCTCATAATTATCCAGGTGTATCATTAACTTTTGGTTTCCTGGACTATACTGTACGTCTACCCACTCATCTATTCCTAGACTGTTAATAGCTTCAACTGGCGGTTCTACTTTATGTGAAATATTTACTGGGAAATCAAGCTGAACCCCATTGGGAG
>WJJC01000124.1 GCA_014729945.1 Candidatus Bathyarchaeota archaeon
AAAAAAGTGTTGGATTAGCTGGATTTATTCGCCCCAGACCTTTTTAAAGAGTCTGAGGAAGTTTAATCCCAGAATTTTTTTGATCTCTTGGTCCGAGTATCCTCGGGCTACTAGGCCCATAGTGAAGTTAGGCATATACTCCATATAGCCATATCCCCACTCTTTATCCATTGGTGTAAAATAGTCCACATCAATTCTGTCAGGGTTATTGTGAATAAAGGCTGTTCTAGTTATAGTGTTAGGAAACTCCAAGTCGCTACCGAAGCCGACGTGATCAATTCCTACGATATCCACTGTCTCATCAACCTGGTCTAATAGATCATCGGTCAAATTACTATCACCAGCCTTCTTGGCGAAGAAAGGTGTTACACCAATAACTCCCCCCTTCTCAGCGCAAGCCTTCATCATATCATCAGGTTTGCCCCTCTGCTTACTGTATTCGACGAAGCTACCCCATAAAGACGTAGACCTGTTAGCCCACTCAGCGTATCCCCCAGGGTTCTCAGGTGCGCTACGGCGAGGTATGATATGAGTGAAGCTCACCGGATCCTTACTTTGTTCGATGGCATCCCAGCACGTCTGATCTCCAGTATGGCTAAGGTCAATGAGTATACCAAGTTTATTCATACGTTCAACTACTGCTTCCCCGAACCAGCTCAATCCGCTATCCTTCTTTTCACGGCATCCATCACCCACCTCGTTCTTCCAGTTGTAAGTAAGCTGCATAGCTCTGAGCCCATGATCATAGGCTACATCAAGAAAATCTACATTTCTCTCCAGAAACATACTGTCCTGCGGGCCATATATGATCCCATGTTTTCCTTCTTGTTTCGCCCGCTCTATATCCTCTGCTTTTTTTACTACAATTACCCTGTCCTCGTTTTTCTTCGCCCAGTGGTTATGCTCAATGATCTCTCCAAGGGCTTCAGCAAATCTGCGTTGCATTCCTACAGTGAGGTTACTAGCCGTTAACCCCCCCTTCATAACATCATCAAGCCACATGTCTTCTGCAACATAGTCAATTACCGACACAATACTGGTATCTATGACAATGCTCTCGTTATGAAGAGCATAAGCATGTTCTTTCTCATCTTTACTTAATTCAAGATAACTCCTGTTCATAATGATCCCTGAATAGCAAGAGTTTGATGTATAAAAAGACTATAGTTTAATGTTAATTTAGATTATAAACCGATTAAAAATTGTTTAATGATTACATTTAACCTTTAGACTATAAAAAAATACACAATCATATATTAAAAAATTAGATAGTTGTTATTAAATTTTTTACAGGTTTTAGTTCATTTCTAAAATACCTTAATATGGATTCTCCTTTTTCTGTTAGTTGATAAATTTGTTTTGAACGTTTATCAACTCGTTTTCTAGGTAGATCTTCAACAGGAATTTCAATAATATAACCACTATCCAGCAGAAACTCCAGCCCCCTTTGAAGTTTTGACCAAGTCATATTGCTTCTACCCATTATTCTAGTAGGTTTCTTCTCCCCCATTTGAATTGCGCGAAGAATATCAAGATTCATCTCCATTTTAGAGCGTCGACTGCGTTTTCTGGAAATTGTCATATATATGTATTTCAAATTTAGTTTATTAAGCTATATTCAATCATATGTTATTGCATTTGTTACGAAATCGGAAACATCATATCTAACTTGTACTATTATTGCCTAGTTTGAGCAATATACAAGATGATGTCCAAGATCACATGGTAAAGTCATTTCTAGACATTATTGTATTAGTCATGCTTAAGAGAGAAGCCAGTCACGGTTACGCTATTATTGCAGATATTCATAAAGAATTTGATGTACTCCTAAGCCCAGGTACCCTGTATCCACTACTATACAGCTTGGAGAAAAAAAACCTCATCTCAGTTGAGAAAGAAGGCAGACGAAAAAAATATTACCTAACAGATAGGGGAACCAAACAAGCTAATAAAGTAATCCAAACCTATAGAACTAAAATGAAAGAATTTCTTAAGTTCATAAAAGATTAAGCAATACTCTTGTATCTATCTTTTAACTCGGAGTCCAACTTATCTAGCTGAGTATTAATAGTTTCCTTAATTTCTTCAAGCTTTACTGGTTTTACCAAGTAGTCATGTGCACCTTTTTTTAGAGCATTTTGAACATTTTCAAGAGAAGGGTTTCCAGTTAGAATAATTTTTCGCATATCCGGATCTGTTTTATCTATTTTGGATATAAGTTCTATCCCATCAATGTCAGGAAGTCTAATATCTATAATTAGTATGGCGAAGAAATCATCTTGTAATATCTCAAGAGCCTCAGCACCATTATTGGCTATTACAGTTTCATATCCTTCTCCTTCAAGTATTTCAGAGAATAATTTGGTGAAATTCCTATCATCATCAATTATAAGAATACGGTCCACTGTCTTCAGACTCTCATCTATTCCCAATTAAGGCACAGATATAAAGAATATTTCGAAAGCCGAAATATATCGAGTTTCGTAACAAACGTCGATTATGGTATTAAATATCTATTATATAGTTTATACAGACGGATCTATTATCCATGGGAAGAAGAAGATCGCGTACTGAATTGGTATGTGAAGTAATGGAGACAATATCCTCCGGGATTCACAAACCCACACATATCCTATATGATACCAGAGTTAGTTGGAACGTATATAAGGAGATAATTGAGATGCTACAAGAAAAAAACCTAATCGAGGAAGTGGCATCAAATGAGACCTCAACTCGTAACAAAGTAAAATACTATCTCACTGACGACGGAAAAGAAACTTTAGAAGGCATGCAGTTCATGAAAGAAGTTTTCGCCCCCGCATAGGATATTCACTTTTTAATCGCCTTCAGTAAGTCTTCTATAGAGATAGGTTTCAGTAAGAAACGTTGAGCCCCGGATTCCAGTGCCTTCTCCTCTGATTTATCGTCTGCACTAAGAAAAATTATCTTTGCATTAGGCGCCAGCTCCTTTATTTTTTTTGTAGCTGTAACACCATCCATTCGCGGCATTCTCTGATCCATAATAATGACGTCTGGCTTATCACTCATTTTTTGATACAAATCGACAGCCTGTAACCCATCATAAGCTTGGGCAATGATTTTAATACCATGCATCATGAATAATGTCTCGTATATTTGTTGTAGATTCTTATCATCATCAACGAACATTACGGATATCAATTCGAGTCTCCTCTTGGAAGTACTATAATGAATCTACTTCCATTACTTGGCTTGTTTTCTACCCGATCCTGAATTCTAATATCCCCATTGTATCGATCTAGGAGATAATTTACTATTGTTAACCCAATTCCGGAGCCCTTTGCCCCAAGTCTTCTCTGAAGTATCCTTTTCTTCTCTTCATCGGGAATACCGGATCCATAATCACATACATGGATCTCCACATTTTCCGATATATCAGCCGGATATACACCGACATCGATCCTCACATTATCTCCATCACTATGTTTCATTGAATTATGAAACAAATTGAAAAATAGATCTTTAAGAAAATCATCGGCAAGAACTTTGGTGTTCTTTACCGATTCGTCAAAAGATACTTCCAGCTTTTTCTTAGGAAAAGCTCCCTTTGCGGCCTCAGCAGCTAGATCAATAATGTTCCCTATTTTTACCTGGGTCAATTCTATTGGTTCTTCAAGAACTGTTTGCAGTTTCTTTACGTTTTTTATCAACTCTGTAGCATAGTTTACTTGTTCAATAGCTAGTTTTATAGGCACTCTATGGTTCTGAGTTAATTCTTCTTCTCCCCTGAGATGCTCTAATAGCATCAATAATCCTTGATTGATGTTATTAATATCATGAGACATCAAATCAACTAAAAATTCGGCTCTTCGCCTAGCTTCTATCTCGGCTTTTATTGATTGATGTCTCTCAGTTATATCTTTAGCAAAACCATCATACCCCAAAAAACCCTCACTTTCAAACCGTGCTTGAATATGGAGTTCTAGTTTTCCATATGAACCATTTTTCTTCTTGAAGTTGATTATAATTCCTTCAATTGGCTTCTTCTTAGCTTCATCTAGTAATAGTTTTATTTCCTCTTCTATTATCCATGTTTTATAAACATCAAATCCGGGTTTGAGCATTTCTTCTTTTGTGTATCCGTATATATCTGCATATGTATCGTTTAGAAACACATAGTTTCCTTTAGGATCTATTCTGAATATTCCTTCTATAGTATTATTAAAGAAGTGATTGAATTTATCGTTTGTTTTTATATATCTATATTGAGTTAGTATGTTATTTTCTAAAATGTTTTTTATTATTTTTATTTTATTTTTTATGTTTGGCGTTAGTTTTCCTGTTACATAGAGTTCACCAAATATTTTACCATCAGGATAATAAAGCACATATTCGCTTTCGGTTTTATTTTTATCTATATTTAGGTTTAAATCTGTTTTTATGTTAGTTATTTTTTTAATTTGATCTAATAGATTAAAGGTTGATGTTTTAATTTCTTCACTATTTATATCATCCTTCATTTTATATCCCCGTTTATAAGACGAATCTATCTAAGGCTATATTTTGTTTTCTTCCATATTAAGGTTCTACATTATTACAGTATTTTAAAAATTTATAAATGTAAATATATTCTTTCCCATTCGTTCATATCATGATTATTTTGTATTTGCTAGATCTTTGTGTTCTGTTTTAGCTTTTTCAAGTTTATCTGCGTTGGTTAATAAGTCGATAGCTGTGAATGCTAACCCTTTAGAACCCATTATCATAACATCATATGCACGCGAAGTTCCTGTTGCCTTTGCGCCTTCTGGACTATGAAGGACCACGTCTCCAATATTTATATACGCACTTAGAGCCGGTATAATCTGACTGACGTTACCAAAATCAGTTGATGCACCGCTAGTCTTAGTCTCCTTTTCCTCGGGATAATCAATACCTAATAGCAGCATATTCTCCCTGAATAGATCGCTTAATATTTTATTTGGAATCTTATTGGCATATGTATTGGCCACCCTAGTTACATTGCTTTTGGCTCCTGTCTGTAGTTCTGCGCCCTTTACTATGTTCTTGACTTTTACGTATGTTTCCTGTAACATCTTCATAGTGGGGGCACGTACATAGAGATGTGCTGAAGCGTAAGCGGGTATTGTATTGGGGGCATCTCCGCCATGTTTAATGATCCCGTGTATTTTAACCTCGGATGATAGGTGTTGGCGTAATGCGTTAATACCTTGAAAAGTAAGTAGTATACCTTCAAGTGCGTTGATCCCCTTCTCCGGAGCTGCTCCAGCGTGGCTACTACGTCCATGGAACTCAACTAGAAAGCTTTCCCGGGCGTTAGTTGTGCTATAACTACCCCAAGTGGGTCCAGGGTGAATCATTAAGGCGG
>WJJC01000125.1 GCA_014729945.1 Candidatus Bathyarchaeota archaeon
CTACGCTTTCAACCGTTTCTATCGTACCTGAATCAAATTGCTTCCTATCCGGTTTAGGTTCATGTATTCCTGTTCGTTCCTCCTGTGTCATATCACGTTCATGGTAAGAAGGCTGAGGAGTTACAGGCTTTTTACTTATATCTGGTTCTGACCCTGTTCCTCTTTTATTCAACATATATGCTGCTATTCCAGTGATTCCTATTGCAGCTACTCCAGGTACAATGTATTTTGATAGACTGGTTGTAGTTTCTTCTTGATAAGTGTCTAAGCTACTACTTGTTTCTTGTTCTGTTGAATCCGTGGAGGTTTCCTCTGAGCCTGAGGTTGTCTCCTCAGAGGTTACTGTTTCTGTGTTTAGCGCTAGTTGTGTTCTACCGGATAAAGAATCCGGGGTACCGGGTTCTGGGACCAGTATATAGCCATCATCGTTTCTTGGAATCTTATTACCTGACAAGTCCTGGTATAACCCGAAAATGCCTTGTTCTGCAAGTGTAAGTTGCTCTGTTTGGTAGTCTTCTCCAACATGTACCATAAAGTATACGGTATCTGTGTCATACTCAGGGTGTTTTGAGCTGCTTGTTGCCCATGTAATATCACCGTCTTCAGTTTTCATGATATCCATATGTCCATTCGGGTCTACATCTACTGGTTCATTGAATTTTGCATAAAGATAGATTATGTCACCGGTCTGGTATGTTCCTGTCTGGTTATCTGAGTCAATATACAATATTTCTGGGCGTACACCGTCTACTCGTACAGGTAATCCATGAACTGTTTCGGGGTCTGGTAGTGTAAGGTTAACCGGGGCGTCATCTACTGTAACCAGGTTAATGCCTGTTGAGAGTTTATACGCGTCTTTATCTAATGTGACTCTTTCAACCGTGTCACCTTCCTCCACCAAGTATTCAAAATACCATTGGTCTCCGCCTCCCGATGTATGGACTGCCTTTACTTGTTTTGAGTTAAGTTTAATTTCTATATATGAAGCGGGGGATTCTTCAGAGGAGTAATATGGTTCTCCGTTTTTTTCAGCAAAAACCTCTTTGTTGAATTCAATATAAATTATAATTGGGTCTCCGATTCCAACGAGGATTTCTTGGTCGTTTTCAGATATGAACTGATCGTCTTCCGTTTTGATCTCTATTTTTGTAATATGTGCTGGATTGCTTTGAGATACTAAGGGTGTTGATAGGGTAGACGATGATATCATTTGTACTGTTTTTGTATGTAAAACTAGTATCACTAAGACTACTAGAACGATTTTTTTAGGCGTTGAAAACTTAGACATGTTTTAGTTTATTTTTATGAGATTATAAAGTCTTTGAAGTTGTTTATTTGCAGGTAATATCCGTTTGTTTTTTTCGCATTATAACAAAGATATTCAAGTGAATAAATTATCGATTAGGGGTCTAGTTTTTTTCTCTATAATATACGGCTTTCATTCCAGGGTTATTTGACTTTGCAGTAGCCTACCTAATAGACCTGATTAAGGTGTTTCTTCATAGCATCTTCACATAATTTCTCTGCTTTTTCTCTCTTAATATTCTGAACATATTACCAATCTGACATGAGAATAGATAGGGGTATGCGAGGATAAAATCATCGATTAGGTGCTCAGAATAAATTAGGGTTAGACTAGGTCACAGGCTTCTGGTGGCATCCAGTGAGCGTCTTTTCCTTCCCATTTGATGTTGCATCCAATTGGGTTTGTTAATGGAACAGAGATTGGTTTTCCCGATAGATGTTCATCTAGGGCGTTTTCCAAGTCGTTTACCGTCATTTTGTCTGTTTCCCTTGGGTTATCTACTGCTCTTCCCGTGTAGACTAGGTTTCTTTTTTCATCAAAAACGTAGAAATGGGGAGTTCTCAGAGCTCCATACTTGCGAGCAGTCTCTTGTGACTCGTCCCGCAGATAGATCCAAGGAAACTGGTGTTCTTTCATTCGTTTAACCATATGTTCAAAACTGTCTGTAGAATTTGTTTTTACGCTGTTTGAGTTTATTCCTACGAAGGTTATGTCTTTGTTTGAATATTTTTCTACGGTTTTTCGTGTTGTTTCATCGGATCCTATAACGTAGGGACAGTGGTTGCATGTGAAGAATATGACTAGTGTTTTTGATTTAAAGTCACTCAATTTGTATGTTTTTCCATCTGTTGCTGGTAGTTCGAATTCTGGTGCTTTTTCTCCGAGTTGTAAGGTAAATGACATTGATGTTCCCGAATCAATTGAAATGACGATTAATATACACTTCTACCTCAAAGAGCAAAAAGGTGTGAAAAAAGAACAGGATAAAAAATTGACTCATAAAACCTGATGTTTTGTTTCTAGCCGAGAATTATTTCTAGGTTAGTTTAGGCTTCGTTCAATTGGTGTCTTTAAAGCAATCATTGTTTTTGTACGATTTACGCCATCAATGGCATTAATTTGTCCAAGTAAATCAACAAGAGTTTCTGTATTCTCTGTAACAAGCTTCACCAGGATATCCTCTTCCCCATTGGTAAAATGAGCCTCCAAAACTCTAGGAATATTCTCTAATTCAGTAAAAACTTCTTCTTGACAACACCTCGATTCATCCATACTCAAACCAATAAAAGCAGTAAGACCTAATCCAAGTTTCTTATAATCAATAATCGTTGAGAATCTTTTGATAATCCCTTTTTGCATCAATTTGTTTACTCTTTCACGAATCGCAGGACTGGATATTCCAACTTCCCGTGAAATATGGGATAATGGAGTTCTCGAATCCATTAAAAGCATATCAACTATCTTGTTATCGATCTCATCCAGCTTCTCCGATCTAAACCTCATATTTTGAACTACCACCCAAACCCACACATAAACTGCTTTAATATATTAACATAGATAAACATATTGCTTTCGTTTCAAAACAGAACAAGTTATATTTACTCATATTGTAAACATATTAGAACTGAAATGACTGATAAAAAAAATGACTGCGGCTGTGCAGAAGAGACGGAAAAGATGACAGTTGAATCCGACTGTGGTTGTTCTGACAAGAAGGAAGAAAAAGTAGAATCAAAGGGATGTTGCGAATAAAATAGAAGTGACCCTATGTCCGAACAAGCAACAATAATCAAAGAAAACGCAGAATTTCTTTTCACTCGATTACTTAAAACAGTTGAAGGATTAACTATAGAAGAATCTGAATGGAAGCCAACACAGGAATCAAACAACATAGTATGGCAGTTGAATCATCTAAGCCGTATCATCAACCTAAATATGCCTCGTTTAATCAAAGAAGACCATGATTGGATACCGGAGGACTGGTTACCCAATTACAGGGAGAATGTCGCTGACATTAATAGAATGATTCAAGACATTAAAAACGGTGAAAAGGTGGTACTATCTGAACTTGGTGAACTAAGTACAGATCAATTAGAGAAAGAAACTGAATATTGGGGAGGTACACGGAAACAAAAAGAAGGCCTATTTGCGTATTTAGCTGAAATCGCACATCACAAAGGGCAAATTGCATATATCCGAGCAACATATGCACGAATACACGGGAAAAAATGGAAGTATCCCTAATTCCTCTTATTTTTACTTAAAAAACGTGAGTTACTATACAATTTTCTCAAGAAACCAAATTTAATACACAGAAAAATCTACAACCCGCAAAGGGTTGACACACCAAAGGAGGTAATTAAACGGTTCGGATTAAAAAATGGATAGATGTACTGTATAGTCCGGGAAATTGAAAGTTAATAGTTCATCTTGAGAATTATGAGCCTCTTTTATCAGTTGAGCCATTTTTTTAAGGCGTTTGTGGAAGCTGAGAATTCATATGGTTGGAGAGCAGTTATGACCACCTCTTTAGGCTTCGATAACCATGATTTCGTTTCAAAACATTTTGCTCCGCTTGTTGGTGTTAATGAGGATCCAGTAACAGGTTTTAACCAAACGGTTCTTGCTCCGTATTGGAGTGATACTTTGGGAAAGAGAAAATGAAGGCGTATCAGGTACCAGACGTCCTCGGCGAGAAGTACCCCGGGTTCACCGAGTAACTGTGTAAACCAGCACCCAACAGATTGGATGTTAGGGGAGGGCTTTTCCTATACTCCAGCCACGCTCAAATGAAACAACTAGGCCCCGAGGTTACCTTGTTTTCAAGTATATTCGCCGGTGTTTATCCAACAAGCTACGGGCGGTGTCCGTGTCTATATGGACCAGTCCCATGTAAGCAGTCTTAAAGTACGGGTCACCCGGTTCAAGGTGCCGGGTGATGATCTCCATGACTCTGGGGTCCCCTGTCAGGGGGAGGGCCAGCAGGAGGGTTTCCATGGTTATCCAGCCGTCCCGGTGTGCCCTGGTTATCCATGTATAGGAGTCGGGGTAGATGCAGGCCAGGGTCTGGGCTGCACTGCTTCGTAATGCATCATCCATGTGGGTGAGGAGGCGCCTTAACCGGGGTACGGATGACTCGGTGGGTGTGTGCTGGATGGCTGTTAGCGCCAGTTGCGCTATCATGGGGTCAGGGTCATCGAGTAAGCATAGTATATGAG
>WJJC01000126.1 GCA_014729945.1 Candidatus Bathyarchaeota archaeon
CGCTTTTTTATTTTGTATTAGTGTTTCTTGTTCTTCTTTAGTTTCTGTTATTTTTTCGTCTAGCTCGGCTATGAGTTTATTTTCTTCCTCAATTTTTTTCTTAATGCTTTCTATTTCTTTCTCAGATCGCTTTAATACCTGCATATTTACGTCTATGTCGGTTACTAGTTCTGTTGCGTTTTCAGCTGCGGTGTGGTATTGTTCGATTCCGAATGCTTTTCTTAGTGTTTCTTTTCTGTCGCTTGGTTTCTGCCCTAGTACTTGTTTCATTTCTTCTTGTGGCGTAAAAATCGCGTACCGGTAGATCACGCTATGTGACCTGGGGTTCGATGGTTCTTTAAAGTCAAGTAGTTGAAGTACTCTTTTCTTCATATCTGTTACATTGTACTCGGTTTTTACCCCGTCTTCAACTATGTAACAAGTATCTTGATGTACGCCTCTTCCCCGTCGTTTAAGTGTCCGCCCTAAAAGGAAGCGACGGCCGTTTATCTCTATTTCTAGCTCTACTTTTGCCTCGTTCTCACCTATACGTATTAGATGTGAACCATTCAAGTCACCGAGGCCGAACAAGGCGAACTCTATAGCATTCAATATACTGGATTTACCGGACCCAATATCCCCCTCGAATAGGCTTATACCCTCAAGGAAATCAACGTTTTCACTTCGATAGCTTCTAAGGTTCTCCATGTCGATGTTTAGAAGCTTCACTTTTGTTTCCTCCGAGGTAATAAACTTTTACCATCATTCACTACCCGGTTTCTATAATCCTGATTCGTTTCCCCGTCCTGTTTCTCGCTTTTTAATACATGAAGTAACTGTTGAGCAAGCTCAAGGCCTTGCTCTCCTTTCAAATGTTTTTCACCCCATTTAGCCAGGAATTCACCAGAAGCCTTTGGTACCCTGAAATCATTTAATGATTCACGGAACACGTTACGCTCAATATCTTCAGGAGCTTCACCTTCAACAGAAATCTTTGTAGTCTCTTTTGTGGCCAGGGCTCTCCGGTTAATGAACACAAACTCAGCACCATGGTTATTCAAAATGTTCCTGGCTTTGTTAAATTCGATATCAGAAACTTTACCCGCGGATAATACTCCAGCGAGTTTCAACAATACAATTTTATCGTTAGCATCTACGTCCATGCATAAATGCAGTAATTCCTGGTTAACCTCCTTAGAGGTCTTATTCTCACCATCTATCTCATGGTATACTGTCTCAATCAAATCATTTTCAATGAAAGTTACATTATTGACTTTTTCATTGAACTCTACTATCACATAGCCTCGATTTGTTCCCTTAGCAGTTAACTCTAAATCTGTAAACGTAGACCCAAAGATAGCTCCAGGATATACTATACGGCCTGTATCTGGGACCGTTTCATCTACGTGTTCATGAACGTGGCCTCCAGCGTAATACATGAAGCCTTGAGGCAGATAGGAGGCTGCTATACCTTGCCCATATGCGGCTGACTCTGGTTTTACCTCTTCAACGGCAGTGTGAAATACAAAGATCTTGCGTCCATGTTCTTCTTCTAGGGATCCCCGGTCCAGTATTTCATAGTATTCTCTTTCAAGGGAGTAGCTTCTACCTGAGAACCCGCACAGTTTAACCCCTGTACGTGGATCAGTTACAAATTCAAGAACTATTTTTCCATCAATTTCTGATGCTTTGATAACCCTTGTTAATAGGCCCGCAGAGTTTAGGACATCAATCATAGCTGTTGCGTTTGGGCTATAGTCATGAGAACCATAGACGGTGTAAACCGGTATATCTTGGTCTTTTGCTTCTCTGAGTTTTTCTACAACTCGTTGGACACTATTTAGGTCCGGTAGGTTAACGTGGAAAAGATCCCCAGCTATTATGATAAAGTCTACACCCTTGGATATGATCTCATCCATTGCGTTTTCAAAGGATTTGATGTTTAGCTCTCTTAGCCGGAGATCTCTCCATGCGCCTATGTGGCAGTCCGCTATGTGTGCGAATCTTGGCACCTAGTTTCCTCCCACAAGGCCGGGTCTATGCTTAATTTTGGGCTTCGTTTCTTTGATATAGTCTTCGAATAATGGTACTTGGATTGGTATTGCGAATTTATTGAAGTTACTGCTTATGATGGCTTCTCCGACATCTAGGCTAGCTATGTTTTGGTCATCTTTGGATAGGTCTTGTGCTGCGCTATTTATGATAGCTTCTCGCTCATATTTTAGCTCGTTTCCTAGTATGATCTTTGTGTTCATGTTTGCGAGAACGGTTCTAGGTATTAGGCTGGTGAGCTGTGTGATGGCGGTTAACCCTACTTTGAATTTTCTTCCCTCACGAGCTATATCACCGTAGATATTGGATCCTCCGGAGATAGCGTCGGCTCCTAATACTCGTGGTGCTTCTTCTATTATCGCGTTAATGATTGGTTTCTGGTCGAGTTCTCCGTTCTTCTTATGTAGCTTGTATCTGTTCAGGATTTCATCCAGGATTATGCTTCCGATCAATAATTCTATTTGATCCGAGAAAAGAGATGTGTCTACGATTACTTTGTGGCCTTCCTCTAATTTCATCAGGATATTCTTTAATGTGGATTCTCCTCGGGTGCTGCTGAAGGTTCCTGTATTGCTCTGGATGTCTCCCTTTTCATCGATATAGATATCCAGTGTTGTTGATAGTACACGTCGAAGTACTTGTTTAGTGGCGTTCCCTACGTCAGGTAACTCGTTTCCAATCATAATGTTCTTGATCCAGTCTTCTTTGTATTCTCTCTGTGCAACCGCTAAGGCCTGTCTCTGGGCCTGAGAAAAGTTTACTATGCCTCTAAAGTGGCTTGTTTTCAAGGTTTTCAGGTTAAATACGGGTACAATTGATCCAGGGTATCTCTGAGGTGAATAATAATCTATTTTCTCTGAGGCTTCTGGGTGGTCTTTTAACCCTTTTCCATGTCTTCCATAGTATTCGTCATGTGGATCTAGAATTAGTAAACCGATCTTGGAGGAGGGTACTATACTCCAGGTCATTGTCTTAATTAAGTTACTTTTTCCCCTACCGGTCGTTGCGGGGCATAAGATATGATGTGTTAATGCTTGCTCTGCGTCAAGGTAAACTGGTACGTCTAATACTTTGGTTCCGCTACGAATATCCCCTACGTATACCGGGTTATCTGGCTCTGTTAGGAATGTTAGATCTGATTTCTTGATTTGTCGTACTTTTTTCAGGAACTTTGGTAAGGTTTTAGGTATTCTTATTCTATCTGTTATTGTGACTAGGGCTTTTACCTCTGCGATAACATAGTTACGGAGATTTGGGTCCATGAAACCTAGGTCTGCTCCGTATCCCTCTACATCCATGCCTGATATCATCTCTAGGCTTTTCGGTGAGATCTGGCTACCATAGCCAAGGTCAAAAACCTGTAGTATTGAGTAACCCTGATTTGTTTCTACTATTAACAAGTCACCAAGCTCTATCTGGGCTCCGGTTTTTTGTCTGATCATTAAGTGGCCGTGTCTTCCTCTTACAATACTTCCTACTACATCTAATTCTGTCATTTACATCACTATATTGAATCTAATACCTCGTGGGCGTTTGTTGAACTAAGTAAAGCCTCAAGATCACTCCAACCACCTGACCCTGATATCTCTGAGAATAACTGAATCCTAATGGATTCTACTTCCTCGTGGCGTACCCGGCTTATTCTGTCTGCTTCAATTAACCCGTAGGGGTACCCGGGGAAGGCAATATCCCTGGCGTTACCTGATAGAACCCGTATTATATCCAAGTCGTCTTCAGGGTTTTGATCTTTTAGTACTTCGTATCTGAATACATGTTTTGACTGTGGGTGAAGATGCACTGCGTACATTCTAGCCCGGTGATCCGGGGCCTTGATATCTACGATAGGGTAGTATATCCATGGAGACGGTACTTTGTTTCTTTTTGCTAGTATTGATAACGCTGAAAACAAGGGTAACCCTGAGTCCGTGTAAAGCGTGGATGTCTTTGCAAGGCCTGTAAAACCTACGTCGTTCTTTAAGGCTGCTTTATATGCCTCATTAGCATAGTCTGCTTCCCCGGTAATAGTTGTCTGTAGTGATCCATCGCGTACAATCACGTCACCAGGCTCTAATCTGTTTTCTATTAGGTACCGTGATAAACTCCACTCCGCGAAAACTCTACCCGCAAGAGCGATTGAGTAGAGACTAGCTCTAGTTTGGCCTTGTTTCAAGGTTTGATCATAGGAGTAAAATACTAGGTCTTCTTCTCGGGGTAGTAACCCTTCTGGGGCTTCATCTATTGGTAGTAATTCTGTTTGGAAATATAGTTCATTGTTTTTCTTGAAACTGGTAGCTATGCTGAAGAAGGTCTTGTATGGCCGGGGTTCTACAGTTATTTTCCGGTTTCCATCGTATATGCAGTATCCTACTCGGGTAAGATGAACAACCACTGAAGGGGAGTTGATTATGCTGATGTTTCCTCCGTCCACGTAGCATATTCTACGACTCTTATCCCCTGTTTCTATTTTCTGGAAGTGTTCTACCTCTAGTTGGTGTTCATGGTATCTGGAGTCTTTGAATAATGGTTTCCCTATTTC
>WJJC01000127.1 GCA_014729945.1 Candidatus Bathyarchaeota archaeon
AGGAGAGATTACCTGTGATGATAATCAGGTAGACAATAAGCGCATCCATCATATCCATCAGCAAAAGATTCCTCAAGATCACAGTAAAAGACTCTATTACGGTAGGCGATTCTATGAGCCCATTCACAGTCACGTGTATGAACTTCAAGACTCTCAGGGTTCTTGTTCGCCCAGTAGGGGGCATAAGTGCCTATGCTTGAAGTCTCAATATTTGCAGCCACCAATGCTTCAGGCTCATCTATGAATAGTTTGTTAACAGTTGCCTCTACAGTAATCGATGTATCAGGTATCGTTTCCGTAAATAATGCGGGGAATAAGACAAGCGGCGGTAGGTTATTCACGATCCCATCTACCAGCCAGTCTATAACGTAATCCAGTAGAAACTCTGGTATATCCCATGTTAAAGGTATAGTGATGTCAAGATTTGTGATATCGACTGTTAATTGATTCGATGAATCCAAGTAAACCCTTGCTTCCGCTGATTCAAGGTCAATGTTTAACCCGTTTACTCTTAGATCAAATAATTTCACTGTACTGGTGGTTTCATCAACTTCCGCTAAACCCCAGAAAAGTTCTGTTGTCTCTGTTATCTGCACATAAGCTCTTAGCCAGATATCAGCTGAAATTCTTCCATCCAGATTTATCTTGTTACCGGGTTTAAGGTCGAAATTAAATTTCCCGAACCGTATAGTTGCCCCAAAGTTAGCCCAGACTCTGTCTATATCTATGTCTACATCAACCAGTCCAAGTGTAAGTGCGGCTGCAACCCAGTCAACTAGTTCATCCATCCAGTCCACGATATTTGGCATCTCAAAATCCTTGCTTTCCGTCTGAGTCAGTGACTTGGGGTGAATAGTCCTCTGCCACCAGAAATCATAGACTCGGTGCATAGCGTTCTCATTCACACCCAGACCGACATGATTTCCATCAGTGAAATCGGTTATAGAGTTAAGGTTACCACCATTGTAGCCAAGTAGATTTACTGCTCCTGCCATAACATTTTGGTTCAATACTTTTGTGTTTCCTAATCCTATTGAGAGCTTGTTTGACTCCCCGGCTGGCATGTATGGTAGTTCAAGACTGTACAACACCGGGCTTATCTCTAGCGTTGTTAGATCCTCTGTTAGATATTCCTCCATCGCTATGGCGAGTATCTCATTTAACTTAACGATAATAGTGCTTGGAAGGTTATAGGTGTCATTAAGCTCAACATCATCAATAGCTGCGTCCACGAATTCTATGTGAAACTGTCTCGTAATCTGGTTAAAGCTAGGCACCACACCTACCGTGAACTCTGCTTCGAGTTCAAAACTTATTCCACCAAGCACCGTGAATTTTGATTGACCTCTAATGTTCAATATTATGCTACCTGTAGCCGTGAAATCAATCGTTGGAGCCTTATTTACTGAGACATCGTATCCTATATCTAGGAATTCCTGTAATGATTCAGGGACATCTTCAATTGGTAAAGTATAGACTCCCGTGAATACTGGGAATTTACCAATACAGTGCCCCATCCTGAGGAACTTGTTAAGAAGGCTCTCATTGATCTCAGCAACTATATCATAGCCACCGGTCTGCATCATCTAACCTCCTTCAAGGTTTTCTCGTATTCACCAGTTTCTTTATCGATGGTAACCTGTATCGTAATAGGTTCTTTAGCCAGTATTTTTCTCAGGTATCGTGTTTTCTCAGCCGGCTTCTCTTCTACTGCTTTTCTAAGATCGGATTTTATTGTATTCCTCCATTCTTTTCTTATTTTTTCTTCAAATTTTTCATTGATTTCTATACCTTGGGATTCTAGTGTTCCTCTGAAATCCTTTCTTAGTTTGGTTTTTAGTTCTGGTTTTTTCTCTATTTTTTGTTTTAAGTCTTTGACTGGTTTGAACTCGAATCTTTCTAATCTTTTTTTATCAATTTTTACATGTTTTTTCATTTCACATCATCCAGATAATTTTGAGTCAAGAACAAGTTTGATACATCATGCCTTAAGGGCGACTTGCATGAATTTCATGACCCATAATATGGGCATTGTTTATGTTTATAATAGACTTGTGTACTATCAGTAAGAATCCTCATTTCAATAATTGAAGTACATATTTCCCCTATGAACGCTAGTTATTATATATTAATGTCAAAAAGTTGAAAGAAGTAGATGTAACCGACGATGTGCATTCCTGTGCAGAGTTCAATACTGAAGTCTATGAGTTTTCCGGGGCTCATCTCTTCGGCTGGACTCTCTAGATCGGGTTTATTACTGACTACTGTGAATCCATCTGCTTATGTTTTTAGCTTCCAGTTCTCAATCTGTGTTATCTTAATACTCTTACCACAGACCAGATATATTAGACAATATAGATTTTTATCAAAAACAATCACTCTTCATAAATGGGTTTAAGGAAACTCGAAAATGTAATCAGGTTATTATCATCGTCATCGTTGTTTCTATTTCTTGGCGTCTCCTTATGGTATAGTTAACAACTTTGTTAAGACCCTGTTGATCCTCTGCCTTAACCATTAGTATAATATCGTATATTCCATAAACCGGGTACGCTTCTTCGATTTGTTCGTGTTCAAGTAACTCATCCAAGATATTACCTGTACCAGGTTTCTGTTTTACTAGTATGAATGCTTCCATTATTTACACGCCCCTTTTCCTTGATCGTTTTTGTCTTTTGTAGCGTCTATTATATATAAATGTTAAAACCTGAAAGCAGTTAATAATATATCTAATAAATACTCTGAGTTTGTAAAGCCCTAAAATAAGGCCATAGTAAACACAATCAGAAAATAAGAACATTCAAATTATGTTCACTCATTACTTTATGCGGTCACTATGCCTGAATTCGGAAACCCCTTCTCTGGAAACGCCTTTGATCGCAAACTCACTAAAAGTGAGTTAATCAGGGCAATAAGATTCATGATATCAGCAGAATATGAGGCTATACAACTTTATATGCAGCTAGCTGAATCAACGGACGATAAACTGGCAAAAGAGGTCTTAATCGATATAGCGGACGAGGAACGTGTTCATGCTGGAGAGTTCCTGAAACTATTGTACCACCTTGACCCCGAGGAAGAAGAATACTACAAAGAAGGCTTTGAAGAGATAGAGGAAGAATTTGGAGAATACCTTTAATCCTTTTTTTACTATTAATAACCAATTAAAATATAGATTGTTATTTAATGAAAAATAGGTTCTATCTGTTTTACAGACTTTTTATTACTACCCTTCCGGACCCAGAGGTTATGTTAAAGACACACTACGTTTCTGAATTATGGATTTTCTTAGTGATGACTGCAGCTCCATGCAGCATTTTTAAGGACACAAATTATAAAACAGTTTAAACTTTTTCTCTCGATACAGTCTAAACCTAGATAAGTGTGTAAATATTTACTATATATGACATGAAGGCATTCGTGCTAATTGATACCGAACTTGGACAGGAGGAGCAGGTGGTCAAGTTATTAAAGAAGATAGATGAAGCGGTTAAAGTCTATATAGTATATGGGATTCACGATGTCATAGCAGTCCTAGAGGCCGAGTCGCAAGATATGCTGAAGGACATTATATTTAATAAAATCCGTGTCGTTGAACAGGTCAAGAAAACCAATACACTTGTGACGTATGGTGAACCTGTTATAAACCCATAGCCTGCTAGAATCTCTCGTATTTGAAGGCTTATCCTAGTCATAAGGATGTTTAATTATTTCACTTGTATTTGATCTCTTATGGCTAAGGTTGAATTATCTGAAAATCGTAGGTTACAGGTAGGTCCTACTGGTAACGTTGTACTAGTTACCTGTGGATCCGGTGATAAAGCGAATATAATTACGGTGGGAATGTATATGCCGATTAGTATTCGTCCTCCCTATGTGTGCATAGGGATTTCTCCCCAGCGTTACAGCCATCAACTGATTGAAGAAACAGGGGAATTTGTAGTGAACTCACCGGGTATATCCATCGAGAAAGAGATGCATTACTGTGGAGTTAAATCAGGTAAAGACGTAAATAAGTGGAAAAAGACGGGGCTTACTGCAATTTCTTCGCTGAAAGTAGGTGCGCCACGAATAAAGGAGTGTTTTGGCCACTTGGAGTGTAGAGTAGTTGAGTCTCATGTGATGGGAGATCACACACTTTTTGTGGGAGAAGTTGTTGCAACATCTGCTGATGAAGAGGTAATGGATGGAGAGGTACTTGATCCCTTAAAAGCAAGGCCTATTGTACAGAAAAACCATGTCTATTACACAGTAACTGATGACAAATAACCTTATCTTTTCTTTATCATTTTAGCCATAACACGAAAAAGGGGGAATTATAAAAAAAGTTATAGAGACAGCATTATGGACATTTTAAGGGTTATTTTGTTTTCTGTGTTATTTTTTGGAGTTCTTGGTTAATCTCTCTTCGTAAATTAATTACCTCATGCTCCAAAGCAACGACCTTCCCTGGGTTGGTTTTATCTTTTTTCGCCTTTGCTAGTTCTATTTGTTTTTCTACCAGTTTTTCACTGATTTTCTTAATTTTTTCTTCACTCATTTTTATCCACAATTAGTGTTTTATTTATCTATATTTAAAGATGAATGAAACCAGTGGTTACAGTCTTGTTTGTTTTCCTAAATTATTAACTCTACTGATTATTTATTATTAATGTGATTATATGAAGGCTTTTTCAGCTCTCCTCCTTGGATTACAGTCTGGTCAGGATATCATGGATCAGTTGCCTTTTGATATCTCGAATCTTTCACCCACTGTACTAGCAGTAGCTGGTTTAGTTGCATTAATTCTTGGTTACATGCTGTTTCAGAGGTTACTCCCCGGTTTCTTGATCGGAGGCGTATTTGCCTATGGAGCCACATATTTATTGCCTATGTTAGAAATTCCCACTCAAAGCCAAACTGGGCAAATGATGATTATTGCTGCTGGCGTAATTGGTTTCATCATAGGGTTAAGAATACCTGTAACCCGTGGTGGTTATGATTAAACCCTACTTCAAAAAATAATTCAAGCAGTACGGGTCTGTTCATCTGTATTCTCTAACAATAACAAGGCTGGTATGGCAGGTAGGTTTATGGCGGCGGATATTAGAAAGATAGTGGAAAAGGCTATGTTTTCAGCCAAATAACCTGCTAGTATACTGCCGATGGTGGCACCTACGCCCCAGATACTGGACATATATGACATGGCTATAGATTTGTTCTCTGGGTTAACGGTCTTTGCTAGGGTTGCCCACTCGTTTACTGCTCTTGTTCCCCAGCAGACGCCGAATAGAAAGAGGCTTATTGCAAGTGCGTTAAAGCTCTTGACGTATGCTACGCTGATATAGACTAAGATTAATGACGCGAAGGTTGCTAGCAAAACTTTTTTCGAGTCCAGTATGTCTCCAATATATCCAGCGGGGATTTTTACTACAGCGTTGGTGAAACCCATGATACTGAAGAGGAGCGCGGCCCTAGACTCGGTGAATCCCAGTGTCTGGGTGACGTACACTGCGAAGAGGGTTGTGAACATAGTGTTTGTTAGGCTGTAGGTGGTTCTGATGAGGGAGAGTATCTGGATGTTTCGTATCTTGAGAACCTTTCTAAGTCCCCCAAGCGCCGGAGCCTCTTCTACTTCCCTGGTTTCCTGGTTTTCATGCTGTGGGATGGTTTTAATGAATATACCTAGTGCGATTAAAGGAAATATTGATGACGCTAGGAAGAGTTGTCTATAATCCAAGTAGACGAGTAAAGCGCTACTGATCAAGGGTCCGACAAACATACCAGTAGACATAATACCCATATATCGACCCAGGGCGTCACCCTGTTTATCTATTGTTACCATATTTGATGCTCTGGACATGGCCATCTGGTTGAAGCTACCTCGTGCAATTATCTGGTAGAAGGGAATAATGTAAAGCCAGTACATGTTAGGCGCATATGCGTATAATAGTGGGGCTGTGGCTTGAACAATGAATGCTACTTTGAACATACGGTCCTCCCCGATTTTTTTGGATAGCATAGTTAGAGGGATCTTGGATATAATTAGGAGAAAACTCTGAATGCTTAGGATTAAACCTGCTTGGGCTAGGGTAGCTCCTACACTCAATAGATACAATGTGTAGACAGGTAGAACGAGATGTCTTGATAACTGGAATAGGAACGAGGATAAGGCTATGTAATATAACCCAGTTGGGAGCCCTTCATCGTTCAACCTATTCACTCTGGGCACATCAAACTGTGTAATTGATAAACATTATCCAAAGTGACCATTTAAACGAATTAACCAGGTATAGTTAACCTTGTAAGCTGGTAGCAGCATACATCCTCCTAAAAAAATAGGTAAGTGGGGAAAGTTTAGCATGACAGTGTAAAGTTGGGGGCATAATGCTAATCGGGAGAAAGACATCACAGAGAAATATCATGTGGAATACAAATGCATATGAGGGAAAGTAATAGCCGCATGGAGACTTGGTTATCCATAACAGATATGCGTTTTCTAGACACTCCTTTTATCCTGCCCATAGCATTACTTACTCCCCATGTTCCAGTACATGCTAGCCTCGATGGAAAGATACTCCAACAGCGTATTCCGCACCCTAGCCCATCGTCATGGAGCGGATCTAACCTTCACAGAGATGTCACATGTACAGGCAATTTTAAGAAAAAGCAAGGATACCCTTGAGAAGATAAGCGTAAAGGACACTACACCTGTTCAGGTCCAGATACTCTCCAGTAATGAGAAGAGGCTTGAACGTCTCTTATCCGAGTTTCAAGAATATCCCGGGTTCAAGGGGTTCAACCTGAATCTGAGCTGCCCTAGTAAGAATGTTATCAGACACGGGAAGGGAGCCGCCATGGTTAAGAGAGGCTCAAAGACAAAGCGACTCGTGAAACTAATCAAAGATTATGGGTTTCCAGTATCAGTCAAGATCAGGCTAGGACTTAACCAATTTGAAAAAGATAAGAAACTCTACCTAAATAACATTAGAGACGTTGACCCCGATTTTTTCATTATTCATGCGAAGCACGCGAGACAGGGGTCTGCTGAGCCTGAGGATTACTCAATATTTCCAGAATGTGTCCAAGAGGCAAGAGGTATTCCGGTGA
>WJJC01000128.1 GCA_014729945.1 Candidatus Bathyarchaeota archaeon
ACCCTTAATCGTTTATAATGTCGGTAAGTGGGTAAAGTTTTCTTGACCTTACTTAAAATCGACTTTCATAATAACATGTATATTGAATTTCTCGCAGTATAACAAAGGCGTAAAAAATATTAAAAATTAGGCTTGTTCTAATCTCTAGTATTATATTCACTTACTCTATTCTTAGAGAGAATGAAAGAGAATCTACAATCATATAGACTTAGATTCGTAATAGCTATTCTCGTAATCGTAATAGTTACATTGTATATATCTAGACCATTAAGAATCATAGAGAATAATGGTCCAAACAGCCCTTTGTTCATAGGATATAGAAGTCAAGTGGTTAGAGTTGATTCAAGGAATCTTTCTGAATTAGCTGATCTAGCATATAAAAACGGGTTCACGGTTGAAGTAGGTGATCGATATAATGATGATGAGTATTACGAGATTGATTCGTTTCTCGGTGGGGGTAGGTTTGATTTATCTTATGGAATAGGTACAGATTCAACTCAGTATAATTTTGTTTATTTGTCGAATGAGACAGGTCGTTTAAACCTGTTCTGGGAACGGTTTGGATATTATTTTAACTTGAGTGAATCCGAGTTATCTGAAATAGAAGATAATGTTAGGTATGATGAGGATGCGCGTGGGAAGCATTTTGGTGGGATGATTGATGGTAAGCCTGTTTGGGATCGGGTGGTTGAGGATGCTGGGGATGAGTTGCAGAGAGATGCGAGTATGGTGGGTGTTCTTGATATTAGATATGATTCTGGTGGGCGTATTTGGCTTAGGACGAAGTATCTGCAAATTAGTCAGGTCTTTGAGTATGAGGGTTTAAAGGTTGAATGTCATGTAATGGTCGACGGTGACACTGATATTGAATTGGGTGTTATATGTGACGAGGAATTGGATGATCCTAATGGGTTGTTTAGGTCAATGTTTTCTGCATTAGGGTTCTCGGATTCAATATTAGATGACTTCACTCTTGAAGAAAATTATGCACTATACGTATGAGGTAAACCCTCCTCATGTAACAGGTGTATTGTATTTCCCGCAGTATAACAAATGGGTTCTATTGATTAATTATTTTCTGCTTTTGAACCCAAAAACATTTGATAATGGTTAACAGTTGATACTACGATGAGCGTAGACAGAAAATCCATCGTCATTATATTGATGATAGTGGTAATGGGTGGGTTATATGTTTACCAGAGTTATTTCAACCAAGCAGAACCAGTATATACATTAGAGTACGATGATTTGTTCAATTATTCCTATTATAGAAACTATGGAAACGACCAATATCTTGTCGATAATTGGACACTACGATACTTTCACACGAGCTGGACGGAGTCTGTAATCTGGTATGAATATGGTCCATTTAGTGTAGCCTTTGAAGCCCCAGAGAATGATATGACGTTACAGCTATCAGGTGTACAGGTAACGCCTAGTAGTCCTGATTTTGTTCTTCCTTTGACCCTTTATCAGGGCGGTGCATATTATGTTGAATTGGAGCCCTTTTGGAGTCAGAATGTATCATGTAGTAATTTACCTATGATTAATCTTGATTCATCTGGTACTTATACGATAATCTTGACGGGTGTTGCTTATCCGGGTGGTCATAGATATAGTCTAAGACGTGGAGATGAATATTTTGAGACTGTTGAAGTGTATGTTTACTTTGAGCTTGTTGATCAAAGTGGGCACGTTTCAAAGTTCAAAATAGATAACAGAATATGGGGAGCACGAACAAACCCAAAATAAAGAGAAATACAATCACTCAAGTCTCATGTAACAAGCATATTTGAAACCCTGTAATTACACACGATATTTTAAAAACAGTTTTTTCGTGTAGTTCATGACAAAAAGCGGGTGAAAACGCGTTATTACCCGTGTAAAATGGTAGTAATGTCACATTTTTTATATACTATACCCCAAAATTCTGCATCCAGAACCAGATTTCATAATAATGAACCATTCTTTACCCGACCACACCGGTTTAGGTTTGAAGATGCGCCTTTAGGGGGTTGAAGAATATTACAATAAGCGAGAGGATCTTGCTAAGCAGTCCTTGGAACACGAGGTCTATTTAGATGAGACTGAGTGTTAAGTCTCTGTCATAATGATTATATACACATACATCTACTTTTTATTAAAACACAACTATTTTATCGCAGGAAACACAGAGAAGAAATAATGGTGAGAATTTGACCCAATATTGTAGAAAATGTGGAAATGAGCTAGAAGACAGTGCAAGATTCTGCCCAAAATGTGGAACAGCGGTTAGGGGAACCTATTGGGAAGACATTAACGTAGCAGCAGACGACCTACTATCAAAAGTAAAAGAACTAATCAAAGAAGGAAACGTAACAAGAATAATAGTGCTCAACGAGAAGGAAGAACAACTTTTCGAGATACCAGTAACCATCGCGGCTGTAGGGACTCTTCTTGCTCCCCAGTTAGCAGCTCTCGGAGTCATAGCGGCCCTTGTGACTAGACCAACAATTAGGATCGAGCGCAGGGTTAAACCAGAAAATCTGGAAGAAGCCGAGAAATAGGACCCGCAATCCTCTTTATTTATTAATCATTTATCTTAACCTGTGTCAATTCAAGTTATTCCCATTCGAGGTTTACCCATCATCAATGAGGGCGATGATCTAGCAAAACTAGTTATTGAGTCGATGGCTGAGATGGGGTTAAGTCCCATGGTGGGTGATGTATACATATTTTCACATGTGATTGTTTCACGATCAGAACGTAAGATAGTGGATTTACGTAAGATTACTCCAGGTGAAAAAGCCAAAAAATACGCCGATATTACGGGCAAAGATCCAAGGCTTGTTCAAGTTATATTGAATGAGTCCAACGGGATAAGACGTATATCCAATGGAGCATTGATAACAGAAACAAAACATGGGTTTGTATGTGCAAACGCTGGGGTTGATAAGTCTAATGTCCCGGGGGATGATGTGGTCTCGCCTTTACCAGATGATCCGGATAAATCAGCTAAAATTATACGGCAAAAAATACAGGAATTAACGGGGTCAAATGTGGGTGTAATAGTGTGTGACACTCATGGAAGAGCACATAGAAGTGGCGAGGTAAATATGACTGTCGGGGCAAGTGGATTTGAGGTAATCAGGGATAGACGGGGCGAGAGAGACCTCTTTGGATATGAATTGACTGTTAAGAGGACCGCGGTCTCAGATGAGTTGGCAGCCGCCGCTGAACTTGTTATTGGACAGAGCGATGAAGCGGTTCCAGTTGCGTTGATTCGAGGTTATTCGATACAATTATCCGAAACCAGTGTTGCTAAAGACCTTGTTAGGCATAGAGAGGGAGATTTGTTCCTCTAGGCTTTGTTCATATGATTAAATCTGGTTAGTGAGGATCAATAGGGTTAGTATGATCGAATTAAGTTATTAACGTCACAATTATGTGGGACATTATTTACATATGTGTATCAAAAATCACACTAAAACAAGGGAAATATACTGCCCCTTTTAACCATACGTACAAGGAAGAAAGTAAATACAATGAACGCGAATACTAATTTGCCCGAATGGAAGCGATGGTTCACCAAAACAAGCGAAAGGCGAAAGGGTCGCAGAATCGAAGGAATGGGCTTAGAAAGATCATGGCTTTGGCTATGGAACTTCATTCCTACGATGAGAACATTCGGGCACTTTTCATTTTGAAATAAGTGTAAATTACGCTCCTATTGGATACGTCTATATAACTCTAAATTATATGTATAATTGATCGATAGATAAGCTTACTATCAAAAAGAGGTATTGATGAGAAAATGTGGTTTTGGTTAGGAGCAATCCTTGTAATAGCCGCTGTCTTAATCCTTCCCGCAATCTATATTGTTCCACAGTGGGAAAAAGTAGCAGTAGTAAGATTTGGGAAAATAGAGAAAATAGTGGACACTGGGCTCCATCTACGAATACCTGTTATAGATGCCTTGATGCGCGTAGACATTCGTACACAGACCGTTGACTTGATGGGGCAACAGGCTATCACAAAGGATAACATCAGCGTCGTAATAGACGCGGTTGTTTTTATGAGGGTCGAAGATCCAGAGTCCTTGATTCTAAATATACAGGATTACAGGATCGCTGTTAACAAGTATGCTCAGAGTGCTATCAGGAATATTATCGGTACCTACGATCTTGATGATCTTCTGGAAAGTAGAGAAGAAGTTGCATCTCAATTGAAGGAGGAGATAGATCTACTCGTCAAAGATTGGGGTATTGATATAACCCGTGCAGGGTTACAAGACATTAGTTTACCGCAAGACATGAAAAGAGCCTTTGCTGTACAAGCTGAGGCTGAGAGGGAGTCACGGGCTACTCAAATAATGGCTAACGCCGAATTACTCGCATCAGAAAAGCTCAAGGCGGCAGCTGAAAATATGAAGGACCCCAATGCTATGCAGTTACGTATACTGAGCACTATTAATGACATTAGCAAGGATCAGAGTAATACTATAATTTTGGCGCTACCTTTAGAAACCTTAAAATCTGCAGGTATTGACGGGGTTGCGGCGATGTCTTCTATCCAGAATAAACCCTATCCTAACCGAAAAGAAAGCTAGGAACCCAAGCTAAAATAGCAATAGTGCCTAATCCTATACATATTTTCCAGAAACTAATTCTTTGAGCCAGTTTAAGCATTGAATCAATGGTAAAATAGCCTATCAATGCCGCTACCCCTGCTGATAGCATTGCATAAAGATCTGGATTAAATCCATCTACAAGCATTAAACCCAAGGCAGCCGCAAAACTGGCTGGTATACTCATGAGGAAGCTGATGTGAAACGCTTCTTCACCCTTGAAATTCTTCATCAGCAGAATTGATGTGGTGAGTCCTGAACGTGACAAACCCGGGATTATGGCAAGGCCCTGTACGGCTCCTAAGATGATTGAAGTGCTCCAAGAGACTTCTGATTTATCGTGTTTTCTCTTCCCAGCGTTTCTTTGAAGCAAACCTGTTATTATTAAAGCAAGCCCAGTTAGCGCTAATATTAGTTCTCCGTAAATGACTGATATGTTCATCCACATAAAAATGGGGAATCCAACGATTCCGGTTAACCCAGTCATTACGATTAACTTGGATCGCAGATCAACGTATTCTTCGCTGTTACCGGTTAATATCTTGATAACTTTTTCTTTAAAATACACCAAGGCTGCAAAACCTGTTCCTATGTGGAGAAAAATAGCTGTAGATATGGTTTCCTCTGTATTCAACCCGAAATAGCTCACTAGGATTATTACTAGATTTCCCTCACTAGACACCGGTAACCACTCTAGGACTCCCTGTAAGAAGCCGATTATTATAGACCCTAGTAACGAGTTCACAGGTTTAATGAAACCTTCCGGGATATAATTCCAGCGCCCAAATTATTTAAAACCCGGCTTCCTTTCAATGGAATCATGCTTGATACTGAACAGATAAACAACGAGATGAATAAATTAATCATTGATAGACGTTTTCAAGAAATCATTAAGAAATCAGATGAGATGATCAATGCTTATCCCTATAGTTATCTGGGTAGATGGTGGAAGGCTAGAGCCTACACTTTTCTAGGTGATACGGACAAGGCTTTACACTGGTTTATGGAGGCATTAAAGAATACAGCGAGCGAGGAAGAAGAATCCCGGGTTTGCAGTAGCTTCGCAAACGTATATAACATTAGAAAAGATTGGCATAACTCATTAAAATATTCAGAAATAGCCTTAGAGCTAAACCCTAATAATCCTGTAGCCATTATCGCAAGAAGCATCGCACTATCTGCAACGGGTAAGAAACAAGAAGCATATCAACTAATCAATGAACACAGGGGAGTATTCAGAGAAGAATATGAGAAAGCCTGTATAGCCGCAGTGTTGAGTAATAAAGAAGGGATGCTGCAACACCTCAGAAATTCTATAATAGGAAACCCACACCATAAAATCACAGTATTATATGATCCTGAGTTTGAACCCTATCTTAAACACAACGACTTCAACAAACTCCTAAAAGATTAGTCAACTTTATCAACTCATGATAATGTGAGTTAGGTGAATCATATTTGAAGATATTAGTGCTCCACGGATCAAAACCAAGTAAAAACAGCTCAGAGATGGTGGATGTAGCTGAAGAAATGGGTCATAAAGTATTGTCCGGTCCAACTAGTGATGTTTCAAGCTATATCCGTCAAGATGGATCCCGGTTCTGGCTTGGAAGAGATGAGGTAACAGATTTTAATCTCTGTTTTCTCCGCAGCTTTGGTCCGGGAAGTACTGAGCAGGTTACGCGCAGAATTAGCCTGATGGAGCACATGGAAGTAGCTGGTATCAGGGTTATTAACAGCACCTACCCGTTTAGACGGAGTAGAGACAAATATTCAACACAGTACACGCTTCAAGCGGCGGGTATCCCGATTCCCGAGACATATACTACTGAGAGCTTGGCTCGTGCATATGAGATGACTGAGAAGATGTGTCCCGTTATCTACAAACCTATTCTCAGCAGCATGGGCAGGGGAAGTATGAAGTTCGATGACACTGATCTCGCCTATAACGCATATAAAATGCTGAGTAGAATGTATCATCCAATCCTCATTCAAGGTTATATTCCAAATCCTGGTAGAGACATAAGGCTCTTTATTATTGGAGATAAATGCGTGGGTGCGGTCTACAAATATATGGCTAAAGGTGAGTGGAAGAGTAATGTCGCTCAGGGCGGTAAGATGGTGGAGGAGGAGATGGATCCATCTCTCGTAGAATTAGGAATCAAAGCAACCAAAGCCATGGAACTTGATTACTGTGGAGTCGATATATTAGAGTCACCTAGTGGCCCAGTAGTGCTAGAGATGAACGCTGCTCCCGGTTGGCAAGGATTAAAGGATGCTACCGGGAAAGATATTGCGAGATTAATAGTGAATTATGGAGTGAGACAGGTTGAGTGAAGAACTAAGCAAGATACCAATTAAGATAACTGTAGTAGATAAGGGAACCGCTAAAGGATACTTAAACAGGCTCACAGCTCCCCTGACTGTCGAGGTTATACTAAACCTATTACCAATTAATAGTAGAACCGCTCCTGCTATGGGGCATATATCAGTCCTACTAGGGATAAAACGTGGAACCGAAAAACCTGTTAACGAGGTTGAAGCTGGAACCATAGCTTATTGGCCAAGAGGAGACGCTTTAACAATCTACCCGAAGGACACTAAACCATATGGCCCAGTAAATAAGATCGGTGAAATCGAGGAAAACCTTGAACTATTTAAAAGACTTAGAAGTGGGTCAAGAATTATCATTGAGCGTCTTCAGACTCAACCATAGCATAGACCTTGAGATTACTGCTTCTGGTAACCATTTTAATTATTTCTCTCTCCTCAAGAATGTCTAACATTCTCTTAGCTACGCTTACCTTCAAGTTGAATCTAGACGCTATTCCTGTGGCTGTGATGGCTTTCATCCCACGAATTGCACCCATTACCTCGTCACTCTCCAGATCTGGCATCTCAACAGATCCAGCTACTTTTTCGTTTGGTCCTTGACTTGACATTAATATTCAGGCAACAAAATATATTGGAGTTATAGATAAACCCTACGTTAGAGATATTTTCTTATCTCTTCTTCGTCAAGGGCGTTGAACTCTTTTGTTTCTTTGGGTATAACCGCGATATTGACGCCGTCTGCAGACACTTCATCGGTAGCTGCTTCTTTTAGAGCTTCAACAGCCAAGCCAATGGCTTCATCGAGAGTTATCTCCTTTCTGTATTGATTTGTTAAAACTTGTTTAGCTTTGTCACTGTTTCTGCCTATGGATACTGCTTTGTATCCCCTATAGCTTCCACTAGGGTCTGTTGCGATTAAGCTGACTCTGAATTCATCCACTCCACCGAAAAGCAGGCTTACGCCAAACGGTCTTACACCGGCGTTCTGGGTGTAACGTTGAAGCAGATCTCCTACATTGCTTGTTAAGTCTTCTACATCCACGGGTTCATCATAAGTCATTTTATTACTCTGGCTGTAGAGACGTGCCTGTTTTATAAGTACTCTAGCATCTGGGCTGAGTCCCGCTATAGCGACTCCAATATGGTCATCGATTTTGAATATCTTCTTACTGTTACCTGGTGCCGCCAGTTTACTTAACTGGGGCTCCATCGCAGCAAGTACTACACCTTCCTCGCTTCGGACCCCCACGATGGGGCTTCCGCGTTTGACTAATTCTAAGGCGTACTCTACTTGGTATATTCGTCCTTCTGGTGAGAAAATGGTAATTGCTCTATCGTATTCTCTTCCACGTGACACAGTTATCAGCCCGGGGTATCCTGAATAGGGAAGGTAGCCCCATTTTTAAAGGTTGCATAGATTTGACCACTGATGTAAAATAATTGAAGAACAAATAATCAATGACAAATATGATTGAGACTAATCGAGAAAAACTCTTGGAGATCGGAGTTATAGGTGAGATAACTCATCCAGCCATTGACTCTAGGTATGTAAATAATTGGGAGGGTAAACCAAGCGTTGGCTTGGGGATGGGTGGAATAATATATAATGTTAAACCAGGGGACAACTGCTTTGACTGGGCCTGGGGCGAGAAAGTGGAGCCAGGTGTATCAGTCGATGGAATAGGTAATGATCGAGCCAAAGGTAGTTTCAGAAACTTCAGCTGTATAGGTAACCGGGCTAAACTGGTTAAAGGAGAAGCCAAGAACGAAGAGGGTATAGTTGTCGGTAAGGTTGGTGGATTACCTGATAGGATGCATCACGTGATAATTTACTTTAAGGAAGATGTTCTGAATGATTTAGCTATAGGTGATAAGGTTCAGGTTCGGAGCATAGGTGTTGGACTAAAATTCACTGATTATCCTGAGATACGTTCTGTAGGTATTTCTCCTCGACTATTGGACACGATGGGGTTAAAAGATGCTGATGGACAGCTAGAAGTACCAGTTACAACAGTTATTCCCGCCGAATACGTTGGCATGGGAAGCGGAGGGGCTCCTGTTGAGTCTAGCTCTTGGAACGTTATGACTCAGAGCCCGGACGCCTTAAATCATCTTAAAAACGTGAAACTTGGAGACATTGTTGCCCTAAAGGATATTCTAAGCGCATGGGGAAGGGGCTATTATGAAGAAGCCTATACGATAGGTGTTGTAAGTACGGGCTCTAGCAGTAAACTAGGTCAAGGAATAGGAGTAACAACGATAATGACATGTAAACAAGGAGAAATAACCCCTCTTCTTGAACCAGATGCAAATATTGGAAACTACTTCCAAATAGGAGGCAGCTAATATGCTCAGAGATAACAGAGAAAAACTACTAAAGATCGCAGTACAGGGCGAAATCGTATCTCCCAGCAGTGGAAGTTACCGGGCTCAATGGGATGGACAACCAAAGCTAGCGTTAGGTATGGGCGGGATTAAGTATAATCTTAAGGTTGGTGATCCTTGTTTCGGGTGGGCGAACGGAGACCATGTTGAACCCGGGGTAACCATAAGAGGAAAAGAAAAAGATAATCCCAGTGACTGCGCCTTGGCATGGTTAGCCTGTATAGGGAATGAAGCAAAACTAGTATCAGGTGAGGCAAAAGGAGAAAATGGTGTTTTCACCGGGCGTCACGCTGGCGCAGATGATCTAGTATGGTTCCCAGATGAGACGTTGGAGAAGCTTGCAATAGGTGATAAGGTGCAGGTAAAATCTCATGGCGCCGGGTTAGAGCTACTGGATTACCCTGATATCAGGCTTAATAAGATGAGTCCGAGGCTTCTAGACTCTCTTGCGATAGATGAAGAAGACGGGAAACTCATTATCTCAGTTGTGAAGGAGATACCTGGCTACTTAATGGGTTCGGGGATTGGATGGAGTACCAACACTGAACCCGTTGACTATGATATACAGACTACCGACCCGAAACAAGTGGAGAAATTTGACCTTGAGAGCCTAAGACTGGGTGACATTGTTTGTCTAAGAGACCAGTTATGCATCAATGGTAGAGGTCACTGGAAAGGCGCGGTAACAGTTGGTGTTATTGTCCATGGAGCTAGTGATTACGCTGGACATGGTCCGGGCGTGAACCCAATTATGAGCACAAAAGATGGGCGATTAGAGGTAAAAATAGTTGATAAAGCTAACATTGCTGATTATTTTGATCTAATCTAATATCCTTTTACTCCACAATTATAATTCCTGATAAGAATGTAGATTATCTTACCATATAATAACTATGTAGATGGCCTAGTAAATTTATCCAATGACCTCAGTGAGGAAAACACTTGGGCACATAATATTCCAGTAGTCCAGATTTCGATAAAAGAAAAAGCAGAAGAAAAACTATTTGGAAAAACGTAGTGACTCATAACTAATCAGTTGTTTAATTAATTCAAAGAAGGCAACACAGTCTATGCTTACGTAGCTGATTTTAATCACGCAGCATAAAAGCCATGCCAAGACTAGGATTCAAGTACATAGAGAAATTATATGAAACCGATTTCTAAGACCGTGAAGCATGGGTATATATCTTTATGAGAGAAGTATAAGAAAAGTTACTCTATATTCTATACTTTGAAATATGTTACCTTTTCTCGGCCATACCTCTTTAGCGGCTTAGTTAAATGCCTTTGAGCACTTTTATCAGGTAAATATATGCCCGGTTCCAGTTTTCGTGTTACTGGTACCTTTTTTTCGACGAGTTCCTCTCCACGGTATCCGCATTTTTTACATCTTAGTCCCTGGTCTTTCCCCATGGACTCTGTTGATCCCCCGCATTCAGGGCACTTGGCCTTAACAAACTTGTACTGGGTAGCTAACTTGTAAACCACCAGTTTCTCAAGATTAAGTGTGAAAGCCCCTTCATGCAGACTAACCCCGGAAAAAGCATTAATCTTATCTCCTGGTAAGAGCTGCCTTACTATGTCTCTGAATGAGCCCGTTGGTTCATAGGCCGCGCAATCCACTATACCCGTCTCATCTTTAAGCTTGAAGAACACGTGACCCCCCTCGATAGTAACCGGCTCTGATTCAACAACCCCCTGTACAACCGCCGGGTTATATGCAACGAGCTCTGATATCTTAATTGGGTCACTAAAATGTTGATCTGTTCCCTGATTGGTCTTGCAGATCATCCACCGCTCTACAGGTTCAATTGATTTAATCATATTTTTCGCTGTGAATACTGCTTTAGGGTTCTCTCCTCTGACCCCATAGAGAACCGGGTCAGGTCCACGGGGTGTGATTAGGGGTTCTCCATTCTCATCTAAGTTATTGTATGTATCCTCTTGTAGTGTCTTATCCATTTCTTTTATGGAATTATCATCGACTTTTCTTGGGGTTCCCCAATTTTCGGGAACCCTATAGGTTAACAACTCATAAGTATAATCCTCTTCAAGTGCCCCCCCGATAGCGGCTAAAGCCCCAATTAATCCCCGCCCATTCTTGTATTCCAGATAGTCCAGATTTATATTATCTATGATCTTTACGGCATCCTTTTTCTTTATGATAGATTTGACTACTCTATGAGAGTACTCTTTAACTTCATAGGGTACCTCCCCTTCTAAGAAAACAACTCCTGGGTTAGTGTTATCGCATTGAAATTCTCCATATTTTTCAATTAACTCCCTAACCGTGTTCTTCACCTCGTCGTACTTGGAGTCCTCTATTTCCATTCTTAGGCACATGGCTGCATTACCCCGTGTCTTCCATGGCGTATTGGGGTTCAACCTCAACAAAGTAGGATAACCTGTAAACTCAGCGCCTAATTCCATAAGCTTCTCCACGAGACATGCGGCTATGTAGGTAGTACATCCGCCCTCTGGGCTATCTGTATCATCCATCCCGATATGCAGTTTCAAGATAATCCCTATTGCACAGTGACAGTAAAAAGGATATTAAAAAGGGTGTGATTTTTTGCCTAGACTACGATCATCGTAAGCGTGGACCGAACCTTATCTAGTCGCCTGATCTTCCAACTAATGATGTCTTTGAGTTCCTGCATGGTCTCTGTCTGTATACGAGCAATAATGTCGTATACACCATAGACCATGTAAGCCTCTTTGACTTCCTCAATCTCTTTCAGGCCTTTCAGTACCTCGCTTTCAGATCCTATCTCGGCGTTGATTAATACGAAAGCTGTTGCCAAAACCTGCACCAGTTATTGATAAAGTGTAAGGGGATTTAAAAGTTATCAATATTAGTTATTTTAATTATTTAATTGGGTGGAAAATATGCCAAGATTAGTGATTAATAACCGTGAATATGATCCCTGTGTGATCTTGTTTGATGTTGATGGTACTCTTGTAGATGACAGTCTTAGGTATAGTCAACTGGGTAAAAATAGGTATGAGATATTCAATGACTTGTCCTCAAAAAATGCAGCAGCTATATGGGCGAAACTAACTGGCTTGGAGATTGAGGACTGGACCGTGGATAAGAACGGCCCTATAAGTAAGGCCCCCAGAAGAGATGACTTAGCGATAGCATCATGTGCCTTATACCTCGATGGATATCCATGGTATGAGG
>WJJC01000129.1 GCA_014729945.1 Candidatus Bathyarchaeota archaeon
CATTGTAACTCAGATGGATTATTTCAGATACCGTTACCAATGTTCGTTAGAACCGTTCTGAATGAAGATAGGGTCTCAGGGAGTACTATAAACGAGGTTAAGAAAAAGTGGCGTGAAATAGAGAAAATCTACCGGGACACCGAGACCCATAAAGAGAAGATTATAACATATAATTACCAAGCGAACGCCTTTGTAATGGATGAAAAAGGTAACAACTGCTTATTCCGTAGAGATGATATGTACTTTCAGAAAGGATCCTATGGGATTGTCTTAACCTATCAGGTATTATATAGACATGTTAGACAGGATATTAACAGAGTAACGTATCACCGGGAAGATGGGTCCTATGTTTCAAACCAGACACTAACAAAGGAACCGAATTATTTACCGTGGACCCCCGAAGCTGAGGCGTTTTTCAAACAAGCCTTGAAACAGATTAATCTTCTAGCTATGAAGGTAGGAACTTTCTTAGATCAAGAACCCGATCAACTAGAACAGAAAATAAGGGAATCAAGTGGACTATTAGAGTTAAAACAAGCTGAGGTTGATAGCGATTAAAGTTTACTGTAAAGAATGCGGAGTATACCTCGGGGAGACAGAGAAACACTTATCGTTACCCACTGAGCTCTCAGCACTCAGATTCAAAAACGGTTTAAACTTAACTAAATGCCCTAAATGCGGTAGACGTTTATCCGATCAATTCAGAGTCAAAGTACCCGAAGAGAATGATGATTAATGCCTTTCAATAAATATAAGATAAAACTAGTAGACGATAACGGTAAGAGTGTTGGGTATCAATGTGAATTATGCGGTAAAAAAATCTATTGTGATATCCCCCGTAATATGCAAACAGCGAGTAGTGCTATGACTAATCACATAAAATCTAAGCACCCTAAAGAATACGAGGAATACATGGGGCATCCTCCTATTTGGAGATATAAAAACTGGAAAACGGGTTTAGACGGTAAATATATGAGGAAAACAGAGGAGGACCTACTATGAATAAGGGAATTACTGAATTACGAAATACTAAAGATGTAATTGACTTTGTTGAGAATATGTTTCCCGACAATTTTCTCCCTAAACCTGTTTCCATCCAATGCCCTAGATGTAAGGGATTAAACATGAATTGTAAGGAATGTAAAGGCTATGGATTTGTCTTACTTGACCCAAACAGAAAAGAACAGTATCTTAAAAAATATAATATTTCTAAAGAGGACTCAATAGAATGTGAATATGGGTTAGAAGTAAGTTCTTGTTCTAAATGCCCTATTTATCTTGAAACCGTAGAGAAACAAAATACTAGGAGACAGAAATAATGAGTGAAAAAAAGATTTTAGATAAGGAAATAGAGATTTCTACTCCAAAAGCATACCGACAACACAAGATACAACAAGAACTCTTTAAAATAAGAAAAAACAAGGAGGCGTATCTAAAACGTTTCAAACAAAAAGAGTGGAATCTTATACTCCAAATTACTGAAATGGGTCGTGTCACGTTAAATGACCTAACTGTAGAGGAAAGAAAAGAATTCAAAAATATTCTTTTATCCAGAAAATCAGATACTAAACGGAAGGTGTCATAGTCTTGGTTCTTAGTATGATGTATAATTACTGGTGTCCTGAGTGCTTTAAGGAAAACAAGACATACACACTTCAATATGATCCTAAACACGGGTTATACTATTGTAATGTATGCGGATATGTCAGAAGCAAAGGATGGAGTACCTATCATAGATCTAAGCGTTTTCATTATTTTGATCATGGTAAAACCCTTTGTGGTGTAGAAGCTAAGCCAAGACAGCTAACTAATGATTTTAGTAGAAAACACTGGAAGCCATGTAAAAAATGTGAGTCCATAATTAAACACAGGAAGCGGAAAAAATGAAGCGATTGATTATCTCTTTGAATTATATGCGTTGGTGGAAAGAATACACCAAACAGATTCATTCCAGAGATGAAACCAAAAAGAGGGACGAGCCATGAAATGTCCTGAATGCGGTGGATTCTATTTTACTATGCGTTTAATCAAAAATGGAAAATTATTGAAGGTATATTGTGTTAATTGTGAATCTGAAAAGGGCATACAGTATGAGCCAACATACATTTTCGAGGTGAAACGCATCTTAAAGAAGCAAACAAAACGGATGGAGGAAAAAATAGAAAATGAGTTTATATAATTCTGCTTTAAGAAAATGGAAAAAGTTTTTACCCTCAAACATAGGGTTCTATCTTCATTCTAGTAAGATAACCGAGTATGATTCATTAAACATTTATTGGGATCTTGCTGAGGATTTTTGTGTAGAACATAATTACTCTAAAACAAGTAAAGAGATTATTTTTCATACATGGTATGAAACCTTTGCTAATGCTTTCTATGAAATCCTAGAAAGGGAGAATATAGTTATTGAAGTTAAAAAGGAGAAAATAAACAATGATTGAGCCGGGTTTGGATTCTGAGAAACTATTAGAAAAATGTCCTATGAAAGAAAAGGATATGTCTGAACAAGAGGAAATATGGTTTAAGGATGTCGTTAAGTATATTTGTGCCTTAGAAGTTGAGGTTGTTACGTTTAGACGCTTTCAATATGAAATCAGCGAAGTTGTTTCTATGCTTAATGAAATTTCCACTGATTTTATTTCTAAAAACGAAAAACCTAGAATAAAGAATGATAAAAAATGCGATATACACGCTCTGATAATTAAAGGACTGCAAAAAGATAACAAGAGGTTATTAGCTGAATGGAAAGAGATGTTTTGTCAAAAACATTATCTAAGTCTTGAGAAAAGGAAGTTGGAAAAAGAAAACATGGATCTACAGGAAAAAATAATGAGACTCAATGAGGGGAGAACCGAATGACTCCTTATTCTA
>WJJC01000130.1 GCA_014729945.1 Candidatus Bathyarchaeota archaeon
CTTTAAATAATTGATTTAATCTACGGATAACCGTATAGGAGTCTGCTTTTACGCTGAGATCAGAGGGATAGCCATATACCGGGTACTTCATCTGAACTGGGTCTGGGTCTATGAAAACGATCTTTGCATCGGTCTTTTCCCTGATGCTAACTGGGGGATACCATGGTGGCCATGAACTGCTATCAATCACCAGCATCAGGTCAGCTTTCTCCACGTAAGGGATTATATTGGTTCCCATGTGGAGGGAGTTATCTGTGGGGAAGTTCATGTAGCCAGGTAGTTCGAATACTGGGATCTGGAGTAAGGCAGTTAACTTGATGAGCTCATTTACGGCTTCAGAATTTCTTCCAAGGTATCTTGTGAATATGAGAGGGTTATCTGCCTTTAGCAGCATCTCTTTGAGCTTGTTTATGGTTTCAGGGTCGGCAGTTAAACGGTTTTTCATTGGGAGGGATTCGGGTATCTTCATTTCGGTGACTTGTTCAAAGAGAAGCTCCCGTGAAATATTCAGTAGAACGGGTCCCTTTACCTCTGTATCCGCGATCCTGTATGCTCGTTGGATAACATCAAGGATGTTTGCGTTTGTCTCTGGACTGTCACCCCATTTTACGTAGGGTTGGACGAGTCGCTCCTGTCCTCCTATTTCTGTGAAGCTGAGGTAGTGGGGTCCAGGTGTTCCCCCGTGTAGCTCGTTGTTATGGGTTCGGTTCTGTCCAACTATCATTAATAGTGGTATCTGGTCTGTGTAGGCTGCTTTCAGCTCCATGGCGCCATGTAGGAGACCCGTGATAACATGTGTCAATATTGTCTGGGGTTTACCGGTTGCCATGTAGTATCCCTTTGCCATGGATAGGGCTGTTCCCTCGTGGCGTGTATTGATGTAGAATGGTTTCTTACCCTCCTCGTTGTATCTTGCTAGGTGCTCCCAGAGGGATATGAACTCTGAGCCAGGTGAGCTAAAGACATAGTCTACACCTAGTCTGTTTAACATCTCTACGTATCCATGCGCCGCATCTATGACGTTTATCTCATCCAAGTTAATTCCCACAAAAAGTGGAGCTATGGGTATTAAAAATAAGCGAAGACTAAGGATTAGCCTTAAGCTCAGCCATTTCGAGCTTTACTGTGACGGGTAATACCCCCATGTATTGACCTCTCGCTGTGAGAGTACCGTTTAGACTATAATTTCCGTGGTTCTGGGGGTTTCCTATGGTCTCCATAAGAGTCCCGTTGAGAGTTATCTGGGCGTCCACAGTTCCTGATCCCATGGCTGGTATCATACGCTCCTCAACTGTAACGGGTGTAATCATTGTGTCGCCATAGTAAATGGCGCCATCCATGGATATCATCAGTGGGATATCACTGGGATTCGAAACATTGTAGATTAGAGTCAAGTCAGCTTCAGGTGGTATAAGTGATAGTCTATCCACGGAGAAGTCACTCAGTTCTAGCGATAGTTGTTCAACTGCGTCCTCCACTTCCTGTTGTCCCACGTAGTAAAAACCACCGAAAAGTACAGCTAAAACAATGAAAGCGATTAAGACCTTGTTTTGATTAGTCTGCATAATGAATATTCAGGAGAGATGGCTTTTGAAGATTAGTGATCTAATTCTGTATATCCAATTTTATGGGTCTTCCCCGCTCAAAACTTACGGTTAGACTCTTGAAAACCGCCTCAAATATCCTGATCTTGCCGTATCGTTTCTCTTTAAGTAACCCCATGTCTTCTAGTTTGGTGAGATGTCGCTCTACGCTGGTATAGTTAAGCCCTGTTCGTCTACTTACCTCGCTGATGTTTAGCTCTCCGCTCTTATTGAGGACTTCTAGCACACGGATTCTGCCCTTACTTCCTAAGATCTCTTCTGTCCGTTTGTCTTTATCATATAGGCTCATAATAATTCCATCACTTTTTCCTGTAATATTTCTGAGGGGATCTTGTCTAGCCTGATATGCTGGGTTCTACCCTTGCTGGATGCATGCATCTCCATGTTAACAAAGTCTAGATCATCTAGTTTCTTGAGGTATTTCCAGAACTGGGTGTGACCCCGGGGGTTTTCACCGTACTCTTCGCATACCAGATGATAGCTCTCCTCTATCTCGCCGGTAGTGGCTTCTGGAGAGGTGCTTGACATGAAGAAGCGGGCGATGCTGAGAAGGGCTAGTTTCTCGTGTTGACTCAGGTGTCTTATCTCGTCCGGGACCGTTACATCATATATGCCTACTGCTATTCTTCGCACGTGTTCTGGTTTTACCTGTCTCGATGAGTCGTTGTCTGCTTCTCTCCCAGCTCCGTGGAGTAGGCTTATGGCGTAACGAGCGTCTCCGCTTTCTTTCTCGGCTACCTCGCTGATGAAGTCGATGATCTCCAAGGGTACGGCGTCTTTTCTGAAGGCGCGTTCCATCCTGTACATGAGTATGTCGGCTAGCTGATACTTATCGTAGTCACTTAGTCTTATGATGTTCTGCTGGAGGCTGCTCAGGGTGCTACGGTCTAGTTTTCTGAATACTTCGGCGTCTTTGCTTACGCATAGTAGGTTGAGTCTACGGGGTGCATCTGGAGTGGTCTCGTGGAAGCGTGTTAGATAGTATAATGCGTCGCTTCCCTCTTTTTCTATGAGAGCATCTACCTCGTCAAGTACCAATAGAATCTGGGTTTCTTCCTCATCCAGTATCTGACGAAGTATATCCAGTAACTCGTTGGCAGAGTATCCTCGCTCAGGGAAATCGGGTTTAATGTGGGTCACTACTTGGCTGAGAACCATGAACAGGCTGCCCCTTCGTTGTCTGCAGTTAACGTGAATATAATGGAAATCTACTCTTCTTCGTCTTGCTTTTTCCCTGAGTTCGCGCCCATAAGCGTTGGCTAGTACAGTTTTCCCGCTTCCCACGCTACCTAGGATTACTGCTTTTTGACTCATCTCGTATGGTGTGGTTACGATGTGGTCGAATAGGGATCTTAGTCTTTTGAGTTCTGCTTCTCTATGCAGTATCTTTTCTGGCACGTAGTGTATCTCTAGGATTGCCTCGTCGGTGAATACTGATTGATAGGTCAAGCTGATCCCTGTTGATTGGAGAGCAGACAAGTAATTTATGCATTTCGTAGGTTCTAACATATGTAAAGTAGGGGGACGAGTGAAAGTGACTAGGTGTTTTCCGCTAATACACGGAACAACTCATCCTGCACCACATCAGCCACATACTCCTCGGAGCCATCTGACCTAACAAGAACCTTGGAATCCGGAGTCACTTCGCCTATAATTTTCGATAAGATATTACGAGATATAAGCAAGTTTATCAACTCATCACTCTTCTCGGGGTCAACCACTATCATTAGGCTGCCTGAACTCAGTAAACGCAAAGGATCCACATTGAGAACATTGCTGATTACCCTGGTTTCCTCGTGTATCAGCATCAGGTCTTCATATACTTTGAACCCGTTTCCTGATGCCTCGGACATTTCTAATAACCCATTTATTACACCACCCTCTGTAGGGGTATGCATGGAGTGTATTCCATCGATCTCCATGGCAGTCTTTGCCTCCGGCACCACACTGATGAGATCAAGGAAGTTAACCGCATTATCAAGCATCTCTTCGGAAACTTCCCCCATTAGTTTTTCATATAGATCTGCGGCAAGTATACCTGTACCTTCAAGCCCTACTCCCTTGGTAAGAATTATATGGTCTCCTACCTGAGCGCCGCTTGTGGTGATATACTCATCTTTTCTTGCTTCCCCCAGCATGAACCCGGATACGATTGGTCTACCCAGATCTGGTGCCACCTCTGTGTGTCCACCTATGATGCATACGCCTAGCTCGCTACAAGCCTTATGCTGTTCCCTCATTATAGTCTCCAATAGCACTTCTTCTGAGTCCTCCGGGAGAAGCACTACACTCATGTACCATCTGGGTGATGCTCCTCTCACAACAATATCATTTGCGTTGATATGAACTGAGAGCCACCCTATTTTCTTCTCAGCGCCTGTAATTGGATTGGCTTTTGCTATTAACACGGTGTCACCGGTATCGATTATCGCCGCATCCTCGCCTATCATTGGTCCAGCTATGATACGTTTATCCGGTATCCCTAGACATGTGAAAACATATTTTCTCAGTAATTCTTTGGATACCTTACCGGTTGGGAGTTTCGTGGGTGACATTTCTATGTGATATTAGTGTATAGGGATTTAGGTTAAACGGTGTCTCTGGTGCAGGTGATACCCATTACTAGGGGCTCATATTCTATGTCCTTGAATCCAGCACGGGCTAATCTTTCAATTATGCCTTTCTGGATATTAACACGTCTATATCTAGACCGAGGTTCACCCGTGTAGTGGAACATTTTTCCATATGGTTTAATCACTTGGGCTAGTTTCTGGTAGAACGCTAACCCGTATAGATGACCGGCGCTACCATGTCTCGGTGGATCATGAATAATATAATCAAAATGATTACAGGGTAGTGCATCTACTAGGTGAAAACTGTCGCCTAGTACATTGTGGATATTATTCTCGTTGAATAAATCCATGGACCATGGGTTTAGTTGAGCTATCCTTATGACATTTGGCTCGTACTCAAAGGATAATACGTATTCTGCTCCATTGTCCTTGGCTTGAATAGCGGTGTATCCTAACCCCATACAGGTATCAAGGACCCTTCCATGATCCAAGCCGAGGAGTTTTAGTTTATCTGATGAATCTTTTTCTGGTGTGGTATCCTTGGTTCTATGCATTCTTATGCCATCTATCTCCAAAGTGGGGGCTCCACAGGTTTTGGCTAGTTTATAAAAATGTTTTCCACCTATTGCAGCAACGTACACGACCTGATTCATGACAAAGTATATGGACCTATCGTCTTCAGCTATTTTCTC
>WJJC01000131.1 GCA_014729945.1 Candidatus Bathyarchaeota archaeon
CACAGCAGCAGCCTTCGCATTCGTAGTACTAAACATGGGGTTCCTGACAGCAGAAAAAGCCCAGTCAGTCATCTCATCCGGTATGAGCGAGGCTAGCAGCGCCCTACTTGTCGACAGCGGAGTAATCGGACAATTCAGCTCAACAGGAGGCGACCAAGCGAACATAGACCTTGAGAAACTGACTTTCTACATCAAGCTCAGCCAGGGACATGAACCAGTCGACTTAGATGACAGTAAACTCGTAGCAACCTACACCAACGCCAGAACACACGCGGAACTCTACGACTCCAATGGAACCATAATGACGATCAACGGAGTCAACAGCGATGGTGACAGCCTTTGCGAGACCGGTGAAAAATTCAAGGTGGAAATAGACTTCACCGGATTGACAAATAGCACAATGGAGCCTGATGTAACCCTTGACAACGCTTACGCGCATCCATACGAGGAATTCAGAGTAGAGTTAAGACCATCCGCGGGAGCAGTCTTAACAATAGAGCGCCAGTTACCAGCCGTATACACAACCATCATGGTCCTAGAATAGGTCCATTTATTTCCTTCCCTTTTTATTCAATTCAACTAGTTTACATGAACATACTCCCATAATACACCATAAATGAAAAAGGATAAAAATACAATCAAATAAATCAGAGATTTCAATTTATCAGATCTTTATTTAAAAATCTAATCATATGGGTCACTCCGCCAACTTACTAATGTAATTATTTAAATATTATAATAGTTTGATATTGTTAATGTTCGCACAAACCCATCAAACAACACAATACATGAACAACAAAGGAGAACAAGAATGAGCCTCATAAACCAGATGCTAACATCGGGAATAAACACACTAATCGAATACCTCACAGCCCATGTACTACTATGCCTAATACCAGCATTCTTTCTATCAGGAGCATTTAACGCCTTAATACCCAGTCAAACAATACTCAGATACATGGGAGACGGAGTAGGAACGACAAAGAAAGGTATCGCCTATTTCTTCGCATCCATAAGCGGACTAGTACTAGAAGTCTGCTCATGCACCATACTTCCCCTATTCGCCGGAATATGGAAAAAAGGAGCAGGATTTGGCCCCGCCATAACATTCCTTTTCGCAGGACCAGGAATAACACTACTATCTACACCCCTAACCGTGGCAGTGCTAGGCTCAGACTTTGCGGTGATTAAACTAGCTCTGAGCATAGTAATGGCCATAGCCATAGGCATTGCAATGGAAGTTAATTTCAGAGACAGCAACGGATCACAGAAAAGAGGTGGATTACAACAAGTCGCATCCAGTACAGGCAATAGGAGGACCCATGAACCAATCCTCTTCTTCACAGCACTAACCTCCATTATGATAGCGGGAACCGCGCCAATAGAATTAACACTGAAAGCCGGCCTCGTAGCCTTTTTCTCGTTACTCACTGGATTCTTCGCTATGAGATATTATGAACGAGAAGAGATTAACGCATGGATGCGTGAGACCTTTAGATTCATGAAGCTCATTTTCCCGGTGCTCCTCATAGGGGTGTTTGTCTCAGGGATCATAAAGCCATTGATTCCACCTGAGCTAATAGCTAACATAGCGGGAAGCAATACGTTACTGGCCAACATCATCGCAGCACTTTTCGGAACCGTGGCCTACTTTCCTACTCTCATCGAGGTGCCAGTAGCTGAGATGTTTATGGAGCTGGGTATGCACCGAGGCCCATTAATGAGTTACCTCCTAGTGGACCCAGGGGTCTCACTGCAGACCCTCCTAGTCGTAAACACAATAGTTGGACCCCGGAGGACATTCATGTACGCAATATACATGCTTGGGTTTGGAGTAATCGCGGGCTACTTATACGGAATCTTATTGGTGTAAACAATGAAGAAAATAGAGATACTTGGATCAGGCTGCCCAAAATGCCATAAACTAGAAAAAATGGTGAAAGAAGCAGTCACAGAACACGGTATAGAGGCAGAAGTGACACATGTATACGATGTGGATAAGATCGTAGACTACGGAGTAATGCTCACCCCCGCACTGGTAGTCAACGGAGAACTCAAAGTCTCAGGAAAACTACCCAACGCTAGAGAGCTACTTGAAGCAATTAACTGACTCTATATTCCAATTTTTTTTGTTAACTCTTCACTGATTATATCAATCATCTCAGAATCAATAGTATCCAGGAGATTGAATATATGGGGATCTGTAACTGTGTAAAAAACCCGTGTCCCATCCCTACGGCTCTTAATCAACCCGGCATCTTCCAGTAGCTTCAGGTGACGAGATACAGTGGGTTGACTCTGCCCTATTAAAGGTATGATCTCGCATTGACAGTTTTCGCCTTCTCTGAGTATCTCAAGTATTTTTAACCTGTTTGAGTCGGCTATCGTCTTGAGTATATTAGCTTTAAAATCTAGGATTTTATCATCAGGTAGTTCTTGACTCAACGCTAAAAAATACAAGATATTTAAATATTTAAATATTTATTTTGGTCTTTCTCGGGACGGTAAAACACAGTAATGCAGCATATACAAGTTAAATCATATGAAGATTAATGGTATAAAGCGTCTTGACTCCGGTTCAAAGATAACTCTAGAAAATTCACTATACGGCAAAACTAGGTGACAGAACGTCCCCTGAACCTAATACCGAGCCTGACATTGAACCCCAATTTTTCCAATATGAAAACTATTTTCATAAAATATTGTACTAGACATGAATCAGCAATGAAACTGAAAAAATATTTAATTAAAAACTAGTAGCATCAAGTTTACACGATTACTAGGCTACGAATCTATCACCCGCGTGAATGACCCCGATGTTTAAACAGATAGACACCCCAAACTATCTGAGATCACCATGTCAAACAAAGGAAGACTATTACCAACCTATGTCTGCATCGCAGCAGCCACTATCGGTTTCAGTCTAAACGGTGTCTTCGGTGGATTACTGGATTTCTCGTCAGGTGTCATCTCATGGGGGCGAGGTGTTTCCGCAAGTATAGGGCTTTTCCTGTTTCTACGGGTCATAGGGGAGGATCTGTTTGTATTCCATAATAGGGAGGATGTGGCTAAGATGGTGCTTCTCGGTTTGTTCATGAGTGGTAACTGGTATCTGTTCTATGTTGCCATCAAAGCGTCCTCTGTTGCGATCGCCGTGGTTAGTCTTTTCACGTATCCTTTTATCACCTCGATTCTGGAGCCGTTTTTCTTTGATGAACAGTTTAGAGTTATTGATCTCGTGGGCGCGATGTTTGTGCTGGTGGGTATCTGGTTGATATCCCCGGGGTTCAGTCTTAGTAGTTCCAGCACTTGGGGTATACTTTGGGGGATGTTATCGGGGCTCTGTTTTTCATTGAGAAACCTGTTGAGCAGGAATCTTCTACAGGGATACAGTAGTAGCGAGATGTCCCTGTATCAGTTCATGGTGGCCGGTGTCGTCTTCTCTCCTTTTCTCTTGTTTAACTCGACACCATTCACAGTTAGAAATGCAGGTATTTTATTTGTCTTTGGAGCAGTCATAACAACCCTTTCATTCGTCTTATTCACGTGGAGTCTGAGGAGAATCACCGCAAGCCTTGCAAGTATATTATTATCCACACAACCTGTTGTCACCGTGGCCCTGAACTACCTTATCGTGGGAGAGGCTCCAACAGAGAGAACGATCTTAGGGGGAGCCATCATCAGTGTCTCTGTGATACTGGTCTCAGTTATTCACTATCTTAATTCTCGTAGCGTGAAGAAGACGCCATAGGTTTTCTATTGTGATGGGAAAGGGTTTACAGCTGCTTAATGTTTTTTCGAAGGTAAACTATAAAGATGAAAGCTAGGAATAAACTGTTTAAGGGGAACCCGGGTATACCTGAGTCTTCTTCATCATTCTCCTCTACAGTTGTTTTAGGTTGCGCTATCGACGAGGAGTGCCCCTGGTCACTTAATGATCCTTCTCCGATATCATTCAAGGCGCTTATTTGATAGTAATATATTTGACCATCCTCGACGTCTGTGTCATTGTAGGTAATCAAGTTACCCGTATCAGTTAGATGATTCAAGTTGTCAGGGCTCTTTCCTCTGTATATTCTATAACCTATGATGGATGAACCTCCGTCTCTGCGGGGTTGGCTCCAAGTTAATAAGATATATCCGGTTTCTCCCATTGCATACAGGTTTTGTGGAGCAGAAGGAACCGTAAAATATTTTGATGCTTCCTTATCTGCCTGTATTAGTAATTCATTGACAAAAGATGTATTTCCCCTAGATATAGCAACGTTTTGAATATGTGTCTTATTACCGGTGACTGAGTGCGAGTCTAGCCCCGTAGTATCCTGATATTCTTGGAATTCAGCCATTGTGTACTTGTGTTTATCATTAGGATAGACCACCATAAACCCTGAAGATTGATAGTAATAGTTGTTATCCATCTCAAAGTTCTCTAGGTTTACCCATGCGTCTCTGCGTTGTCCATTCACCCAGTATTCATCCAAGAAGAAGAAAGAACTGTTCGCGGCTTGATACAGGACATTGTCTTTAATATATATGCCATCGGCTCTAGCCTGAGATGATTTCATGTTTATATGGTAGCCGTTAAGATCTGGTCTTTGCTCATGTCCCCAACCAAATCCAGCTCCTATACAGGTATTGTTTATAAAACGGACATCTTTCATGAGTGAATCATGAGGCCGATCCCATAACTCAAAAGAGTATTCAGAGTTCCATATGATATTGTTTTGATATGATAAATTTGACTGAGTATTGGTTTTATCCCCCTGATTTGATAGTGCTGCGTCATAGATTTCCCCTATCCTGCATCCCTCAACTGTAGAGTTCCACGTGTTTTCCCAGAAGGTTACGCCGTTTCCCATTCTTACTGTGTCATCTGTTTCCTGGTAAGTTCCTCCACAGTATGTGATGTCGCAATTCTTGAGTATAGTACCGCCAACGTCTTGAACCCATACCCCATCTGCACCTCCATAACGTAGATCCAGGTTATCAACAGTTACGTAGTTGCCGTGGATCGAAATAATAGGGCCTGCATGCACAGGAGAGTCAATAGTAGACACACCCAGAGTGCACTCTATGTTTTCATAATATTCACCGGGGTTGATTGATGAATATATCTTCACCCGACCATTACTGGGATCATACCAGAACTCTCCTTGCTTGTTGAGATCCATCTCCGAGTTTTCTTTTACTCCAACAGATTCTTCATTGTTAAAAATTAGGGACCCAACATCTGAGGCTAAGGGTATTTTGTTGCATTTCTGGAAGCTAAACGTGTCAAGGTAAAATGTTGATTCATCAGGCATATTTCCCAGGTATATGTTGACCTCGCCATCGCTTGCAGTTTCGTCGACGTAATAATACGAGTTATAGGTTTCCCAGTCTGTGGTGATTGGTAGATTATTCCTTGATCTCTCCGAATAATAGGGTCTGCCTGTATCAGTTTTCAGTAAATTAGGTGTATATAATGTGAAGCTTGCCGAGGCTTTCGCTCGGAAGGATAGGATATACCACTCATTTTCTGATATATGGAACCCGGTTGTCTTCAAGGATATACGAGAGTCTGGACTACTATCCGCGTTTTGTATGCACTCGATTCTTAATCCCGCAGGTGAACTATCGTAAACCATTGTATCATGATATGAGTCCGCGTTAGCATTTCCATTTACTATAAAGTCCCAATAAGCAAGGTTCTCGTTAAAACTTGGGTTCTGTAATAGTTCATATCCATCCCCTGGGTCAACAGTAACCCATCGGTTGTCATCTTCCTTTCTCCAATTATTTACACGGCTTCTCTCGGTGGATCCTAGGATTAACGGTTTATCTCCGGACCCGTAATCACTAAAGGTAATCGGGGATGTCTCGTTTCCATTACTCTGTATAATTAAATGGTTTCTCCAGGTTTCGCCTCTTTTAAAGAGGATAAGGTCTCCGGGCTGGAATCCCATGTCATTTATCTTGGAGATGGTTTTCCACGCGTTTTCGGCTGCGAACCCCGAGTTTGTATCATCTCCATTGGTTGAATCAACATAATAAGTAGCTGCGTCCACAGGTGCGAAAAAAGTTGCACTGAAGGTGATTAACACTAGTGAGAAGATTACCAGTTTTGATAAGCTATACATAATTAATCGAATCTAAATTAAGTTATTATTTCAAGTACTAAAAAGAACTTTCCTAAAGATAATTAGATGATCATTATTTCAACGGACATCCGGAAAAGTAGAATATGTTTCATACTGGAGGAAACTAAATATTAAAACCATGCTTGGAACCAGGGTTTCAATATGTTTCAAGGGGTTCTTAATTATCCTGCATAGACATACAAGTATCGAAGATAAATGAAGCATAAAACAAAATTGAGGACACTACTTGGAGCATTAATGATTTTTTCAATGATGATGAACCAAGTCTACGCAGTTCCAGATGAGTTTCAGCTACCATCAGCAAGCTGGACCCCTGAACATCCCCTGTATGGCTTTGAGCGATTCCTGGAGGAACGTATAGAAGTTCCTTTATCAAGGATTAGAGGCGGCAAAGAGGGAGAGGCCGAAAAAAGGCTACAGCTAGCCGAGGAAAGGTTGGCCGAGATGGAGCAAGTGGCCAATGGCACACGCGTTGAAGACCTAGAGGAATTCAAGGGCCAACTTGATGCTCTCGATGATGAGATAGAAGAACTAGATGAGCCACAGAGTGAATCCGAGCATTGTAGAGAAGACCGTGACGATGATAGCCAAGAGCTACCGGAAGACGATGATGAAGATTCAACCGACTAATCTTTTCTAATTACCTATTTTTCACAGAAACATATTGATAATTAAAAAAAAGGAGAGATTACCTGTGATGATAATCAGGTAGACAATAAGCGCATCCATCATATCCATCAGCAAAAGATTCCTCAAGATCACAGTAAAAGACTCTATTACGGTAGGCGATTCTATGAGCCCATTCACAGTCACGTGTATGA
>WJJC01000132.1 GCA_014729945.1 Candidatus Bathyarchaeota archaeon
GGTATATCACTCATTCCAAACAATCCTGCGCCCTCGGGGAGGATAAGTACAATAGAAGTAGGGGATGTGAGAGAAATATTCCAGATTGGACCATCTTTGGATGTAAGATCACTGGTAGTGTAAACTATTCTTAACTCTAACGCGCCTATAGAGTCAACTGTTACTCCAGAGCCTCTACGAGTGAAGCCTAGAGGTAACCCATCCTCGTTTCTAATAACTAGGTTATTGTAGGTCTCACCGAAAAGATCTACATCAACCCGGACCTTTGTGGGGTCACTCTCAACAATGTACTTTACTAGTGTGCTGCCATCCGGGTATACTTTCACTTCAAGAGAAAGGGGTATTACATCCTCTTGTGCGAGAGCGACTGGAAAACAGAGCGAGAAAACTATGAGTAATACTAAAATATTTTTTTGTTTCATCAACCCGAGATTCCTCTAAAAAAGAGGACGGATAATGTATAAATTAGAGGGTATAAGGTTCTGCTAATTTGAACTTAGGGATGAATGTTATTTATCCTTACAACGTATTATTAGTGACTTGAAATGGATTCGATTATGATTATAGGTTCCGCGGGAAGCGTGGGGCATGATATGGTGTATCAGATAGCCAGTATGGGACTCCCCATCAAGGTTATCGGCGCAGACGTTGACGCAGAGAAAGGAAGATTTGAGATAGAAGAGAGCCTTCACATCGCTCACAGCCTCGGATTTTACCCCGATCTGAGTTTTGAGAAGATAAACCTCTTTGATATTGATGAAACAGCTGAGAAACTAGAGCGGCTACAACCTAAGGTGATATGTAATCTTGCCAGTCTAGGAAGCTGGTGGATAACCCGGCTTCTCCCTGATGAGGAATACAAGAAAATAGGTCCTATCGGGCCATGGTTGCCGAATCATCTCACCCTTGCTATGAAGTTGATGCAGGCTGTGAAGAAGACCGGCTTAGACATCAAGGTTGTTAATGGAGCCTTTCCTGATGCCACAAATGTTGTACTGGATAAGCTAGGTATGGCTCCTGTCTGTGGAGGGGGAAACATGGATTTGGGGATATTCAGGTATAAGCGGATTATCGCCCGGGATATGGATGTACCCTATAGGAATGTCAAGATCTACGGGGTAGGTCATCATGGAGCTTTTTACACCAAGCGTATGGATGCACCCTTCTGGGTCAAGATCATTGTTAACGGGGAGGATGTGACTGAGAGGTATCCTAACGAGAAGCTCAGGGATATGTACGCTAAGGCAGGGTACGCTAAGAGTGTACAGTATTCTGGGCCTCTAGTTGACCAGATGAGGACAGCGGCTAGTTTCCTGAAGAATGTACTTGCGGTATACTATGATACTAATGAGCTAATGGAGTGCGTGCCTGGACCTAATGGATTACCAGGAGCATACCCATGTAGATTAGGGGAAGACGGGGCAGAGCCCATTGTTCCAGATATTGGCCTCGATAAGGCTATTGAGATTAACAAGGCTGGTGGTCAACACGACGGTATTGAACGTATCAAGGAAGATGGGACCGTGGTATACCGAGACGAGAACGTCAAGTATATGCGTGAAGTAGTTGGATACGATTGCAAGGAGCTTAAACCAAGTGAATCCGCTGAACGCGCAAAAGAACTGGATAATCTACTGAACAAGCTCTATGAGAAATACAAGGTAACCCAGTAACCTCTTATTCTTTTATAGTCAATAAATCATAATTTTATGATTAATATGCTTGATAGTATTCTAATAATCGGTTCAGCAGGTAGCGTAGGTCATGATATGGTGTATCAGATAGCCAGTATGGGACTTCCCATCAAGGTTATCGGTGCAGACGTTGACGAAGAGAAGGGAAAACACGAGATCGAGGAAGCGCTTCATACAGCTCATAACTTTGGGTTTTACCCGAATCTCAGTTTTGAGAAAATAGACTTATTCGATATCGATGGAACATCCGAGTTCTTGAAAGAGCATAACCCTAAGGTTATCTGTAACTTGGCCAGTCTGGGAAGTTGGTGGATAACCCGGCTCCTACCACCAGAGGATTATAAGAAGGTGGGACCAGTTGGGCCATGGCTGCCTAACCATCTCACATTGGCTCATAAGCTGATGCTAGCTGTCAAGAAATCCGGGATCGATACCAATGTAGTTAATGGAGCTTTTCCGGATGCAACAAACGTCGTTCTAAGTAAACTTGGATTAGAGCCAACCTGTGGTGGGGGTAACATGGATCTTGGACTAGGACGGGTTAAGAGGGTTATCGCCCGGGAGATGAATGTACCATTTAGATCCGTGCAGCTCTATGGTGTAGGACATCATGGAGCATATTATACTGCTCGAATGAGTGGCCCATACTATGTTAAGGTGATTGTTGACGGGAAAGATGTCTCCGATCAGTGGCCAAATGAGAAGATCACAAAACTATATCAGGAAGCCGGTTACGGTGAAGTAACCCAGTACAAGAGCGCCCTCGTTGACCAGATGAGAACAGCCAGTAGCTTCCTGAAACATGTCCTAGCTATCTATCATGATACAGGCGAAGTACATACCTGTGTTACAGGAGTAGAGGGGTTACCAGGTGGATACCCGGCAAGGCTAAGCCGGAAAGGCGCAGAGATCGTATTACCAGATATCTCACGTGAAGAGGCTATTCGTATTAACGAGGAAGGCGGCAAGATTGACGGCATAGAGAAGATCAAAGATGATGGAACAGTTGTCTTCTGCGAAGAGAACGTGGAGTACATGCGTGAAGTCGTAGGATACGAGTGCACCGAGCTGAAGCCAAGTGAATCCGAGGAAAGGGCAAGAGAGTTGAACAGTCTCTTGAAGAAATTATACGATAAATATAATGTGGAGACCTAGGTACCTAATTCGATTACGGGTTCATTTTTACCGGTTATAAACGTGGAGTATTCTCCACC
>WJJC01000133.1 GCA_014729945.1 Candidatus Bathyarchaeota archaeon
ATTCATTGCTGCTTTCAGTAAGGTGGTTATTTTGTCTTCGGGTATCCTTTTATCCGTGTACCGTCGTATGCTTCGCCTAGACATAATAGCTTCTATCGCGTCCATATTCATCACAACAATTCTTCAGCTTCTACTAGTTTATTCTTTGCCTTCATTATCCTGTCTAGACGATCTTTTTGACGGTTTTCTTCAAGGTTTATTCTTTTCTTTATCGATCCTATCATATTTTAAACTGCTTCAGGGGCTGGGGCATCTTTGAATTTGGAGAGGAGAACGAGATTCTTGGATTCAATACTTGACGTAAATGATCTTTGTTTTACAATCAACGTTTTCCCACTATATTTTCTGAGGTAGACACTATTATCCGAGGGGGGAATATCTTCCGCTTTTATTCCGTTATTTAGTGCCTCCAAGGTTACTTGGACGATAATATCATGTGCTTGTCTGAAAGATATCTTATGCAACTGTACTAGCGTGTCTGCTAAGTCGGTTATGGTGGAGAAACCGGTCTCTAATTTTTGCATCATATTATCTTTGATGGGCTCTATGAATTAGTACCTGAGCATAGTATGATGCTACGTCAAATGAGGGGCTTAACTCCCTAAAATGATAAGTTCCTGAATAGATGGAGCCGATGCTTTTTGATCTACCAAATCTTTCCCAATCTTCATCTCGTGACTTAACCATATATTCCACGGAAACTATATGCTTGCAAGTATTAGAAACCAGTGAGATACAGTATTGAACAATCATAAAAAAGATGTTAAAACAAAATATGATACACTTGGTTCCAAACTTTATGATCTCCGCTACAGTGAGGAACAGTATGAGAAATATGTATGTATACTGAATGAAATTAGTGATGATGGTCTAGTACTGGATAATGGCTGCGGAACTGGGTTATTATTTTCTCTCCTAGAATCAACGGTAATAGGCATTGATCTCTCAGGTAATCTATTAAGAAAAGCAAAAGGTAGATTGAAGAAAAATCATCATCTTATAGAGGGTGACTCAGAGAACCTACCCTTCAGGGATTCTATCTATGAAACAGTTATCTCAGTAACAGTAATTCAGAACCTCTCAAACCCAAAGAAGCTATCATCTGAATCCATAAGGGTATCTAAGAAAGATGCAACCATCATAATTTCTTCACTAAAAAAAGTATACAGTAAAGAGGAGATAAAAAGAATAATTGATAACAAGGAACTGGTTATAAAGAAAATTTTTACAAAAGAAAAGATAAACGACTGGATAACTATCTCAAATAGAAAATAAATGGAACACAGATTATGCCCGCGTTTCAGAAAGTTTTTATAGTGTGTACATAGCTCATAGATTAAATTCAAAACCGGTGCAATCAATTTGGAACCAAGAATGAAACCATTAAATGTTTTAATAAAATCAAGCGGCTCAAATGTTGAAGTTGTTCTAAAGGCAAGAGGAAGCAGCTATAGAGGTAAACTTGAGCGAGCAGACGGATACATGAATATGATGCTAAAAGGAGCAAAGGAGTACGATGAAAACGGCTTGATAGCGAGCTATGGAGACGTATTCATTCGGGGAAACAACGTGATGTACGTTACCATCAACCCCAAAACACTCGCACCAGGCGAATAAATTCTTCTTATTAGAATATATTAATAACCACATTCCTTCTGAACATACTGATATCATAGATGAAACTAATAGTAGCGGTTACAGGAGCAAGCGGAATGATCTATGCTTTGAGTTTCCTTAAAGCAGCTAGAAAACATGATATTGAAACACTCCTCATAATAACAGAGTCAGCTAGAAAAGTAGCAAAACACGAGATAAAGGATATAGATCTTTTAACTAAGCTGGCGTCCAGAACCTTTGGACCAAATGAATTAACAGCAAGTATAGCAAGTGGAAGCTTCAAAGTAGATGGTATGGTAATTGTTCCCTCATCTATGAAGACTATATCCGCCTTAGCACATGGGTATGCAGATAATCTTGTGACAAGAGCTGCCGATGTCCAGCTAAAAGAGAGACGCACCCTCATAATTGTTCCAAGAGAAACCCCTCTCCACGCATCTCATCTAGAGAATATGGCAAAGCTAAGCAGTTTAGGGGCGATAATACTACCAGCTATGCCCGGATTTTATCATAAACCTAGTTCGATTAAAGAACTCGTGGATTTTATCTCTGGTAAAATACTGGATCAATTTGGTGTAGAGAATAAGTTGTATAAGAGATGGGGTTCAGCTTAACCCTTTTAGTTCTTTTTTCAGTTGCTTCAAGTATTCTAACATAAAACGGTGTCTCTTTTCAGCTAGTTTTTTCGCCTCATCTGTGTAAAGTTGGTCACGTAGCGTCAGTAATTTATCATAGAAATGTTTGATGAAATGATCCTGTGATTGATTATGTTCTACACCATACTGAGAAACTCTGTAAACGCCTATAGCGCCCATAGCGTCAAGTTTATCCGCATCACTTAGTATTTGGGATTCCAAGGTTTTTGCCTCTAAACTCTCGGAAAAACTATGGACTTTTATCGCGTATACAATATCGTCTACATATTTATAGCCAAGTTTGTCAAGTATCTTTTGAGCCATAGTGGCTCCTTTTAACGCATGGCTATCGTTACCTCGTCCAATATCATGAAGAATAGCAGCAGGCAATAAGATTTCCATATTAGCTTTGAGTTTATCTCCAAGCAGTTTACATATTTTAATAACTCGATCAGTATGCTCGTAGCCGTGACAACCCACAGGTTTCTGATATTTTTTAGCTATTTCAATTAGTTTTTCGTACAATGGGGTTCACTTTGGCTCTATCTTGGATTCTCTTCCTATGTTAACGGATAGAATCCCTTTAAAACTGGTTATGAAGCAGTTAATCAGCTTTACATGGTCACCTGTTTTTACTTTTTCCAATTCATCAATGGTCTCGTTCCATACGGTTAACTCCATGGTCTCTGTATCATCTCTTACCTTACAATCAACTATTGTGTGTTTTAATCCTGAATGGGTCTCAACCTCCCTTGACTTTCCTATCTCCAATATGGTTACTTCTAAGTCAATTTCCTCCATACCTGGACGTAGCTCATTTAACTTCATAAGACTCACTCAACGAGAAGAGATTTAACCTTATGATTGTTTTCATGTTTCACTTCGTTTATCAATAACTCTAGGATATAGTAGTTTTAACATAGTATATTCTCGTTGTTTACCCCTATCTATTTGGTTTTAAAACCCTTTTATGGAATAAGAATAAAACACTGTAACTCTATTTGATACCTGATGAGGAGCACTAGTCACGTCCTAAAATGTACCAACTGTGAAGAAATCATCCAACTAGAAGCCCCTCGCACCGAGTGTAGTAAATGCGGAGGACTCTTAGAATATCAACTATTAGCTGACAAGATCAAGTTAGCAGGGCCATTAACTTTCTGGAGATATAGACCTGTATTACCCAAAGTATCCCAAATAGTAACACTGGGAGAAGGAGGGACACCTCTACAGAAAGCAGATAGACTTTCTGAAAATCTCCACTATACTAACATATATCTAAAGGATGAGACGCGCAACCCAACGAATAGCTTTAAGGATAGATCAGCCGCTTTAATCGTCACAGACGCAAAGAACAGAGGGTATGACAGCATTATATGTGCTTCAAATGGAAATCACGGAGCATCCATCTCAGCATATGCTGCAAAAGAGGATATTCAATGTAACCTTGTTATTCCAAGCGGGGTTGATATGGGTAAACTAGCCCAGATGCTTACATATGACGCCAAGATTGTACAAACGGGGGATAGTATTGAAGAGGCGATAGTTAGAGCCATAGAACTGGAAAAGGAGATGGACTGGTATCAAGCTACCACCGAGCTAAATCCTCTTAGCATAGAGGGTTTGAAGACCATAAGTTATGAATTGGTAGAACAGAGTGGTGTACCTGATTACGTTATACTTGCTATGGGAAGCGGCGCCACATTACACGCTCTATGGAAAGGTTTCAAAGAAATGAAACAACTAGGCATGATAGAAACGACGCCAAAAATGGTAGGAGTACAGGCTGAGGGATGCGCCCCAATATCAAAAGCCTATCTTGAAAACTCCGATACACCAATCAAGATAAAAGACGGGGAAACCGAGGCATCAGCCATCAGAGTTGCTGAACCATTATACGGAAAATTAGCGTTGAATGCATTAAAGGAATCAAACGGATTCGCGGTATCAGTCTCTGATGATGATATGATTGAAGCAGGTATGGTTATCGCTAGAACCGAAGGAATATTCTCTGAACCAGCCTCATCCGCCCCGGTAGCATCTTTACAAAGTGATATTGTCCATAAAAGAGTTGATAAGGACTCGGAAATAGTGTGCCTTGTTACCAGCAGTGGATTAAAGACAGATGATATCCTGAAAAATCTAACGAAGAGAAAGAAGAGTCCAAGACTCGGTAGCCACTTGACCACTAAGGAGCGTATATTGAAGATCATAAATCAGGAATCAACGTATGGTTACGCTATATGGAAGACCCTCGGAGAAGAAATGACCCTTGGTGCTGTATACCAACATCTAACGGACTTGGAGACTAAAGGTTTGATTAAGTCAACTCAGAAGGGAAAACGAAAAGAACTGGAGATCACTGAGAGAGGAAAACGAGCTTTAGATGCGCTAGATGACTTGCAGGCATTACTATAAAACCTCTTAAAGGGAGTAGTAGAGTATCACACGAGGATAGAGCATATTTCAGTTAAAGAATCCCCATAATTACATCGTTTGATATTATTCGACGTAGCATAAACGCATATCATTTAACATATTAACCAAGAGAGGTATTTACCCTAAAAAAGACAAAATTGTTACCTATAAACACGTAATTCATGAAAATAAAAAAAGCCGCAGTATTATAGTTATGGCTAGAATATTTTATATTATAGTTGTAACTATAATAAAATATGACATCATTAAACACCCGACAAATAGCTGCTATAGGTGTAATGGGAGCACTCGCAACCATAGCCACGATGATATTCACCTTTCCCATACCCGCTACAAGTGGTTATTTCAATCTAGGCGACGCAATAGTAATGACCACAGCGTTAACCTTTGGACCAATAGTAGGAGCACTAGCAGGCGGACTAGGATCAGGATTAGCAGACCTTCTCGGAGGATGGTACAACTGGGTAATATTCACCACAATTATAAAAGGCGCAGAAGGCTACGTAGCCGGAAAAATAGCGGGTCCAAAAGAAGATAGAACAGTAAAAAAAACACTCATCGCGTGGATAACAGGAGGCATAGTTATGGTAGCTGGTTACTTCATCGTACAAGTTTTCATGTACGGTTTCTCAGCCGCCACAGTCGAAGCTCCGTTCAACATAGTACAGATGTTAGTGGCAGGAGTTGTAGGGGTTCCAATATCAATAGCCCTCAAAGATAGACTGGATATGATATAAATCACCGATCCTCTTTCTTTACTTGTGTCATCCGCGGATAAAGCAGCTCAAATATTACCTTCGCTAGAAAACTACGACATAAGAGTACTCCACGCAATAGAACAAGGAATGATTCAACACAAAGTAGTACCCCATAAAGAAGTGCTACGAATAAGTGGGTTAAACGAGAGTGAGATATATCACAGACTAAGTAAATTATACGAACACGAGTTAATCTACAGAGAACAAGAACCATACCTCGGCTACCTGATGAACTATAACGCATATGACATACTAGCCCTGAACGCCTTAGTAAAAGCAGAGATGCTGGAATACCTAGGACCTTCAATAGGTATAGGCAAAGAAGCTGATGTATACGAGGGTGTGACCCCTGATGATACAAAAGTAGCGGTAAAGTTCCATAGAATAGGACGAACCAGTTTCAGGGACACGAAAAGGAAACGTGAATACTTAGCTGATCATGATCATACATCATGGTTATATCAGTCAAGACTAGCTGCTAAAACAGAGTATGAAGCACTATCGTTAATGCATGAAGTAGGGGTACAAACGCCTAACCCAATCTATCAGAACCGCCACACAATAATAATGCAATACATAAAAGGAATAGAGCTATCAGAAATACTAGTGATAGAAAACGCTGAGATATTTTTAATGGAAATACTAGACAACCTAAAGAAAGCCTATGAGGCTGGAGTAATTCACAGTGACATAAGTGAATACAATATACTGATAGATGATAAGACAGAGGTCTGGATAATCGATTGGCCTCAATATATAACATCCGATCACCCCAACGCTGATGAAACACTAGAGAGAGACGTAAAAAACATAACCTACTTCTTCGAGAGAAAACACAACGTAGACATGACACTTGAAGAAGCAGTAGAATACGTGAAAAATTAGGAGAGGGTTATCTTGACATCTAAAGCACTAACGCCTTCACTCGCATCATAGACAAAGATCGGGTTAATATCAAGATCCTCTAACTCCGGGAAATCCCATACGAGATGACCCACCCTAAGTATAGCATCCCTTAACGCATCTATATCCGCAGGAGCCTCACCACGAACACCCTTCAATAAGGTATAACTTTTTGTTTCTTCCATCATGTTCTGAGCCTCACGCTCATTCATAGGTGCAAGCCGGAAAGCTACATCTTTCAAAAAGTTCACGTAAATACCACCAAGACCGAACATCACCATTGGACCAAACTGGGGATCACGACTCATCCCAATGATCATCTCTTTACCTTTGGGAACCATTTTATCAACAGTAATCCCATATATCTTGGCTAATGGCTGAGCTTTCCTACTTTTACGCATAATTTCCTCAAAGGCAATACGTACCATATTTGGGTTAGTAAGATTTAATTCAACGCCTCCAATATCGGTTTTATGCATAATATCCGGACTTACTATTTTCATGACCACCGGATAACCCATTTCTTCAGCATATTCCACGGCTTCATCAGCAGTTGTAGCTAATTGACTGGCTGGAGCCGATATGCCATAAGCTTTAGCTACCTGCATTGCCTCATGAGGAAACAATACATTACGATTATCCTTCTTTACAGAATCAAAGATCTCCTTCACCTTGGCTCTATCAATATCGTCAAACGCTGGTGGATCTATCTCTGGTAAACGAAGATGGCGAGCATATTGATACAACGCATTGAGGGTCTTGATTCCTTTTTCAGGGAAGTTGTAACATGGTACACCATTATCCTTAAGATATTCTGATGCTTTAGCAACCCATTCACCGCCCATAAAAATGCTGATGACAGGTTTCTCTGGGTGATTTTCTGATATCTCAACTATATTCTTGGCAGTAGTCAGACTATCAGTCATGGCCTGGGGTGTAAGTAACACAACTACAGAGAAAACATTTTGATCATTCAATGCAGCTTCTAATGCAATAGCATACCTATCGGGCAGTGCATCACCTAGAATATCAATAGGGTTACCAGTAGCTGCAGCAGATGGAAGATTTTCATCTAAATAATCAATAGTCTCATCGGTTAAATCCGCCATCTCCATATTCAATTTCTCAATCAAATCTGTTGAAAGAATACCTGGACCACCCGCGTTAGTAACAATAGCTATACCTTCATCCTTTGGAAGGCTTTGCTGAGTAAAAGCGACGGCATAGTTGAACAAGTTCTCCATGCTCTCAGTGAGAATAACCCCCGCTTTATCAAACGCTTTTTTATACGCTAAAAAGCTCCCAACTAGGGCACCTGTATGGCTTCCAGCCGCCTTTGCCCCCGCACTACTCGTACCTCCTTTCACTACCATTATAGGCTTATTCTTAACAACTTTGGATGCAACTTTAAGGAACTCTCTTCCACGTTCAATTGACTCAAGATAGAGAAGTATAACCTTAAGATTTGGGTTCTCAGCCATAGCCTCAATAAAATTTACTTCATCTAGATCGGCTTTATTTCCAAGACTGACAATACTCCCGAACCCTATCTCCTCTGCTATAATCCAGTCAAGAATCGCTGTACCCAGAGCACCACTTTGAGAAATAAAACCAATACTTCCCTTTTTCGGTAAAGTGGATGCAAAACTCAGATCATATGGAACATGTGTATTTATCGCACCGAGACAGTTAGGTCCCTGAATCCGCATATCATATTTCTGGGCAACCTCTACAAGTTTTTTCTCAAGTTTCGCTCCTTCACTACCCGTTTCCTTAAACCCAGCTGATATAATTATAAGTGCCTTAACTCCTTTCTCTCCGCATTCCTCAACTGTTTGAAGAACATATTTAGATGGAATCGCAATAACAGCTAACTCGACATCACCGGAAATTTCAGAAACAGATTTGTATGCTTTTTGACCGAGTATCTCGCCTCCCTTAATATTGACAAGGTACACAGGTTCATCATATCCACTCTTTAATAGATTATTTGATAAAACATATCCAACCTTTCCAGGAGTGGAAGATGCACCTATTATGGCTACTGAACTCGGCCTAAATATCGCGTCTAGCTTCAAATATCTAGCACCTTCAAGACTCATCCAAAGAGGAGTTTAGTGAATAAAAACTTTGAGCATTTGAGGCAATGAAACTTGTCATCATTACTTATCTAGGCTAAAAATGAGGGAAAAGTGGAAAAATAGTTAAACCAATGTGCTTAATATCAGGTGATAGAACTTGAGTCAAGTAAAGAAAACATTTAATGATCTAAAAAAAGATGTTATAGAAGCTAGTATTTGCGTTAGTTGTGGGACCTGTGAGGCGGTGTGTCCCGTTAATGTAATAGAATTGGGAGATACGATTCCAAAGCTGGTAGGTAATTGTATTGAGTGTGGGATATGTTATGCCAATTGTCCAGCTGCTGAATTCAATGAAAAAGAGATGGAAGAGAAAATATTTGGCAGAACGCGTAAACCTAAAGAAGAATTAACCGGAGTATACGAAGAGGCGTATTCTGCTAGGGTGACTAAAGAAGAAATTCATGATAAAGCTCAGGATGGAGGGGTGGTTACAGCATTATTAATCCAGTTCCTTGAAGATGGAGGAGATGGTGTTATTGCTTCAAGGCTTTCAGAAGACCAAACCTGGGTACCGGAACCAGTTGTGATAAAAAATAAAGAAGAGGTTGTCAAGGCAGCGGGTACAAAATATACTCCTAGCCCTACAATGGTTGGGGTAAAGAAGGCTGTTAAAGAAGAGAACCTAGGGAAAATAGCGGTAGTTGGTACAACCTGTCAGATGCGTGGCCTTAGCTTAGCCACAAGTGGGAAAATGAGTAACAAAAAGATATCTGATGCCGTTGCTTTAAAAATTGGTTTATTCTGTATGGAGACTTTCACCTATGAGAGCTTCATGAAATATCTTCGAGATAATAACGTTGATCCAGGAAGAGTTACCAAGTTTGAGATAAAGAAAGGGCGATTCTATGCATGGGATGGAGATGAAAGACTTCATCGCGCCAAGCTCTCCAAGGTAAAGCCTTTAATAAGATCTACATGTACGCATTGTACTGATTTTGCTTCAGAGTTCGCTGATATTTCAGTGGGTAATGTTGGTTCATCTCAGGGATATTCCACAGTTATAGTTAGGACAGATAGAGGAAAAAAGATACTAGAATCAGCTATCAATTCGGGTATAGTAGAAGCTAAACCCTTAGAGGGTTTTGAAGAAGGGAAAACATTGGTACATAGACTTGCTAAGATGAAAAAGGAATCAAACAAGTAAATTTTTTTCTCCCGCTCTCTCAACCAGCATCTTAAGCATTTCATAAGGTAAAGACTCTGGTTCACCCACCAGCATTACTTCGTATTGTAACTTAGCAAGAGACTCCAAGACCTTGGCGTTTTGAGCCGCCTCCTCTATGGTTTTACCCATCGTTGTGCTACCATGATGAGGCATTAAACAAGCGATATGTTCTTTCATAGCTTTAACCATATTATCCGCGAGTTCCTCAGAGCCAGGTGGAGCAAATTTTGACATTGGAACCCCCTTAGCTAAAGCGGGTGCACTGAATAGCTCTAACCCCATAGGTACGATCTTTTCTCCGATAATCGATAGAATTGTGCAATACTTGGGGTGTATGTGAACAACTCCCCCCGCTTCCGGCCAAGTCTGATATAGTTTAGTATGAAAAGGAGTCTCAATACTGGGTTTAGCCTTTCCATTCAATACTTCTCGAGTGTTAATATCCACTAGAAGGAAATCCTCTGGCTCAAGATCACAAAACCTGTACCCTGAGGGTTTAATTAAACACGTATTAGTGCCCATTAGCTTAGCGCTAATATTTCCTGATGAACCGTGGGTTAACCCATCAGCGAAAAGCTGTCTACTTACTTTGGTTAGTCTATCTCTAAGTATTTTCTCAGTACTTGACAAATTTATTCACAAACATGAAGGTTTTATGGTAATAAAAACGATGTCTATAGTTTACCAAGTTTTTCCCTGGTTTTAATCCATCGCATATAATGTTTATCATATTTCTTATTGGAACTCTTCCGGGGTTCAAACACTTTACCTTGATTTACCATATTATTTACTGCCTTATCGAGAGTTGAGTAATAACCTGTTCCAATCGAAGCTAATATTGCTGCTCCGACTGCTGTAGAGTCATTAACTAGGGGTACATGAACGGGTTTACCTAATACATCAGCTTGTATTTGCATCCAAAAATCAGACTTGGAGTTTCCACCGCAGAAGTTTAAATAATCAAGATCGATACCTGAGATTGTTTCTAATTGCTCAACATTACGCCTTACAGCATAAGAGTTAGCCTCGAAGATCGCTCTGGCAAGAATAGGTATATTAAAACTGTGACTACCAATTATGCAAGGTTCTACTGGTAAGTTACTCAGTTTATCCGTGGACCAGTAAGGTGGTCCAGCATCAAAGAGGTGAGGCCCCAAATAGGTCAATAATCCATCGGAGCCGATAGCTACTTTTTTAACTGAATGATTTAGCTCATTGTATCCTTCTTTCTCTTTAAAAAACGTGTCTCTCAGCCATTTAACAGCTCTACCGGTATAACCAGCGTTTGATTCAAGTATCCATTCACCTTCAACTACGTGGTTATTACTCCAAGTTCTTTTCTCCTCATCGATTAAGGGTTTATCAGTTATTAGTTGAATTGGAGTTGTTGTTCCGCCTACTGCCGCGTATTCACATGTTTTTATTCCCATACCAATTAACCCGCATTGAGTGTCAGCTCCACCCATAATAACAGGAACGTATTCGCTTACGCCTGTTAATTTTGAGATTTTTTCATCAATATCTCCTAATATTTCACCGTTTTTCAACACTTCAGGGCAAATATGGCGTGGTAGGTCAAGTTTTTGGATGTTTTCCCAGCTCCAATCAGCCGTGGTGATGTCAAATAAACTGGTTTCACAGGCCCCACTGCTCTCTGTAGCTAGTTCTCCGGTCAATCGATAGTTTATCCAGTCGCTAAGCATTAGAATGCTTTGGATGCGTTCAAAAAGGTCTGGTTGGGTTATCTTTAAGCAGGGGATTATTGCTCCAGCTATCCAGTTTGGTACTGGCCAGTGCCCAGATTTCTGATATAATTCTTCGCCAAACTCTTTGAGAATCTCTTTTCCGATTTTTTTTGATTCGTCTGAAAGTGTATAATTTATTTCTTCACCTTTTTCGTCTAATAGAATAAACTCCTCACGCATACTGGTACTAGTTACACCAAGTATTTCTCCTTCATAGTTCTCTGTGAGTTCTTTGATTGATTCAGTGATTTTTATCCACGCAAGATTACTGTTCCATGTGTTTCTATTCCAGATCTGTTCAGAGCTTTTCAGTAGGTCTCCTTGAGGAGAAACTAGGAAGGATTTCACACTGCCTGATCCAGCATCGATGATAAGAAAAGACTCTTGGGTCATATGCTTAACCGTTAAGTATTTCCTTATTGTACACGTGCATTGGTTGAATCTCTTCTCCTTTTAGGTATCTTGCTACCTGTTTAGCGATCTGTCTATAACCACGCATCTCGGTATCAGGAGATCTTCCCCCTGTATGTGGTGTAAGGGTAATATTTTTTAGGGATATTAACGGGTTGTCTGGTTTAATGGGATCTTTTTCTACTACATCGATTGCGGCGGATGCGATTGTTTCATTTTTTAATGCATCATATAATGCTTTTTCATCGATTATACTTCCTCTTGCTGTGTTGATTAATACGGCTGTTTTCTTCATCTTGCTAAAAGCATCAGAATTGATCATGTGATGTGTATCTTGGGATAATGCGGCATGTATAGAGATAAAATCTGATTCCTGTAGTAAGGTCTCTAGTTCTATTGGTTCACAGTTATCGTGTCTCAATAATTCCTCGTCAATATAAGGATCAAACACTTTTACAATCATATCAAAGGCCTGAGCACGCTTAGCCACACGTCTACCTACTTGTCCATATCCAATCAAACCTAGAATTTTACCATTAGCTTCCATCCAGTTAAAAGAGCCAAGATAATCTGAACGCCCTACCGCATTAAGTTTCTCAAAATATTCACCAGATTTGATCTCATGATTATGACGAGCAATATATCTTAACTCACCTAGGATAAGCCCCATGGTTTGATCAGCTACTGATTCAGCGTTTCGCCCAACGGCTCTTAATACGTATACTTCTTTTTCTATTGCGGTTTGTTTATCAACGTTGACAGGGCCTCCTCGGGATACCCCAATTAATTTTAGGCTGTCAGAGGCTTCAATTACTTCACTAGTGAATGGAGCATAACCAGATACAGCGACTAGGCATCCCTTTATTTTATTCTTGATTTCTTCTGGGTTTCCGTATGCTTCTTTTACATTGTCCACTACTTCTGTTGACCATTTATATGATCCCTCAATGTTCTCCTCGTAGATGAACTCGTGTTTTTCTAACTCGTCACCCATGGATTCTTTGAAGGCTGTACTCCACATATCTTCAGCGTTTTCTCTCATCCATTTATCATATAATACCAGTATCTTGGCCAAGTTGAATCGAGTATCGTGTACCTTAACGAGTAATATGGATTTTTCTATGAAAAAATTAAAGAGACTACTTTTTGATCGCACCGAAGTACACGGCAACAACAACGGCAACAAGTGCTACCACTATGGATGCGTATAGCATCATCTTGGTTGTAGCTTGACTTGCTTTCAGGGACTCGTAGTCTTCCTGGAGTTCATCGTAGTTGTCTTGTAGTTCCTCATAGTCAGAGCTAGTTCCCACTTGTGCTTCTAGCGCGGCATAGTCTGCTTGAAGAGACTCTAATTGTGTCCTAAGTTCCTGATTTTGTGCGAGTAGGTCATCTTTTTCATTAATGATTTCCTGGATCCTAGTCTGGATAGTCTGGATATTTTCAACGAATTCTTCGTAGTCTAATATCTGGAACTCGGCCTCAGTCGCCAGTTCGCCATCAATATATAGGCTGACCGTCCAGACACCTAGTTTTGTTCTTGCGGTTGTCTCAGCGATTTTTATTGAGTCAAACACTATTCCCCAGTCTTCTCCAGATTTTTCAACTACTTCTACTGCTTGATTTCTAAACTGGCTTCCGCTTGGGTCCTCCCAGATCATTCTGTAGCTCACGTCTGCTGGGTCTTGTATTTGTACCCATAACCCAATTTTCTCTGTGTATTGGAATATTGTGTTTCCAACGCCGTTTGGCTGTAAATTGGTTCCGTATCCATAACAGATTGCAGAGTCTTGTACCATCTGTGCGTGTGTTACGGTTGATGGGACAATTGTGAGTATTATTGCTGCTAGTGTGATTATACTGATCTTTTGTTTGTTCATGGTTCATTGTATTGTGTTTTGTTTTAATAAAGTTATTTTCAGCTCTTGAAAATAACCACCGGTTTTTTAGACTAAAGTAGCTTAATTTAATATAATTAAAATAGATAAAGCTAACAAGAATGAATCAATTTACTAAGAGACGCATAATGTCGCATAGAAACAGGACAAATTAATAGAGTTAAATAAACTCTATAATCGTTTTAATACCACGTCAAATATCTTAGAAGCCACATAGGATTTCTCCGTCAGAGATACATGAGTAACATTCTTTTCTGGATCAATGATGAAAACCTCATTGGTGTCTGTGCCGAAGCCAGTGTTTTTTCTAGCAACATCATTGGCTACTATGAGATCCATCCCTGAATCAATCATTCTATCATGAGCTCTCTGTATTAGTTCATCATCGGATAAATCGTATTCAGCTTTGAATCCAACTAGATAGATGTTTGGATCAATTTTTTTCACGTTTTCAACTACTTTTGGTAATGGCTTTAAATTAATTGTCCACTGATCTTTCCCTGAAGGTGTTTTCTCGTTTATTCTATCGGGTGCACCATAGTCTGCTGCTGCAGCTGATAATACTGCAATATGGTATTTTTCGTTGGATAGTTCTTGTTTAACCGCTTGTAGCATGTCCTCTGTGCTTGTTATATTGACTATTTTAGCGCAGGTGGGGGGTTTGGCTGTTCCTGGTCCGTATATGATGGTTACTTTGGCTCCACGGTTTAACGCGTTTTCCGCTAATGCTACTCCCATTTTTCCGGAGCTTGGATTTGTTATGTATCTGAATGCGTCCAGATATGCTCTTGTTGGTCCAGCTGTGATGAGTATTTTCTTCCCTTTTAGATCCTGTTCCATTGATAACTTATCTAATACCGCCTGAACTATATCCATTGTTCCAGGGATCTTGGCTTTACCTTCTTCGAATCTTGGCATTAGTACGTCTATTTTGTTGCTTCGGAGTTTCTCGATGTTCTGCATTACTATGGGGTGTCTGTACATGGATGCGTGCATGGCTGGTGCGATTATTACTGGTATTCCGGCGCCTATCCCCGTGGTTAATGTTGTGGTTACTGGTGTGTCATCTATGCCTGCCGCTACTTTTCCTATAGTGTTCGCGGTTGAGGGCGCTACCAGTATTAGGTCTGCCTTTTTCTCGTGTTCGCCAGCGTAGGTTACATGTTCTATTTGGCCTGTTAGTTCGGTTACTACGGGGTTTCCTGTAGCCCATTCCACCATGTCGGGGTGTACTATTTGTTGAGCGTGTTTGGTCATTACGGCGTAAACGTCTGCACCTCTTCGCATGAGTTCACGTGCGATCTCGGTGCTTTTTATGGCTGCTACGCTGCCTGTTATGCATAGTATTATTTTTTTATCTCTTAGCTGAGTTGTTTTTGTGCCTATGATTTCTTTTGATGTGTGTTGGCCGAATGCCATTTGCTCTCATGGCTAGGCTGTTGATTGGGTTTTTAAGGGTTTTTGGAAAAATATGAGTCTAGGCTTCTAGTTTTTCCTCAAGTTCTTCTAGGCGTTCATCTATTACGTCGAATTTTTCTTCCATTGATTCTATTTTGTCGATGATTCCACGGATCTCTATTTCTAGGTCTTTGACTTTTTGTTCTAGGCTCATTTGTATCGATTCTGTTTCAGGTGCTTGGTTTATAAGTTTTTAGGATTGTTTTTTGCGTCTTGGATTAGTTTTGTGTACCATTCTGTGTCTGCTTTTATGTATTCTTGTACGTCGATGGTCATAGGTGTGCCGTCGTCTCTTAGTAGTATTACTTGTTTTATCTGGCTGTTGATGATTTTGCGTTGACATCGTTGACAGGGTAGGGCTAGGGTGTATTCTCCGTTTTTGTCTAGGCCTGCTATGTATAGGGTTGAGTTTATGCGGTCTGCTCTGTTGCTGTTGATTATAGCGTTTTCTTCTGCGTGTACTGCTGGGCAGTAATCGTATGCTTTGCCTTGGGGACTGTTCATCTGGTTTTTAATACAGCCTATTTCGTCGCAGTTTACTACGCCTCTTGCGTTTCCGTTGTATCCCGTTCCTACTATGGTGTTGTCTTTCACTATGACTGCCCCGAATTTCCTTCTTAGGCAGGTGCTTCTACGTGCTACGCTGAGGGCGATGTTTAGGAAGTACATTGTTTTGTCTGGGCGGTCCATGGTGTATCTGTTGTGGTCTGGGGGTTTTTGTGGTTTTCTATGGGGATATGTTTTTCACTTATGATGTGTTTCTTGTCTTGGCGGGCGATGATGTCTTTGCCCTTCTGATTTGTGATGAGGATCTTGAGTATGGAGCCCGCCGCCTTGGTTACTGTTGGTGAGAATTTTTCTTTGTGGGAAGGTTTCTTATCTATGTTTAGGGGTATAAGGGTTGGTGAATTGTTTGCCGTGGATTACTGTACAGTGGTTTGAAGGCCGTGATTATGAGACTAAGAAGCGTGTTGCTAAGTTGATTACTGAGGCTGTTTGTGAGGGGTCGGGGTGTCCTTCTAGCGCGGTTTCGGTTGTCTTCCGGGATGTGTCCAAGCGGGATTGGGCGCATGATGGGGAGATGTACGCGGAGGACTAATCTAGGTTTTTTTCATATATTTTTTCTTTTTCAGTGGCTTGGTATCCTTGTGTTAGGGCCATTTTTATTGCTGGTTTGTTTGTGGGCTCTATTTTTGTGATGGCTTTGATAGCTCCATGTTTTTTGGCTGTTTCTTCCACTGCCTCTTTGAGTTGAGATGAGATTCCTTTCCGTCTGTGGTCAGAGTGTATGGCTGTGCCTTCGATTATCAGGGTATTATCTTGGATTTGGGCTATGCAGATACCTATTATTTGATCTTCTTGTTCGGCTACATAGATGGTTTCCTTATGATATAGTTTCATTACTAGTAGGGATATAGGTAGTTTGAGTTGTAGTAGGGTTTTCTGTGGCTGGGGGGTATGGGTTAAGATCTGGGCTGATAGTTTGAGAGGTCTTATCCATTCATTGAATCTAAGGTTTCTGATTACTACCATGTGTTATGACCTGGGTGTATTTCTTGTAAGTGGTTTGTTTTACTATTTGAGTTGGTGATTAGTTATTATGTTCTAGGGTGAGATGTGTTCGGTGCTAATAATTAGATCTATGATAGATGAACGATTTTTAATGGATGTTCCTTTTTTATGCGAGATACAGTTGATGTTGAATGTAATATATTGGTTATGGTAAGATAGCTTTCTTTAGTTCAGCAATTACAGACTCCTTTCCAACCAGTCCAACATATGGCCCGAATCTAGGTCCACGTGACTGACCTAGTAAGATCTTGTAGACTATTGGGAACAGGTTTCTTGCTTTTATATTGTGTTTTTTTGATGCGTTAAAGATTGTTGACTGGTATTCGTCCTCATTTGTCGCTTCTTCTAATTGCTCTATTATGGTCTTTATTGCCTCTCTCTCAGTATCTGATATTTCAACAGGTTCAGGTTCTATGTCGACTATATCTTCAACCCAGTTTAACGCCATTCGTATACGTTCGTCTATCCCTTTTCGTGTCTCTTTGAGGTAATCATATTCCTCAAGTTTGGTTTTCATGAACTCTTCTTCGTTTCCAGGTGGAGCTACTTTTGCTAGGTTTACCATTATATTGTAGGGTATGTGTACTTCTGGTTCCTCTGGGGGGTGCAGTAAGTGGGCGTACTCGTATAAGCCTGTGAGTTTGTGGTACTCTAGTTCGTCTTTGATCTTTTTCTTACCAAAGTAGATGACTTCTAGGTTATCTAGTTCATCCATGTGGACGGGTATGTCCTCTACTGATCCGCTTTTTGTTCCCACGAATCGCTTGAAGATTAAGAGGTTTAGGCTTTCCTTACTACCGTACCTGTACCATACCTGTGGCGTGAATACGTTGCCCCTTGATTTACTGATCTTTTCTCCGCCTCTATCCACGAACATCTCATATTGTACGTGCATTGGGGGTTCCCAGTCAAATATCTCGCGGCATATAGCGTCATTTACGTGGACGCTATCGGCGATGTCTTTCCCATATGCCTCGAACCTGATGTCAAGTGCATGCCATCTTGCCCCGAATTCTACCTTCCAGCTTAGTTTCCCGTTACCGCTGAGAACATCGACCTCGCCTTTATGTCCGCATCCTTCTATCCAGTTTCCTTTTACTTCCATTCCTTTGCAGTCGTATTGTATTGTATGGGTGGCGGGGTTGTAGTCGTGAGCCTGTGTTGTGTATATTCTTCCACAGTCCTCACAGACCACGAAATAGGGTAATGCCTCAGTGTATTTCTCTTGCCCTGTTACTGATTCGATTATTTTACCTACTTTTTCATGGTTATCCAGTATGGTGATTATCTCATCGTCTAGTAATCCTTCTTTATAGGTCTCGAAAGCGGACATTGGCGTATATTTTACACCGTTTAAGTCCAGCGCTTCTTTTAGTAGGCTACTCATGTGTTCTCCGAAGCTGAAGTGGCAGTCACCGAACAAGTCAGGTATCTGGGCTACGCTGTATCCTAGGTATTCTCCTAGTTCTTCGGGCATCCCCCCTGGTACGCTTCGTAATCCATCTTTATCGTCTGCAAATGCTATGTATTCACTGTTATATCCTTGTACTTGGACTGCTAGTGATAACGCATAGTTTCTTAGAGCATCCCCTAGGCTTCCTATGTGAGGGTATCCGCTTGCACCTAGTCCACTCTCTGTGCGTATATTGTCTAGGCTGCGTTTGAGTTTCTTTTCCCGCTTGATAAGTTCACTCGCTGCTTTATCATACCATGTTCCTCTTCCAATTACTTTCTCGTTATCAATGGGTCTAAGATTCTCAAACATCTAACTCGACCTTCCAGTATTTAGTTTAAAGCTAAGAGAAAAGAGTTACTCTTGAGATGGGTTTTTACATGCATTTAGTTTACTATGAGTGTCATGTCTATGGAGAGAACTCCCTTTTTCACGTATTTCGTTATTTTTTCATGCTCTATCTTGTTTATCGTAAACCTGTTTTTACCTCTCCCCGTTGTCAATAATATGTATTCCCTGTTTTCGATTAAACCAGTTGAATTCTTTATGGAGAAAAACTATTTCACGTTAATTACTTACCAGTTTTTGCACCTGAATTTTCAACACTTGGTAGCCAATATGTTTGTTTTTTTAAATGTTGGACGTGCAATTGAATCTGAGATAGGATCATTCAAACTGGGGGTTTCTTATCTGTTGGCCGGGGTTTTATCTGGTTTTCTTCATGTTGTGGTTAACCCTGGATCAGATATTATGGTGATAGGTGCATCAGGCGCTATTTTTGGTGCAATCGCTATTCTATTATTATTGATGCCTTTCAAGATTACATCCGCCATGATTATTCCGTTACCCGGGATTGTCATTGGTATATCCATGCTCGTGGTTGAGGTATCTTCTATACTGTTCAGCAATGATGTCTGGGTAGCCCATGATATACATCTCTATGGTTTTCTAGTGGGTAGCTTTACATCTTTTAGTATAGACTATGATCGTGCATTAAGAGGTCTGATCATCTCTGTTATTGTGCTATTAGGGTTATATTATTGGGCTTTCTATGTTGAGGGAATAGTGGTCTAAAAAGACTCGATTATCTCTTTTAACTCCCATAGATTATCTATTATCCGGTCTACACCAGCTTCCTTCATGAGGTCAAGGCGGGTATATTGAACGGGGATACCTACGGTGTATGCACCTAGTTTTTTACCCGCGATAATATCCTTGTGACTATCTCCCACCATCATCCCATTCTCAGGGGCTACACCTATTAATTTAAAGCATTTCCTCAGTTGAGAAGGATGTGGTTTCATCGGAGTATCCACTTTACGACCTACGACGACCTTGAAGTAGTCTCTTATTCCTTGGAGTTTTAACGCGATCTCTGCTGAATCAGGTGAATTTGAGGTGCATATCCCTATTGGTATCTCTTTTTCTTTTAGCCACTCCAGTATATCGGGGCATCCATCCATGAGGGTGCATGAATCAGCTCCTTTTTGCTCATAGTGACTCAGTATATCGTAGGTGGATTGCTGTATTGTTAGAGTGTTTTCAAAACCTCTCTCTTTCAGCAAGATGGCATGCATTTCGTCTAGCATGTTAAATAGTCCTTTTTCACTGCACTCGTTTACGATTGATGGATCACATTCATGGTCTAGATAATTTTCCACTATCTCCGCGTGGGCTTTCTTCCAATCGACGAAACCACCTAGATTCACCAGGGTAGCATCGAGATCAAAGACAATTCCATCTAATCTATGAGGGCTCAATTCAATGCTTTATGGATATCGTTATTTATAGGTCTCACGTTAGGGAACGTGATTTAAATCAAAGAGACAATACTCAAGACATGACATCACCCAGTAACCCACTTCTAGTAACCGAGGGTATTCCAAGATTTGATTTAATAGGACCTGAACATATTGAACCAGCGGTTAATCAGATACTAATTGATGCAGAAAAAAAGTTAAAGAAAATAGAGCAAAACACCAAGCCTACATGGAATGACCTTGTCAAACCTTTAGAATACATTACAATTCCTTTTGAGTATGCCTGGAAACCCATTGGACACCTATTGAACGTAAAAAATAGCCCAGAGTTGAGGAAAGAACATGAGAAAATGCAGCCAAAAGTAGTCCAGTTCTGGTTAAGGCTTGAACAGAGTAAGCCCATTTATGAAGGATTATTGAGCATAAAGAATGGCCCCGAATGGAAGGAATTGGATGAAACCAAGCGCAGGGTCATAGATCTGAAACTAAGGGACGCGAAACTGGCTGGTGTGGGGTTAGCTGGGCAAGATAAAGAACGATTCAATGAAATATCCACCGAGTTATCAAGACTTGGAACAAAGTTCATGAACAATGTACTAGACTCCACCAAAGATTACGAGTTTATAATAACTGAGGATAAAGATATCGAGGGATGGCCGAACTCGCTGCTTCAATTATCCTCTCAAGGATATAACAATGCTAAGAAAACAGATGAATCAACACCGGAAGAAGGGCCATGGAGAATAACATTAGAAGCTCCCATAGTTGTTCCCTTTTTACGTCATAGTAAAAATAGAGGTCATCGGGAGAAAATATTTCTAGCCTACATTACTAGAGCTGATTCCGGAGAATGGGATAACAGACCATTAATCTCAGAGATTCTAAAGCTGAGAAAGGAAAAAGCAAAATTACTTGGGTATAATAAATATGCAGATCTCAGCCTCGAAGCGAAAATGGCACCCAGTGTGGAGGCTGTTCTTAATATGCTTGAAGACTTATTTACTGCTTCGAAACCTAACCAGATTGATGAGTTCAAAGAACTGGAAAAAATAGCAGTAGAAACGGGTCAGAAAGAGCAGCTTAGTCACTGGGATACTGCTTATTGGTCTGAGAGACTGAAAGAGAAACGTTTTGACTTTACTGATGACAAGTTAAGGCCTTATTTTCCATTACCCAAGGTGCTTGAGGGTATGTTTAGTCTTACCGAGTTCCTGTTTGATGTAAATATCGTAGAGTCTGAGGAAGAGGTGCCTGTCTGGCATGAAGATGTAAGCTACTTCAACGTATTTGAAGACGATAAACAGGTTGGATCGTTCTACCTTGATGCTTATAGTAGACCAGAAGAGAAACGGGGTGGCGCATGGATGGATAGTTGCCTAGATCGAAGAGTCATTAACAGTGTAGTTAGGCTGCCTGTAATATACTTGAACGCTAATGGGACCCCACCAGTTGGTGATAGACCATCACTAATGAGTTTCAGTGAGGTGACTACATTATTTCATGAGTTTGGTCATGGTTTACAGGGTATGTTAACACTAGTTGATTATCCTGATGTCTCAGGAATTAACGGGGTTGAGTGGGATGCTGTGGAGATCTCAAGCCAGTTTATGGAAAACTGGTGCTATTATGAACCAACCTTGAGAAATATCTCAGGTCACTGGGAAACGGGTGAACCCCTACCTGATGAATATGTTAAGAAACTTCAGGAGGCAAGGGTATTCATGGCTGGTAGCTCCATGGTTAGACAACTTGAGTTTGGGTTAACAGATATGAAGCTACACAGTGAATACGATCCCTATGGAGCGGAGACTGCTTTTGAGGTTCATCATGAAATAGCTAAAAGAACCAAGGTTTTACCACCACTGGAAAAGGATCACTTCCTCTGCGCATTCAATCATATATTTGCAGGGGGATACGCTGCAGGTTATTACAGTTATAAATGGGCTGAGGTATTAAGCGCTGATATCTACTCATCATTCGAGGAGATAGGGTTAGAGAATGTTGATGAAGTAAAACAACTAGGTGAGAGATTCAGAGAGAGTTATCTAGCTTTAGGTGGATCGATTGAGCCTATGGAAATATTTAAGGAATTCATGGGTAGGGAGCCATCGGTTGATGCGCTTCTTCGTCAATATAATTTAGTATAAATGGAGCCCCGAGCGGGATTTGAACCCGCGATCTCTTCCTTACCAAGGAAGCGCTTTAACCAGACTATAGCTACCGGGGCGTAGCAACCCTATTGATCAACAGCTTTCTTTTTAATATTGCCCCATTTTATCTTGTTTGGTAACACGTTTGTTATAGGTATGAGAAATTATGTATTGCTGTAGGTGGTTGAAGAAAGTTGGTACATCTTAATGAAATCGGTTTTCTTGTTTTTATCCCAAAAGAAGCCGTTTTAAGCGCTCATTACAAATACAGTGAAAACACGATACCCACTTTCACTAACCTCCCTAGAAATAAATTTGGGGTAAACCATGAAACATTTATATACTAAGAAATTAATACTTTTCTTGGTCGAAACAGATATGGCAAACGTAAACAACATGCGAGCGGATCAAATACAAAGACTAGTTCGCAGTACAAAGAAATACGCTGCCATAAAAAACAAGAAGATAACCACCGTTGACCCAATTATACGTGTATGCAAGAAAATGTACCCGACAATAACCTATAGGGAGTTAATGGAACTAAGCCAAACCACGCTTAGAATCATACTGGGTGAGACAGCCACATCTAACTATCAAACCACCCTACTAACTCACCTTTAAATATAGTTCACGTAGCTTCTCCAGATTATCCTTATCGGTCCTAACCTCATCCACAGGAGTCTCAAGAATCAAGGGTTTATCCCTGAATGGGCTGTCTAGAAAGTTTAGAAACCCTTTTTCTCCAATGTTCCCAAAACCGATATGATGATGTCTATCCATTCTTGACCCAAGTTCTCCTCTTGAGTCATTAACATGAACAACCTTTACACGTTCAAGACCAACATTAGCCTCAATCTCATCTATGGTCTCCTTTAACCCATTCTCAGATGCGATGTTATAGCCTCTTGCATAAGCATGACAGGTATCAAAACAGATCCCTATGTCCTCGGTTTTTATCTCATCAAGTATATCGGCTATCTCCTTGAAGGTGGAACCCACTTCATTGGTTTTACCAGAGGTGTTCTCCAGTAAGATCATAGGATGCTTATCAAACCTTGAGACAACGCGGTTAATTGCATTCACTACCTGTTGCCTTCCCTTCTCTTCACCTTTACCTAGGTGGCTTCCTAGGTGCGTCACAACATAAGGAATACCTAGAGTATTACACCGCTTCAACTCCAGTTCTAAGGTATCAACTGATTTCTTATATGACTCTGAGTTAGAGGAACTAAGATTAGGCAGATAAGGCATATGACTAATCACGGGACCAATACTGGATTCATCCATTTTCTCTTTGAATGATGCTACTTCTTTATCCTCAAGTTTCTTGGATTTCCACATACGGGGGTTCCGGGTAAATATCTGAAAAGTATCACAGTCGATCCTCTGTGCTCTATCAACAGATCTGTCTATACTGCCTGCTATCGATACATGACAACCTATCTTCATCCATTGAACTCATACATAGCTAAATAAAAAGAATAGAAAAAAGAGATTAGGCGTGCTTCTTAATAGCAGCTTCTAGGATATCCATACCTGTCTCAAGGAGGTCGTCCTCGATGGTTAAGGGTGGATGTAACCTGATAGCGTTACTGTACAAGCCTGCTTTCAGAGTCATTAACCCGTTTTTCAGGCACTCTTTCATAACGGCGCTGCTTGTATCGGGGTCTGGCTTCCTTGTCTCCGGGTCCTTCACGAACTCCATGGCCAGCATTGGGCCTAGTCCACGAACCTCACCGATCTTTGGGTATTTCTCCTGTAACTCGTTGAGCTGCTTTCTCAGTTTTTTACCCATTTTCTCGGCTTTCTCCGGAATCTTCTCCCGCTCCATTATCTCAATGACTTTTAGAGCCGTAGCACAGGCGATAGGGTTACCGCCATATGTTCCACCCAGACTACCTGGATATATGTCGCCCATTAGCTCTTCACTGGCTACTACTGCGCTTAAGGGTAATCCATTTGCGATCGCCTTTGCCATGGTGATTACATCAGGCACGATATCATAGTGTTCGATGGCGAACATTTTACCTGTTCTACCGAATCCTGTCTGAACCTCATCCACGATGAGCTTGATGTCATGTTTATCACAGAGCTCCTTTAGCATTGGGTAGAAGTTATTCGGTGGATCAATGAACCCGCCTTCACCTTGAATGGTCTCGACTATGATGGCTCCAACTGTCTCAGGGTCTACTTGGGTCTTGAAGAGACTCTTCTCGATGTGATGTATCGCAGCCTTTCCACATTCCTCTTTGTCGTCTGTACCCCAGGGGCATCGGAATGAATAGGGGTATGGTGTGAAATATACTCCCGGTACGAAGGGACCTAGGCCTACCTTGTATGGGTCCCATTTACCTGTAAGGGTCATCGCCATGTAGGTTCTACCGTGGAAGCTGTTCTCAAAGCTAACTATGTTAGGTCTTCCTGTTGATTGTCTTACTATTTTTACCGCGTTCTCGACGGCTTCTGAGCCGCTGTTTAGCATTAATGCTCTTTTCTTGTGATCTCCTGGGGTTATGTCGCATAGCTTCTTTGCTAGGTCGATGTATGGTTTGTAGTTAGCTACGTGTATGCAGCTGTGAATGAGTTTTCCGGCTTGGTCACTGATAGTTGATACTATTTCGTCTGTGCAGTGCCCTAGGCTGGTTACTCCAATACCAGAAGTGAAATCGAGTAATGTGTTTCCGTCAACATCTTCCACTACCGCGCCATGTGATTTTGCGATAGTGACTGGTTGAACAAGGTATACTCCCGCTGGCACATACTCGTTCCTCTGGTTAATTAATTCCTGGCTTTTTGGTCCAGGGATTTTTGTGACTATGTTAGGAACCTTTACCATATTCCATCTGGATACACACGTTGCATGCGTTTAAAGCTGTTTTGGGGACGTTTCTCTTCTTTCGTATATTAAGAGGATGTTACCTTTGAGTACATGAGGAATCAACACCAGAGTTGTATTTGTTACTATATGAACAAAAAATGGGGTACAAAGATAACCCAAGTTTGTGGGCTGTAAAAAATGGAAAAAATTGAAGCTTATGCTGAAATTGCCAAGGAAACATCCGATGAACACGAAGACATCCTCAAAAAAATGAATGTCGTAGGTGTGGGCGCCGGAAACAAAATAAAAGACGGAGAAGACACAGAGGAACCCTGTATAACAGTACTAGTTAGCCGAAGAGTACCAGAATCCGAACTATCCAGTAAAGACCTGGTAGAACCGACCATAAAAGGATACAAAACGGACGTAATTGAGACTGGAGAGATACTTGCTGGAACACATGAATCAATGCAAGAAGAACTAGACCAAGGATACGAGATTCAAACCCTAAGACAGAAAATCAGACCAGTAATGGGAGGATTTAGCGTTGGACATTACCAGATTACGGCTGGAACAATAGCTACATGTGTGTACCCGATGGAGCCCTTTCCCTGTGTACCTCAGAGATACTTCATACTAAGTAATAACCATGTGTTAGCTAACTCCAATAACGCTCGATTCGGTGACCCTATAATCCAACCTGGAAGATATGATGGAAGAGTAGTACCAAGAGATATCGTTGCAAAACTATACAGGTGGGTTCCCATCAAATTTAAGACCGCTAGCGCGGCACCAATTAATTATGTTGACGCCGCTATAGCTGAAGGTGATTTCCATAACTTGAACCGTGAAGTGTACTGGATAGGGTACGTTAAACAGGTTAATAGCCGACCTATGGTAGGTAGTATAGTTCAGAAGACCGGACGAACAACTAATTATAGCACAGGTAAGATTATGGCTCTCCATGCAACGGTGGATGTTAATTATGGCGGTGGACGTGTAGCAAGGTTCGCTGATCAGATTGTAACTTCTAATATGTCAGCGGGTG
>WJJC01000134.1 GCA_014729945.1 Candidatus Bathyarchaeota archaeon
AATTTATATTATGCTAAGAAGTTTAATTTTTGAGCGGTGACATTTTTCTTAATTTTTCAATAATTGGAGGTAGTTTTTCAAGGAAATATTCTAACTGATCCTCCTTTGTAAATCTTCCTATAGATACTCTTAAAGAACCTTGCATATAATCTTGGGATAATCCTATTGCTTTAAGTACATGAGAAGGTTCTAATGATTTTGAAGAACATGCAGAACCAGTAGAAGCTCCAATTCCTTCAAGATCAAGACTTAGAACAATTGATTCACCTTCAATATATTTAAAAGCTACATTGATGTTATTAGGAAGTCGTTCTGTCGGATGTCCATTTAAGGTAGTATCATCTATTTGCTTCAAGATCTTCTCGATGATTTTATCCCTAAGTCTAATTTCCCGTTTCATTTCTACCTCCATTTCATCTTTAGCGAGTTGAGCTGCTTTAGCAAATCCAGCAATCCCAGGAATATTTTCCGTACTTGGCCTCAACTTTCTTTCGTGACCTCCACCATGCATTATTGGTTCAATACATTTACCCCACCCTTTTCTGACTCCTTTATTTCGAGTGTATAACATTCCTACCCCTTTTGGGCCGTAGATTTTATGTGCACTTGCTGATAAGAGGTCTATATTTAGCTTTTGTACATCGATTGGAACTTTACCGAAGGCTTGCACAGCATCTGTGTGAAAAATAATATCATGCTTTTTAGCAATCTTCCCTATTTTTTCTATCGGTTGTAACGTTCCAATCTCATTGTTTGCAAACATTATAGAAATTAAAATTGTAGAATTTTTAATAGATTCTTTTAATTCTTCAATCTCAACCATCCCGTATTTATCAACAGGAAGAAAAGTTATCTCAAATCCCTCTTTCATCAACTCTCTACAGGGATTTTCCACAGCATGATGTTCTACAGAAGAAGTAATTATATGGTTTCCCTTTCCTTTATTCCTCTTTGCTACTCCTTTGATTGCCAAATTATCAGATTCGGTCCCAGAGGAGGTAAAAATTATATCATCAGTATCGGCATTAATAATTGAAGCAATAGTTGAGCGTGAATTTTCAAGAACCTGATGGGCTTCAATTCCTTTTCTGTGTAGACTTGAAGCATTTCCATACGTTCGTTTAAAATGATCAGAAACTTCATCTATCACTTTAGGATCCATTGGTGTTGTTGCAGCATTATCAAGATAAATATAGTTTTGAATTTTCATTCTCGTTTAAATTGTACGAATTATTCTAAATACTTTAAGGTCTTAGAATTTATTTATCTTTTGCAGAAATTTATTTTTGATTGGATTCAATCTAAAGAATATAAAATTTTTTATTAAACGTAGAATAATTCTGAATTGTATTAATTGTAACAATTACTTAAGGTGCGGATTTAATTGATTATTGATGAAATTGCTTTCTTAATTTTCTTAGTATGCTTTATATTTTATTTTATTATGTTTGTTCATGCTTTAAAAACATCCAGACCAACAAAAGTAAGAGTTTTAAAGTTAATTTATGTAAATTGGGTAAAAACTAGACTCGAGGAAGAAGATCCAGTTACCGCAGTTCAAGCGTTAAGAAATTTTATCTATGGAAATTCTACTTTTGTCTCCGCTCTTTTTATTCTCTTGGGTATTTTAGTAGGGTTTTATTCTTCGGCGATCCCAGAACAAATTGATCAACTTCCTTCTGAAGAAATATTTTTAACCTTCCAATTCTTGCCTGTCGATTTAGTCAGAATAACAACTAATGTTGGAATGATACTTTTTTGTTTATTTAATTTTATTATGGCAATAAGGTTCGCAACGAGATTATCCATACTAATAACTGGAAAACCTAGAGAGTTTTATACAAAACAATATGAAGGTATAGAACTTACACGTGATACACTTGTTTCAGCACAACATCATTGGAGTTATGGAGTAAGAGGACTCTTTTATCTAGCTGCATCTTTATTTTGGTTTGTACATTCAATAATATATATAATTTTTACATTAGCAGTAACGATCTATTTATTAATTTCTCACGATATCATTTAATAAAATTCATCCAAGGGGATTTATCCTTTAAATGGATGGAAAAAATCACATATGTAATAAAATTCAATGGGAAAATATTTTTAACAATAGGAATACTTTTTTAATAAGTTAAATAAAAGCTTTAATACAATAACATTCAAGAAAAGAATATGACACTAAAATTTGTGTGGGGTATTACCGGTACAGGTTATTTACTCCAAGAATCGATTAATTTAATGAAGATACTTCAAGAAGAAAAGGATATTGAGATTACCGTAATGCTTTCAAAAGAAGGAGCAGTCGTTGTGAAATGGTATAAACAATGGGATAACTTAAATCAAATAGTTGCTAAAGTGAAGATTGAAAAAACCCCAAACAACCCATTTCTTGCTGGACCACTTCAAATTGGAACATATGATTTTTTACTAGTTTGTCCCGTTTCGGCAAATACCGTAGCAAAAATAGCATATGGTATGGCAGATACATTGATAAGTAATTGTGTTGCTCAAACCATAAAGGGAGGAGTTCCAGTATATCTCCTACCCTCGGATCAACATAAAGAACCCATCGTTACTTCTAAGCCCGATGGAACGGAACTAGTTCTGAAAATTCGAGATATTGAAATTGAAAACGTTGAAAAGGTAAAATCATTAGAAGGTATAAAGGTTCTTTCCCAGTTTTCAAAAGTAAAGGATCTAATCATGGAAAAATATCAAGAAAAAGAAAAACAGATTTAAGTATCAGATTTTATGTTTCAAAGCTGATAGGTTGGATTGCACTCTGAGGGCAAGAGATCTCACACTTTAAACAACCTTGGCATTTTCTCACTTCACTAAATTTAAACTTTATCTTTTCAGGTTCCTCTTCATCGTTATTTTCTTTAGAGAGAATGAATAAATTATTGGGACAAAATTTACCATCCTTTTCGGTACATTCTAAGCATAAGTCACATTTTTCATGATCTATTTTAACAGTAAGTACTTCCTTCGGCATTACTGAAGTTACTTCAATAGCATTTCGAGGACAAACTTGTACACATCCAAGACATGATTTACATTTTATGTAATCAACCTTTCTCACACTGTTTTCAAAGTATATGGCATCATTAGGACATGCGCGTAGACAGCGTTCACATTTCATACACAATTCTTGATCAATTTGAATAGGAATAAATCTCTCAGTAATAGTTTATTACCTCATTTATTAGAAGACTGGCTAAAGTATATCTAAATAAAATAGAATTCATAATTAAAATTCATTATTATAATCTATTTAAAAAATAATGAACGAAAAATCATAACTAATAAACCTTACTAAACTTTTTACAGAGAAGGTAAAAGATAAGGAGCAAAAAGTTTAAAAAGAATGGATGTAGCAGATGATAGAAGGCAAATATAATCGCAAAAGGATTAAATATATAAACATAGAATACTTTTGATATATAGAGTTCAGAGTTTTTGAACTCTAAAGATTCGCATTCTTATCCGGTATACGCTCCGATTACGGCATAGTCCGTTAGATGAGGAGTTTGGTCAAAGATGCGATAGAAAAGATGAGGTTGTAATCGTTACTGATTATAACTGATGTAGGTTTGTCAAGCACCATGTAAGTATTTATATTTTTAACTATGGTAAGCAATGGTATTGTTTTGAGTCGTTTGACTTGAGATGATATATATGTATATGTTCTAATGTTTTAGAGCAATTGCGAGTATTTCAAACAATAATTATTCTTATGAAGTTATGAAGAAATTATTATGTTAATTCCGGTTGATCCTGCCGGACCCGACTGCTATTTGGGTGGGGTTAAGCCATGCGAGTTGTATGGGATCCTAACGTTCCCATAGCAAACTGCTTAGTAACACATGATCAACCTACCCTATGGAGGGAAATACCCTCGGGAAACTGAGGCTAATGTCCCATATGTGAATCGGCTTGGAAGAGTGTTTCACAGAAAAGCGTACGAAAAATGGTCCGTACGTGCCGTAGGATGGGATCGTGGGCGATTAGGTAGTTGGTGAGGTAATGGCTCACCAAGCCGATAATCGCTAGAGGCCGTGAGAGCGGGAGCCTCAAGATGGGTACTGAGACAGCGACCCAGGCCCTACGGGGCGCAGCAGGCGCGGAACCTCCACAATACACGAAAGTGTGATGGGGCTACCCAAAGTGCCCCCTAAACGGGGCTGTGGCGGGCGAGTAATGTTCCCCGCTAGAAAGGAGAGGGCAAGGCTGGTGCCAGCCGCCGCGGTAAAACCAGCTCTTCAAGTGGTCGGGATAATTATTGGGCTTAAAGTGTCCGTAGCCGGTAAGGTAAGTTCCTGGTAAAATCGGGCAGCTCAACTGTCCGCGTGCTAGGAATACTGCTTTACTAGAGGGCGGGAGAGGTCTGAGGTACTGCGGGGGTAGGGGTGAAATCTTATAATCCTCGCAGGACCACCAGTGGCGAAGGCGTCAGACTGGAACGCGCCTGACGGTGAGGGACGAAAGCCAGGGGAGCGAACCGGATTAGATACCCGGGTAGTCCTGGCCGTAAACGATGCACACTAGATGATGGTG
>WJJC01000135.1 GCA_014729945.1 Candidatus Bathyarchaeota archaeon
GAGCTATTCGAGGCAGCCAGCTTAGCAGTAGGTGGTAAAATCAGTGACGAAGAGGTCAAATATCTTGAGGATATATGCTGTGGTCCCGGTGCATGTGGTGGAATGTTCACTGCAAACACCATGCAATGTCTAATTGAGAGCATTGGAATGACATTACCATATATGGCAACAGCAAAATCAACAGGCATGGAACGAGCAAAACTAGCGAAAGAAGGCGGTGAAATGATCATCGAACTCCTTGAAAAAGGCATTACGCCGAGAAAGATTATGACAGAGTCGGCTTTCCATAATGCTATCAAAGCGGACATGGCTCTAGGCGGGAGCACTAACACTGTTCTCCACTTAAAAGCTGTTGCAGAGGAATGTGAGATCGATCTCCCGCTTGACTTGTTTGATGAATTAAGCAAGAAGACGCCACATCTATGTAATATGGCTCCAGCTGGGCCGCTCAAGATAACTGATCTTCATGATGCAGGGGGTATACCTGCCGTATTGAAACGATTGGAGGACAGACTAGATACCGGCGTTATCACCGCATCAGGTAAGATCCTCAAAGAGAACCTTGAGGGAGTGAAGATATTTGATGAGGAGATTGTTCGGCCTATTAGCAACCCGATTCATGAGACGGGAGGCATAGCGATAATGAAAGGAAACATATCGCCCAAAGGGGGTGTGACCAAGATGGCTGCCATCGATCCATCTATGTGGGAATTTACAGCTACAGCCAAATGTTATAATACAGAGCAAGCGGCGCTGAAGGCCATTCATGGTGGTGAGATTAAGAACGGTGATATCATCATCATACGTTATGAAGGGCCCAAGGGTGGGCCAGGTATGCGTGAAATGCTAGCTGCCACAAGCGCGGTAATGGGTTATGGACTGGATAAAGTCGCGCTCTTAACTGATGGAAGATTCAGCGGCGCTAGTAGAGGTCCATGTATAGGGCATATTAGTCCTGAGGCAGCAGCTGGTGGACCTATTGCACTTATCAAGGACGGCGATGAGTTGAGCATTGATGTACCTAATAGGAAGCTACATCTGCATGTCTCTGATGAAGAGTTGTCTATAAGGAGGGCTGCGTGGAAGCCAATGCCTCCCAAGGTAACTACTGGATATCTTGCACGATACGCGAAGATGGTTACCAGTGCTGATCGAGGAGCAGTTCTCAAAGCATAGGTTTCAAACTTTTCTATTGTTATTTACTATTTTTCATAGGGTTTCTGTTTTTTCTTTATGGCGTCTTTTTTAACTAAAACCCGGGCTTTGTCTCAAAATATTGAGACAAAATCAATGTTTTTTAAGGGCATGATATTCAACAGTTGTGTTTAGTATTTTTTATTCAATAAACAGTAATCTAGGTCATAGTTTTTTGCTGGTTTACCCTAGGGTATTGGGTGAGAAAAACCTCTGTAAAAGTGAGACCTAAGCTAAATAGTCTCGAATATTCTCTGATTCTTTTTCAGACATCCCTAGAGTCGTTATCGCGATCTTATCGGCTTTGAAAAGATTATTTGCTACACGACATATGTCTTCATTTGTAACTGATTCTAGTAAAGAGATAATATCATCGACGGTTCTAGGCTTCCCTCGTCTCAAAGTTGAAACCCCTAGATGATGCATTCTCTGTCGATTGCTCTCTGAGCTCAAAGTATACAACCCAATTGTCTTATGTTTAACCTTTTCAAGTGTATCCTGATCCAACCCTTTTTTCATGGATTTAAGTTCACGAAATATGATTTCTACTAACTCGCCGAGGTTCTTTTTTCTTGTGCCTGCGAAAACATTGAATGCACCAATATCAGCAAAGCTCTGATTTTGTGTATAGATATTATACACCAAACCTCTTTTTTCCCTAGCTTCTTGAAATAACAAACTACTAGCTCCCAATCCAAGGTAGCTGGAAATAATGGATTGCGCAGCACTATCCTTGCTCCCATATTCGTTACCTGGTGTTGAGATACATAACTGAACTTGGCCTGTATTGCGTGGAATGTACTTTTGACCCGGGAAATGCTCTGGTGACCTGCGATCTTTTGCACAGTTACCCCTACCTTTTTGGAGGAAATTATCCAAGCTAGAAACCAGTGATTCATGGTCAACAGCGCCGGCACCAACTATGATCAAGTCACAGCTATAATTTTCTTCGTAGTACTCGTGTATGGTCTCTATGGGCATCTGGGAGATGGTTTCGATCGTTCCACTAATGGGGTGAGCGATAGGATTCCCTCGCCATATATTTTGAGCATACAGCTCATGTATCAGGCTACTGGGATCATCCCACATTTGCTTAATTTCCTCCAAGATTACCTGTCGTTCCATCGCAATGTCTTCTTTTTTCAATAAACTGTTTTGCAACATATCACAAAGTAGTTCTGTTGCTATATCTTGATCTCTGTTTAGAACCCTAGCATAGTATGCCGTCAGGTCACGATCGGTGAACGCGTTTAGATGTCCTCCGCGATTCTCTATCATAGAAGAGATTTCTCTTGAAGTTCTGGTTTTTGTGCCTTTGAAAAGTAGGTGCTCGAGGAAGTGGCTACAACCCAGTTGATTTTTCTCCTCGTCTCTTGAACCAGTATTAACCCATATACCAACACTTGTTGATCTGGCTAAAGCGTTGTGTTCAGTTATCACACGTACGTTCTTAGACAACGGTTCATCTTTTAGTTTGATTGACATTGACGTTTTCATCCCCCTTTCAGCCGTAACGAAATAAAAATCTACGTCTTCATGACTCAGTTACGGTAAAAAACAGGGAAAAAGAACATGGATATAATTTATATCTATCCGTTTTTTGAGTGTTTAAATACTAAACCAATAATCAAGAATAAAGGGTTAAATAATGGCGTTATTTTTGTTCAATATTGTATCATAAGTGTAATGTCTACAAGCGATTGTTTTACGCCTTATTATAAAAGTACCTTCAAGAATTTGGATACAAACAATATCCATGTTTTTACGTGGTTTCCATGAAGACGGATAAGTATCAGGGGGACAGATATGATGAAAATTCAACGCCATACGGGGTTAATGATATCTTGTAGTTTTTCTTTGTGCTCAAACCAAGTTTCTGCCGTATTTTTCCAGGAAGATCCAAGGGTATTTCTTTTAGATAATATAGCGGGAGCATGTTGGATTTTTCTTGGTCTTCAATTAACTCTAATATCATTTGAGCATTAATGCCTGTCTCCTTGGATAGAGAAAATAAATCTGCCTCACATTTCTTATGCAGTGCTTTGAGTAAACTAAGATGAATGAATAGAACCCGTATCTTCTCTAAGTCTTCAAAGTTCGTGTCTTCAAGGTCTGGAGGAGTCTCAATCTTTTTTTTATTGATTGTGGGTACTACTTTTTCAATGGTTTGGATAGGGGTATTTCCCATAAAAACCTCCAGTGATCTGGCTGTTTTTCGCCCTTTTGGGCTCAGTTTCCAGAGATCAAAAGTATATCTTCTATCGTAGGGTTTTGTGGTGGGTTTGCCTCTTTCAGGTGCTTTTTGGACTAGTCCTGCATCTTGTAGTGTACTTAGCCAGTTGTTTAATTCGACTTTACTTAGTTTATTTTTTTGTTTTTCAAGTATGGGCTGTATATCATAGGTTGTTAGGTATTCTCTATGTGCATCTCTTAGCACTAGGTATATGTGTCGAGCGTTCTTGCTCTGTAGGGGTCTTAACACAGTCTCAAATATTTGGTCTAGTTCTTCCCAGTTTGTGGGTTGGAACTTGTCTTTTTGATTAATCTTTGCTCCCTAGCTAATATTCAGTTTTTTTCTGAATATTAATATTGCTGATCAGAAAAATTCTGATCGTAGAAAAAACGGAAACAATATACACAAAAACAACCAAATAAATCAAGGAGATCGATATGCCGAAACCCAAAGTCCTAATAACAAGAAATTTTTTCGACAAAGCCATCGACTTAATTAAAAAAGAAGCAGAAGTGGAGGTCTACCCAAGCGAATTAGACCCAATACCAAGAAATGTGTTGCTTGAAAAAGTCAGAGATATTCAAGGACTACTTCCAATGCTCACGGATAAGATAGATAAAGTGCTTTTGGATAGGGGTAAAGACCTAAAAGTTGTTAGCAATTATGCCGTTGGTTACAATAATATCGATGTACATGAAGCCACAAAACACGGAGTTATGGTGACCAACACGCCTGATGTACTTACAGACACTACAGCTGACTGCGCTTTCATGCTATTAATGGCTATAAGTCGAAGGCTAGTAGAAGTAGATCAATATGTGAGAGAGGGGAAATGGGTTAAAGCTTGGGGTCCCAAAATGCTACTTGGATCGGATATAACTGGAAAAACTCTGGGCATAATTGGTTTAGGGAGAATAGGAAAAGCCATGGTCCCTAGGGCCAGAGGCTTCAATATGGACATACTGTATCATAACAGGAAAAGAGACTTGGAAGCAGAGCAACTGGGGGTAGAATACAGGAGTCTGGATGAGATACTAATGGAAAGTGACTACATCAGTCTACACGTACCATTATCAAAAGAAACAAAACACCTCATAGGCGAACCAGAACTAAAAAAGATGAAAGAGACAGCATATCTCATTAACACTTCCCGTGGACCCGTAGTAGATGAAAAAGCGTTAACTGAGGCACTTAAAAAAGGGTGGATAAAAGGAGCAGGGCTTGACGTACATTACGAGGAACCAACAGATCCCGACAACCCGTTACTAGAGCTTTCTAATGTCATAGTGGCTCCACACATAGGGAGCGCAACCATAGAGACTAGGTTGGCCATGGCTATGAAAGCAGCTACAAACCTGATAACAGCGTTAAAGAGCGAAAAGCCACCAGATCTCATTAACCCCGAGGTTTTGGAGTAAATTTCGTTTTTTGCCGCATATTTTCTTTCCTAATACCCCTAGGGTAAGTGAAGGTAAAATACCGAGTGATTTTAAGACGTGTGGATTTTTTTTATGTCTTTCATAAAGTTCTATGAAAAACATCTAAACACGTTTTTTGTAACAGAGTTTTGAGACAAAATACTATAATTCCCCTCTCTCATACCTTTCTCTAAGAACCTTCAGCATATCAGCCACCATAGTCTTCAAGCCAAAGTCTGGAGACCACCCCCATTCCTCACGGGCAGCACTATCATCAATAGATTTTGGCCAAGAATCAGCAATTTTTTGCCTAAAATCAGGCTCATAAGTGGTCGTAAACTCAGGAATATGAGTCTTTATCTCAGCCGCCAATTCCTCTGGGCTGAAGCTTAATGCACCCAGATTAAAGTCTGTATGATGCTCTAAGTTCTCGACCGGTGCATCCATCAACATCTGGAAGGCTTTGAGACAGTCAGGCATGTATATCATAGGTAAAGTTGAATCCGGTTTCAGAAAACACGTGTATTTTTGATTTTTTATGGCCTCGTAGAATATTTCAACAGCGTAATCAGTCGTTCCTCCGCCGGGAGGCGAAACACTACTGATCACCCCGGGTAATCTTGCGCCTCTTACATCTACACCCCATTTTTCATAGTAGTAATTGCCTAAAAGCTCTCCAACCACTTTGGTAATACCATATATTGTTCTCGGCTTTAAGACAGTTTCCTGAGGAGTTTCAGTTTTTGGTGTTTCAGGCCCAAACGCAGCTATACTGCTTGGATGGAATATCTTCGATATTTTCCCCTTTTTTGCTACGGCGAGTATATTGCAGAAACCCTCTATGTTTACTTTCCACGCTAATTCTGGTTTCTTCTCCCCCGCCGCACTCAATATGGCCGCTAGGTGATATGTGGTATCTATGTCATATTGTTTAACTAGTTCATTTACTCTTTCTTGTTCTAAAACATCCAGTTCCTCGTAGTTGCCTCTAAAATCATCATGGGGATCACGTATATCTGTAGCTAGAACATTATCGATCCCGTATCTATCCTGCAGATCTTCTACAAGTTCAGATCCTATTTGGCCCATGGCGCCAGTTACTAAAACTCGTCTAATGTCTCCACCCATCAGAACCATCAAGAATCTTGGACTCTTGTGTTTAAAACAGTTACCATATATAAACAGGATTACTTGTTTACTGGTGAAAGACTGGTTATGTCCCATAATTCTGTTACAAAAAACCGGAATATCAGAAAAAATTAAACATAAGCCAAGATAACAATCTATGAAGGTTACACTATGAGAGATCCAATAAGTTTTCTCCGGGAAGAATACCAGGAATTAGTAGAAAAAGCTCTTGACTGGAGACTCAAAAAATTAGAAGGCGCTAGCGAACCAGTTACAACCGTTGATGGCAGAGAAGTCCTAGTCCTTTGCTCAAATAATTATCTAGGATTGGCAACTCATCCCAAACTTAAGCAAGCAGCACTAGAAACGATAAGAGAATATGGTGTAGGTTCAGGTGCGGTTCGAGCCATAAGCGGTAACATGGACCTCCATATGGAATTGGAGAACCGTTTAGCCAAATTCAAGAACGCTGAAGCTAGCTTAACATATCCTACAGGGTTCATGGTGAACAGCGGGTTGATACCCCAACTTGTGGATAAAGAAGATTTGATTATCAGCGATGAACTTAACCACGGTAGTATAATTGATGGAGTAAGACTAAGCAGAGCAGATAAAACCGTCTATAAACATAATGATATGGTTCATCTCACCCAAAAACTAGAAGAAGGTGAGAAAAATGATCCACGAAGGATACTAATCATAACTGATGGGGTTTTCAGCATGGACGGTGACATGACCCCGTTAGACAAAATAGTCAAACTAGGTAAAGAGCATGGAGCCATGATTTACGTGGATGATGCCCACGGAGAAGGCGTATTAGGGGAAGGTGGCAGAGGTATTGTAAGCCACTTCAACCTGACTCATGAGGATGTACATGTGGAGATGGGTACCTTTAGTAAGGCCTACGGTACGATAGGCGGCCACATATCCGGCTCTGAGAACTTGATAAATTTTGCGTATAATAAGAGTAGAACTTGGCTTCTCAGTAGCTCGCATCCACCAGCGATAGCAGCAGCCACAATAGCAGCAATCGATATACTAGAGAATGAGCCAGAACACGTGGATAATCTTTGGAAGAACACTGAATATTTCAAGAAGGCCGTAATAGATTTGGGGTTTGACACCGGTAACAGTCAGACACCAATTATACCCATTATAGTGGGTGAGAGTCACAAAGCCAAAGCCTTAGCCGATAAACTCTACGAGCAAGGAGTATACGTTGTCCCGATAGTGTACCCCATGGTGGCAAGAGAGCTTTCAAGAATCAGGGTACAGATGCATGCAAAGTTAACAACCGAGCAACTTGATTCTGTTATAGAGAAAATTGAGGATATCGGTCGAGATCTCGATATAATTTAAGGCTCTTACCCATACCTTTTTCATCAAAAGTCCACTGGTGATTATGGCTCAAAGAATGCGGTTAAAGGTGTTCCTCTTTTTTGCTTCAGTATTTCTGAACATTCCTGGGGTGTTAATGGTTTGTATTCGTAACCAAGCTGATTGAGTAACTCAGATCCATTATCAGTAATATCGGGTGCCACAAGTATCCCTCGAACTCTTCTACTATCATCCAGATCTATTACATCCATATATTTTTTCAGCTGCTCAACTGCCTTCTTATTGGCCTTCACACGCTTTATCTCAACAACAGCCAATATATCATCCGCATCATACCCTATGATGTCTATAAAACCAGGGTCTACAGCCATCTCTTTAGTCATTGGCCTAAACCCAGGCTCTAAAATATCTGGTTTGAATAAGATAGCCTCCTGCATCTCTTTCTCCGTAGCGTATAACGTAAAATCACCGTTATCCACCAAGTCCAATACTGCCACCATTTGGATCATAGTTAGAGAAATCACCATGGACTCACGTTCTTTTCTACGAAAAACCCGGATAACCAACCCATCTTTACCTATTCTAGTATGGAAAATACTTCCAGATGGCTGCCAGTTAACAGGGGAATAATCCTTTGGGCGGTGAACTAAGGCAGAGCCATCTGGTTTGAAGATTATAAGGCGCTCGCCTTCTTCTAACTTGCTGCTTGCTCTCCCATCATAGTCTACTGTACATGAGCCAGCTATAACCACGGTACGATGCCTTGCTATACCTGTCTTTATAGCTTTTTTCGCTCCTTCTAGGTTGGGGGTCTGTAATATTATTTGTCGTTTCGGTGACTCCATGTGTTAACCTACTTCAGTTATGATTGTTGTCCAAGCTGCGTTCATCTTTTGATCATATACCCTTAGATGAGATTGTGCATCATCCAGTAAGAATGTGCCATGACCAGGGAATAGTCTTCGAGGAGAGATCTCAAGAAGCTTCTTGATACTATCTTTCCAGTCTTGGAGATCAAATCCAGGTCCATTAATGTAACCTAGCCTACCCGAGGCACTTATAATATCCCCTGAGAGAAGGCTCTTAACACCAGCGTCCTCAAAAAGGAAGCTAATACATCCTGGCGTATGTCCCGGGGTATGTACAACCTCTATTCTTATGTCTCCAACATTTACAATATCGCCGTCTTTAACAATATCGTCTATAGAAACTGCTTTGAACTTTAATCCTCTTTCCTGAGCCATAGAATATAGGCTAAATTCGTTTAGTTTCTCTATAGCTTCTCTGTCAGTTGGATGACATAAAATGGCTGTTCCGGTCTCCTCTTTGATGTCATAGTTACCCCCTATATGATCGAAGTGACAGTGGGTTATCAAAGTTTTCGTAATCTTCATAGGATCTAGTCCATCTTTCCGAACATTATCAAGTATGGAAGGAATACCATAGCCACCGCCAGTATCAATCAAAGCACACTCATCTCCACCATTAACTAGGTACACATTACAGTCCCCGGTCGGAGATAGACCATAAGCAGAACCACCAACCAGATAAACACGTTCAGTGAGCTTCATAATATCACACAAACCTTAAAGCCGCCGAGATTTTTAATATATTTCGCTTAAAAAACGAGTAAATTGATGCCCTTTTAGTTATGGATATGATTTATATCCAGGATCCATGATCGATCCCTCGATCCCCCCCTCTGTAGTAACGTTATCTTTACACGTATTTTGCATGTCGAAGCAATATGGTATGTAAGATCGATGTAACTTCGAAGAAATTCTTTGACGCCTTATAATAAATATACCTTCAAGATTATGGATATAAACAATATACATATGTATTAAGGACTTGGATGGGTTTAAACATTGATTAGATTTGTTTACAATCATTTTTCAGGTCCTATGGGGGGGATTAGAAGAACAACACTTTTGTTTAAGCATTTAAGTAACTAACTATAAACCTCAATAGGGATCAACTCCATCTTTTAATAGGAAAAATTGTAGAGCGTCATTACTCTTAGAAACTTCACTTATAGTAAACCGATTACGTTTAAACACATAATCAAGTATGCTTCTTGGGGTTACGCTTACACCAAATTTCTTAGAATATGATTGATGAGACTTTTTCAATAATTGATCGTTATACTTGTGTCTGATTTATTCACATGGTTTGATGTTTAGGAAAAAAATAAAGAGTGGGTTATTCCTCAAACTGTGCCTGGAAACGGGTCTCCATTTCAGGATAATAGTTTGAGTTAAACTCATCCAGTTTCTCGGGGTGTGTTAGCTTTACGTGGAAGCGAACTCCGCCCGGGCTTGCAGATTTTCTGTCACAATAAGGACATTTAAACTGCGTCATTTGTTCTGTCAAGATACCAGCTCCAACTAAATATTGTAAATACTAGTTATAACAGTTTGTACATTGATCAAGGATTTTAACCATTTTGATAAATATTTTCAACCTCAAAACCCCTAGGGTAAATCAGCAAGAAAACCTTCTTGGGATCTATTTTTTACCTAGTTTTCAGCAACTTCAGGTTCTATCACCAATAATATGAAGAGAACCCCTATGACCGCTAGAGCAGCGGCTAGAATAATCCATGGTAGAGAGTTATCGTATTTATAGAGATATCCGCTCAGGAAAGTGCCCATAGTCTGCATAGTCATTCCTAAGACTCCGCTTCCCCATGCTCCTCGCATTAACCATATACCCCCTCCTCCGATAGATGATAACACTCTGCCCCGTTGTTCTCTCGGCGTCATGTCCGCGAAGAGGCTCTGGAAGGCTGGGTTCATGAAGCTATTTGTTAGGGTTGTTATTGCTGCGAGTATTACCACATGCGTGAATGTTGTACATAGTAAAAAAAGGTAGCATTGAACTGCTCCAAGTATTAAACATACCCCCGCTATTTTCTTTTTACTGTACCTATCTACTACACTTCCTGCAGGTATACCAAGGACCACACTTACTAATCCGGAAGTCATCATAACTTTACCCCATTGCGTGACAGTTAATCCAATAATTTCCTGTGCACGAATAACCCAGAAACTACTAACCAGTGAAGCGAAAAAAACGCTGCTAGAAACTAGAAAAGATAAAACATAGAGCTTTTTCGGTATAACTCTGAGTACTTGAAATAAGCTTTTATATGCCTCAAACACTAATTTAGGTATCTTACTCAAGGTTAACTCTAGTTTCTTAGGGTTTTTGACAGTCTCTTTCAATGCCTTAAACCTAAATAATGCTATAGCTGATGCGATCCAGAAACTAGCAAAATATAATCCATGCATAGCTCTGTCGATACCAAAGGTATCAATCAACCAGCCTCCAATAACTGGAGCAGCTAACCCAAAGGCGCTTGGAATAGCAACTGTAGCAGCGAAGCCAATACCCCTTTTCTCCGGGGGTATACTGTCCGCGATCAGGGCTTGACGTGCTGGAAAATAGAATGTAACGAGGTTCTGTATAAAAATTCCAATTGCCAGCCATTGCCAAGTATTAGTAAATGCGGGTATCAGGAAGGCAGAGGCATACCCGAAAGTCATGTAACTAATCAGTTTGATTCTACCCTGATAATCAGCAATATATCCTCCAAGAGGGTATAGTATTAAACTAGCAGCGGTTCCGAGGGACATAATAATACCAATTGTCTCGTAGCTTCCACCCAAATGAATTACATAGACAGGTAAGAAAGGCCAGATAATATCAATGGTGGATCGCCAAACACATTCACAAATAGTCATAACGAGAACATTGCCTTTCATAAAATCAAAAATATCCCTAATAAACGACACATGTATCACTTAATGCCCACCTAGATGGATTTATTCGATAAAAGGTTAACCACACCGCTTTTAACCGAGCTAGAAAATATGATAAACGATACGATATGGCAGCCAAGAAAGAAAAAATATCATGGATAACATGTCCAGACTGTGGTAGTAAAATAGGGATAGTAATATCCGTGGGTAAGTCACAAGGCGCCAAAATAAGCCAAGAGAAGAAACCTGAGGACTGGCCCCCTCAAACCGCAGAGGCTATACTTGAGGCGTCAGGTATAGATACATCAGAGCTTGATGTCGAAGAAAATGAGGAGATGATAACAGCCAGTCCAAAAAAGTTCCTTGGAGACGCATGGGGTGCTATAAATGATAAGATACGAGAAATGGGTGGCACCTGGGTTAGAGATGGGCGAAATAGTCGCTGGGAGATACCCAAGGATCAACCCTAACGCAATATAAACTTAATAACTTCTTTAACATATCCTCCAGTTCCCGAGAGTTTATTCAGCTTCTCTAGATATTCAACCCATTGGTAACCAAGAGCGTATCTCCATTGTTGAAACTCATCCTCAACCCTGTTATAGACATCTGTATGTTTTTGACAAAAAACAGAGTCCTCCAATTTATCCCTGTTACAAACCTTACAGCTTTCACCACCGTCTAAGCTTCTTTTCCCTAGTATCGTATTTGAAATGGAACGTCCTATCTGCTCCTCATTTTTCTTGAAATCCTCCAAAATAGATTTCAACTCTTCCATAGCTTCACTGAAAACCTTGTCTGGATCCTTTTGATTTTCCTCTATTTTTTTAAGCTCTTTCTCAAGTATTCGAGTAAACTCTACTTTAATAATATCTGGACAAAAAGTTTGTAATGTTTCAATAGTTACTTCGCCAAGCTCGGTTATCTTAATTTTATTACTTTTCACATATCCTCTCTGATACAAGGTATCAATTATATTACTACGAGTAGCCTTCGTACCTATATCCTCCTGTTCCATTTTTCTAACAAGGGATGAAGGATTAAAACGTGAACTAGGCCTAGTATATCTTCTACGTGTTGATAGGCTAGTTATCGGCACAATTTGACCAATTTCAATTTTAGGTATTCGTTGATCCTTCAACTTATGATATTCTCCATAAAACTGAGTCCATCCCGTTTTCTGGGTCAAGATGCCTCGAAGGTAAAAGGTGTGTCCCTTAACCTCAATAGAAATAGTTGTATCAACTTGAATTAGATCTTCACCAAGTGATGCCATGAAACGTTTGACTATCAAATCATAGATGTTCTTCTCCTCTTTTTTTAGTTGTCTTGGTCTTTGACCCGTTGGATGAATTGCTGGATGGGCTGGATCTTCCCCCTTTCCTTGTTTTGGTATGAATCTTTTCCGGCCTAATAGAAGCTTAGATTCTTCTTCATATTTACGGTTTTTTGACAATTCTTCCAAGATTTCTTTAACATTAATCTCTTTAGGTATTTTATTGCTCTCAGTCCTTGGATAGCTAATATAGGCGCCTAGATACAGTTTCTCAGCGGCCTTAAGAGTATCTGATGGACTCATTTTGAAGTGCTTATACGCATCGTTCTGAAGATCCCCAAGATTAAATGGAGAAGGTGGGGCGATATTTTTCGACTGCTCATCAATATCATTCACTTTTCCCTTTTTGCCTCGGCACTCCCTAGCTACATCTCTAGCATGTATTTCCCTTTTCAGAGTCTGTTTCTCATAATCAAGGGAATACGTCTCACCCTCAATCTCTGTCTCGGCGTAGACCTTCCAATAGGGAGTGGGAATAAAAGACTGAATACTCTGCTCTAAATCATAGACAAACTTTAATGCTGGACCTTGGACACGCCCAATACTTAGCACCTTCTTAAAGTCTAGGAAACGACGCGCGGCGAGTGTCAATGCTCGACTCAGATTTATACCGAAAAGCCAGTCAGTTTCATGCCGTGTCTTTCCTGCAGACACTACTGAGTAATCAAGACTGGGGGTTATATGTTCCCAAGCAGAGACAAGTTCTTTTGAGGTTAGAGTACTATAAAGCATTCTTCTAGCTTTGGTTAAGGCTTGATCTCCTATTCCATGTTTAATTATGTTATATGCGATTAGGCTTCCTTCCTGGTCGTAGTCACATGCGCTAACGTAACCATCTATTTTGTTGGCTAACCCAATTATTGCGTCAAGGTATTGTTTAGTATAGGATAGTTTCTTGTTACTTTCATATGTGGGAACCCACTCTATATCATAAACTGGGTAGCTCCACCCTCCTTTTTTTTGCTCTATAGTATAGAGGTGCCCTACTGCACTAACAATTACTAGTTCATCTCCCTTATGTTCTGCTACATAGAATGACACTTTTCCATATTTCCCCTTCCGCGGAGAACTAGAGTCATCAAGTGCGTGAGCTATTTTTCTAGCTGAGCTGGGTTTCTCTGTAATAACTAAGTATCGTGATTGCAATATGATGAAAATAATGCATTTTTCGCCAATAATTGTTATGGTATCAATTTTGTATTGGGGTTTCTAACTGATTTACCCTAGGGGTTTTGAGAAATAAAACCCTTAGCAAAACACTAAATCGATAGAATTATCACGGGTATTGTATCTTGAAAGATTAATGGAACCCTTTACAGCAGTCTATACCAATGAAGAGGTCGTGGTACCCACACAATCAGATGCTGACAGTCTATACCAGAACGGTTATGGGTACAGGAAGAA